>NZ_JBVJJE010000002.1:233431-742683 GCF_055585925.1 Streptomyces sp. NPDC052064
GAGCAGACCCTCGCCGACTATGTGCGGGTGCTGGGCGAGGACCACCCCCACACCCTCGGCTCCCGCAACAACCTCGCCCTGGCCTACCAATCGGCCGGTGACCTGGGCCGGGCGATCCCCCTCCACGAGCAGACCCTCGCCGACTATGTGCGGGTGCTGGGCGAGGACCACCCCCACACCCTCGGCTCCCGCAACAACCTCGCCCTGGCCTACCAATCGGCCGATGACCTGGGCCGGGCGATCCCCCTCCACGAGCAGACCCTCGCCGATCGGGTGCGGGTGCTGGGCGAGGACCACCCCCACACCCTCGGCTCCCGCAACAACCTCGCCTCCGCCTACGAATCGGCCGGTGACCTGGGCCGGGCGACCCCCCTCCACGAGCAGACCCTCGCCGACTGCGTGCGGGTACTGGGCGAGGACCACCCGACAACAAGGCAGGTGCGCGCGAACTTGGACGCTGCGCGGTCCCTTTGATCAAGGATCCTTGCTGGCGTCAGACGCGGAGGGCTTGTCCAACATCGACCTAACGACGGCTGACCCTCGCGAGCCAGCCCGCTTTCGCACGTCACAGCTCGTCGAGCAACTGACGCGACCCTCAGTGCCTGTTTTCGTCACCTCGCGAGACTCATTTCGTCGGTAACCCGTTTTGCGCGGGAAGGGCCCATCACAGAAAGGCCCTTGAACTGCGCAGGTGGGCATTTCAGGGCCGTCAAAGACTCGTTGGGCTGTGATCTTCCTGGGAAACGTGCTGAAACACCGTGTCGATGGCGCGGCGGGCCCTCTGGCGGCTGTCGGGCATCAGGTGGGCGTACACCCGCAGCGTCAGCCCCGGGTCAGCATGCCCCATGTACTCGCTGACGGCCTTGATGTTCTCGCCCGCGTCCAAGAGCGCGGACGCGTAGAAGTGCCGGAGGGCGTGCATGCCGTGCTCGCGCGCCGACTCGTACTTACCGTCGTCGTCTGCCTCCGGGATGAGGCCAGCGACCGCAAGAGCGGGCTTCCACTCCTTGCCGTTGAAGTTGCTCCGCCACACCATGCCCCCTTGCTCAGCCGTGAAGATCAGCCGGGCGGACACCCTCGGACCCTCCGGCACGTCCCACGGCAACGTGATCTCCACGGGCTTGAAGGCGTCCATGTGCGCCCGGAGGGCTTCCGCCACGGAGCCGGGCAACGGCACGTCGCGCTTCTTGCCGCCCTTGGGGAGAGCGAACACCGGGTGCCCTTCCACGTGCTTGATCTGCCGGACCACGTGGAGCGTGCGTCCGGCGGTGTCGATGGCGTCCTCAGCGAGCCCAAACACCTCGCCCTGGCGCAAGCCGCATCCGGCACCGACGTTGACCATCGCTCGGTACCGATCCAGAAGGGCCGCGCGAACGGCGAACACCTGGTCGGGCACCCACGGGACTACGGGATGCGGGTCAGGCTTGGGGCGCCGGACGGTCCGGGCACCACACGGGTTGCGCGACAACAGCGTGTCGTCAACGGCGGCAGACAGGACCGACTGAACGTCCGCGAAGATGTTCCGGGCGTAGGACTGCCCGATGCCGGGCTTCGCTTCCAGGGCGGCGACGAACTCCCTGATGTGCTCCGGCCGGAAGGTCCCGATAGGGCGGGAGCCGAGCACCGGGTAGACGTGCAACCGCAGGCGCCGACCGAGTTCCTTCCGGGTCATCGGGCTGGGTGTTGGGCCGGTCCCCACAACCGCTGTCCTTGCAGTCTGGGCAGTTCCCGAACGGCACCTTGCCTGCCCGCAGCGGCAGCGGCGGGATACCGTGCGCAGCCAGCGAGAGAGCGGTGTCCAGTAGGCCGGGCTTGTGACCTCGCCGGATGGAGGGCGCTTGGGTCATGCTGGATGCCTCCAGTTCCTCGTGTGGGTGCTGGCTGGTCGGGGCGGCCCGGTCTTTGGCGAGAGGGGGCCGCCCCTGGCGTTGCTAGTCGCAGTGGCACTCGGGCACGTCACCCGCGCCGGTGTCGCCGCAAAGGCAGCAGTGGGCGTGGGGGTAGGGCTCGGTGTCGTCGGTGGGGTAGCAGAGTTCGCAGTCGTTGAACTCGTCGTCGTAGTCGTCGAACACGTGCGGGCTCCTGTCTGGCTGGTCAGCCGTGGAAGTGGTTGCGCTTGAAGACGGCCTGGCGGATGTTGACCGTGGTCCCGCCGCCGTGGCTGCGTCCGCTGAAGAGCTGCACGGCGATCCAGCCGCCGAAGATGAGCTGGGTGACGAGTGCGGTCAGGGCAGCGATGAACGTGGTGAGCAGCAGCAGGCCGCCGCACACGGCGAGGAACCCGACGCCCCCGAGGGCGATGTTCACCGCCGCGCGAGACACAGGCGGCTTGGCCACGACCGGTTCGGGCTTGGCGGGTTCGATGGCGTAGCCGGTGACGACCCGCCCGTCGGGCAGGACAACGCTCGCTACAACCGGGACGCTGCCCAGTTGGAGGGGGGGCGATCGGCGCGGTCGGCGGGTTCACGGTGACGGGTTGCGGCTGGTGCACTTCGACGGCTGTGGGCTGTTCGGGGTGGGCCACCAGGGCTCCCTCCGGGATAGCGGCGGGCCCGCGCCACGGTGGTGGCGGCGGGCCCGTTCGGCTGGGTGTGGCGGGTAGGTGTGAGGCCGTGTGACAGGCCGCTGTGACGGCCGCGTCACAGCGCGTCTGCCTAGGGGTTTGGGTGTGATGGGCCCGTCACTGACGGGTGTCAGGCGGCCAGGAGGGTAGGGACGATGCGCCACCGGCCGGTGGTGTTCGTCGCCTCCAGGCGCCCCTCCTCCGCGGCCTTCTTCAGCCGCTTGGACACCCACGAGCGGGACAGGTTGTGCTTGTCGCACCAGTCGGTGAAGTCCTTCGGACCGACGACCATGCGGCCCTCGTGCTCGAACTCCGCGAGCGCCTGGTCAAGGAGGCGCTGCGCTTCCTCCGGCGACGGCTTGTGGCCGCTCTCCTGCCCGAAGATCGGGGCGTCATCGCCCTGCTCAGGCTCGGGGAGTTCGGCTTCGGGGTCGATGTCCGCGTCCTCGGGGTCGACCAGCGGCCCGTACCCGGTGTCGTCCATGTCGTCCTCGTCCGTGGCGGCGTGGGCGGTGGCGTCGGCGCCGGGGGTGGGGCGGCCGGTGTAGGCGTTTCCGGCGACGCTGGAGGCGGCACCGGCGGTGACGGGGTCGGCAACCGCGCCGTTCCGCTGGGCCCAGTCGGCGAGGACCTCCATCAGGGAGACCGCGTCGCGGCCGAATCCCCAGGTGCGGCCCGGGGAGGCGTAGCGGGTCTCGTCGATGCCGGGGGTGACGAGGTAGCAGTAGCCGGGGCGGCGGTTGCCCCATGCGCCGGGATGGGCGCCCGCGTCCAGCACCGTGTCCGGCAGGGAGAACGACTCATCTCGCGGGTCGCAGCCGAGCGCGATCACAGAGGGCAGGGAGGCGCGGGTGCTGGTGGACATCTGGTCATACGACGGCCGCTGAAGCGACACGATCAGGGACACGCCGGCGGACCGTGCCTCCTGCGCGATGCCGGTGAACGCGTCGTCCCCCAGGTTGCGCAGCGTGCTGGCGGCCTCTTCCATCCAGGCCACCAGGTACGGCATACCCGCGCAGCCGCAGGCGCGGCCGTCCGTGCGGCAGGAGTGCTTGGGGTCGTTCTGCACCTGGGCAGCAGCGGACGGAAGTCCTGGAACATCTTCGGGTCCGACAGCCACAGCAGCACATCCCGGCGGGACAGGATCTCCGTTTGGAGGTTGAGGGCGGTCTCGCCCTTGCCCGACCCGGTGCCGCCCGCGATGAGGACGTGGGTGCCGTTGCGTCCCTGGTCGGGGTCGCCGGGCAGCCACAGGTGATAGCCGAGTGAAGGCGCCGCTGGGGGGGATGGAGGTGGCGCCGTTCCCGACTGCAGGCCGGTAGTGGCTTGCGCGGGGTGCTTCCATCCCGTCCGCCATCGACCCAGGCAGAGCCGAGCAGACGCGGCCCATGGCGTCCAGGTCGTTCGTACAGTGGCGCGCTCCACCTGGACGCCATGAACCACGCCTGCTCCACGGTGTGTGGGTCGACGGCGGACGGGATGGAAGCTGGGGAAGGTGGTGGGTGCAGGAGGGGAGTGCCTGAGTGGTTGACGGCCGGACCGACCACCGCCCCGGCGACTGTTTGTATGCTGCGGCATCACGCGTATCACAGGGGGAGAACGCAGTTGTACACCACGCTCGCGAGCACCACGAACTACGGCATCCCGTTCCTGATCATCGCCGTTCCCTTCGGCATCGCGTCGCTCCTGTTTGTCCCCCAGCAATTGCGAAACCGTCGGCTGAGGAAGAACGGGGTGGAAACCCTGGCCATCTGCAAGGAGCGCATACGCCGCGGCGGTACGGCGGTGGAGGTACTGAACTGCTCCTTCCGAACGGCCGACGGCGAGGAGGTGTGGGCGCTCGTCACCGCCCCGAAGCCGCCGCCGTGGGAGGGTGAGGAGGTTCCCGTCGTGTTCGATGCACGTAAACCCTCGTCCGCCGAGAGCGCGTACTACCTGGCCTCTTTCGGATCCCGCGTGGGTCTCGTACTCCAGTTGCTCGTCGGTCTGCTGCTTGTGGCAGGGGCCGTGGCAGGAGCACTTTCCTGACACCGTTCAGTGCGAGCACCGCTGTCGAGGGGCTCCGGAGGCAAGATGTCAAGCGCCCATTGATGTCTGACACCAGTAGCTGACACCAACAGGGGCGAACAACGGCGGATAACGCCGAACCTCAGCAGACGAGCTGTCGAGGCAGAAGGTCGATTGATCCAGTAAGCCAAGGCGCCATGATCGACCTGGTAGGGATGAGGCCAGATCTCAAAGCCCGCATCGCCGGGCGCGCCTGGCACCGAATCCGTGCCCCACTCGTGCCCGATCCATCGGGGAACCACGGGGAACAGCAGCCAATCACGGATAGCACCCAACACCACGACCCCTGACCGTTTCACCTGGTCAGGGGTCGTTCATCTGCGGTGGGTGTGGGATTTGAACCCACGGTGACATCGCTGCCACGACGGTTTTCAAGATCGCGTGGCGAGGGATGCAGCCCTGCGGCGCACCCCCCAAGCCCTGAACCGGCCGCTAACGAAGATGCCGATACCGATGGACAGAGCGATCAGCAGGGCTGAGGGCCCGACGCCAAGGGAGACCGAGTGGTGCCCCGCTGCCAGCGACAACAGGAACATGATCAGCAGGGTGGTTGCGGCTGACACGGCGAGAAAAACCGCCAGTTCGGCCCACCACATCGCCCTTGTTGGTTGAGTCGTCACGGCATCCTTCTACACCATGGCCTCCAGGCCGACCACGGCGACGGTTCGTAGCTAGGCAAGCCCAGGGTAGGTGCGTGAGTCCCACAGCGGCTGAGTGTCTAACTGAGTGACAACGCCGACGTACAGCAGCGGACAAGCGCGCACACCTGCGGACCATCGCAGCAGGTGAGAGGCGCACCAGCCCAAGGTCGAGCGACCGTCCAAGTTACTTCGGGACGAAGAGGTCCGCGCCCATCCGTCGCGGCGACAGTCAGGCTCGTCTCTACCCTGACCGCTCAGGAGCAATTGCAGGACCAGGCGTAGGCGATGAATACGGCCGCCACGGCGAACGTGGCGGCCGCCGCGCCGGCCAGTCGCCCGCGCCGCCCTGGCCTTGACGGACGAAGCAGCTCCCAGCCGCCATAGACGAGGAAGGCCAGCAGGGCACCACCTACACCACCGGTGACGAGTGGGCTGTGCTCCCACCCCCAGACGAACCCCAGAGCCAGACCGGCCACGGCGAGGCAGGCAATAACCGTCAGCACCACCTCCCCGGCGAGCTCCCCCAGGAGTTCCTTCAAGAACGAACCCACGCCGCGGATCACGCGCAGAACACGACTCCGAGCCACAGAAACAGCCACACGCCCCCCCCCAGAGCCAGTCTCGAGTGATCGGACCCTACGAAATCGCGACGCATCGTAAAAGAGCGATCAGGCCATCTGTTCGGCAGCGCAGCAGCGCCACGACCGTGTACACCACGGAGGCCAGAGGCCACGAGCGCTCGGTGTCGACTTCGACGACCGGCTAGAGGCTCATAGGGGGCCCGGAGCCGGGCCGTCTGTGGGCCGTCCGAGGGCAGCCAACGACGACAGATGACGACAGTCGGCGACGGCCCGACCCCTGCTCAGAGACGGTGTCCTGAGTACCAGCGCAGGCACCCATCCTCAAAGCACAGTTGAGGAAGTCCAGAGCTTCGGCGGAGGATGACCCGCATGACCTCCAGCGCGCGCCCCCTCCTCAACCGCCGGCTCGCCGAGTTCGGGACGACGATCTTCGCCGAGATGTCCGCCCTGGCCCTGAGCACCGGCGCCATCAACCTCGGGCAGGGCTTCCCCGACACCGACGGCCCCGAGGAGGTCAGGGAGGCCGCCGTACGAGCGCTGCGGGACGGCCTCGGCAACCAGTACCCGCCGGGCCCCGGCGTCCCCGAGCTGCGCACCGCGATCGCCGCCCACCAGCAGCGGCGCTACGGCCTGTCCTGCGACCCCGACCGGGAGGTCCTGGTCACCGCCGGGGCCACCGAGGCCATCGCCGCCTCGCTGCTGGCCCTGGTGGAGCCCGGCGACGAGGTGATCGCCTTCGAGCCGTACTACGACTCGTACGCGGCGTGCATCGCGATGGCGGGCGGGCGCCGGGTGCCGGTCATGCTCCGGCCGCACGAGGGCAGCTTCCGCCTCGACCTCGACGAACTGCGCGACGCCGTCACCGACCGCACCCGTCTGCTGCTGATCAACACCCCGCACAACCCGACCGGCACGGTCCTCACGCGCCCGGAGCTGGCCGCGATCGCCGAGCTCGCGGTGGAGCGGGACCTGCTCGTGGTGACGGACGAGGTGTACGAGCACCTGGTCTTCGACGGGGCCGAGCACGTGCCGCTGGCGACGTTCCCGGGGATGCGCGAGCGCACGGTCACCATCGGGTCGGCCGGCAAGACGTTCTCGTTCACCGGCTGGAAGGTCGGCTGGGTGACCGGCACCCAGGAACTCGTGACCGCCGTCCGGACGGCCAAGCAGTACCTGACCTATGTCAGCGCCGGCCCGTTCCAGTACGCGATCGCTGAGGCGCTGAGCCTGCCGGACTCGTACTTCGACGGCTTCCGCGCCGACCTCCGCCGCAAGCGCGACCTGCTCGGCGAGGGCCTGCGCACGGCCGGGTTCGAGGTCTACCAACCCCAGGGCACATATTTCATCACCACCGACATCACCCCTTTCGGTGAGAAGGACGCCCACCGCTTCTGCCGCGCACTGCCCGAACGCTGCGGCGTCGTCGCCATCCCCAACTCCGTCTTCTACGACCACCCGGACGCCGGCCGCAGCCAGGTCCGCTTCGCCTTCTGCAAGAGGGACGACGTTCTCCACGAGGCCGCCGTTCGGCTGCGGCGCCTGGCTTCGTGACATCACCTTCCCCTGCCGGCACGATCCGCTCGGCGTGCGCCTCGCGACGCGGGCTTCGGGGTCGACTGCCGGCCTGCCGCACCGGACAGTGCTGGGACAGCGCGCTCGCCGAGTGGTCGATTCTGCGCCGCCGTCGGGCGGGAGTCGCCGGCTGCCGTGACGTCGCGCCCCGCCCGAAGCGCGCCCGCATGATCGGGTAACAGGTTCTTCAAAGGTTCTTCATCACCTCCGGCCTACGGTCGGCGGGCTGCCCGCCGCACCCGCGGTCGGGCCCGACAGGAGGCGGGAGAACCGATGAGGACGAACCGGGTGCTGATGGCCGTGGTGACGGCGTCGGTCATGGCGATCACCCTGGCCGGCTGCGGCGGCGAGGGCGACGCTCCGAAGGTCCCGACGGCCGGCGGCGACAACACGTCCGCGGCGTCCGGCAAGACGGCCTCCCCGGGCGGTGGCGACGACGTGTCCGCGTACGTGAACGCCCAGCGCGAGTGGGTGAAGTGCCTGCGGGAGAACGGGGTCGACGCCCCCGACCCGGACGCCAAGGGGCAGGTCGACTTCGGCGACAACGCGGCGCTGAAGAAGGACACGAAGTTCCTGAACGCCTCCGAGAAGTGCGCCTCGCTCGTGGCGGCCGTCCCCGAGAGCCTCGAGAACGCCAACCAGCCCGAGCTCACCCCCGAGCAGATCAAGGTCAAGCGTGAGTACGCCGACTGCATGCAGAAGAACGGCGCCCCCGACTTCCCCGATCCCGGCCCCGACGGGACCGCGCAGGGCTCCGAGTGGGACCAGACGTCGGCGGGAGCCAAGCGTGCCACCCGTGTCTGCGCTCCGATCATCGGTGACCCGGTGGACCAGCCCGAGGGCAAGGGCTGACGATGACGGAGACGGTCATGCAGACCGATCACGAGCGCGGGGCGGCTCCCGCGCCGCCGCCGCGCGGACGGCGCGGCCGGCGTACGGTCCTGGTGGCCTCGGCTTTGGTCGTCGTGGCGGCGGTCGCCGTGGTCGGTGCGCTGGGCCTCGGCGGAGGCGGCACGGAGGACGGCTCCTCCGCCCCGCCCCGCTCAGGCTCCACCGTCCCGGTCACCCGGGCAACGCTGACCGAACGCACCACGGTGGACGGCCAATTGGGGTACGGCACTGAGATACCGCTGCCGGTCAAGTCGACGGGCACCGTGACCTGGCTGCCCACGGAGGGCAGGACGGTGGAGCGCGGCGGCACTCTGCTGCGCGTCGACGACCGGCCGGTGGTGCTGCTGTACGGGACGCTGCCGATGTACCGGGACCTGGGCCTGACCGCGGGCACCGGACAGGGCACCCGGCAAGACGCCGGGGACGCCGGGAACAAGGGGGACGCCCAGGGCACGGGTGACCAGGGCCTCACGGACGACACCTCCAAGGCCCCGGCTCCCTCCGGATCGCCGACGCCGGGTGGCACCGGGGCAGGAGGGACAGGGAGCACTCTGCGCGGGATGGACGTCCTGCAGTTCGAGAGCAATCTCGCCGCTCTCGGCTACACCGGCTTCACGATCGACGAGGAGTTCACCGGCGCCACCGCCCGCGCGGTCAAGCGCTGGCAGAAGTCCCTCGGGCTTCCCCGGACCGGCACGGTCGGCGTCGGGGACGTCGTCTACTCCGCCGGCAAGGTGCGGATCGGCCACGCGGGTGTCCGGCTCGGCTCGGCAGTCACCGAGGACGTCCTCACGTACACCGGTACGTCTCGGAAGGTCGTCGTCAACGCCTCGGCGGCGGAGGACTCCTGGGCCGTGCGCGGCGCCGCCGTCACGATCGGGCTGCCCGACGGGACATCGGTGAAGGGCGAGGTGGCCTCGGTGGGGAAGAGGGCGACCGACCCCGAGGAGGGAGGCGGGGAGGGCGGCTCCGGGGCACCGACGGTTCCGGTGACCATCACCGTCAAGGACCAGAAATCCGTGGGAAGGCTGGAGAGCGCGCCGGTCACCGTCGAGTACGTGGGGCGGGAACGGGCGGACGTCCTCACCGTCCCGGTCGCCGCGCTGGTCGCCCTCGCCGAGGGCGGCCACGGCCTGGAGACCGCGGACGGCCGGTTCGTCGCGGTGAAGACCGGGCTCTTCGCGGACGGCCGGGTGGAAGTGAGCGGAAGCGCGGTTCGCGAGGGCATGAAGGTGAGGATCCCCGAGTGAGCGGAGCGTCGGCCGTCGTGGAGTTCGACGGGGTCTCCAAGACGTACCCCGGTGGTGTGGCGGCGGTACGGGACGTGAGCCTGAGCATCGGGCGCGGCGAACTCGTCGCGGTCGTCGGCCCGTCGGGATCGGGCAAGTCCAGCATGCTGAACCTCATGGGCAGCCTCGACCGGCCCTCCGCCGGGCGGGTGCTGGTCGACGGCCACGACGTGGCGAAGCTGACGGACCGAGAGGTGTCAGCACTGCGGGCCACCCGGATCGGCTTCGTCTTCCAGCAGTTCCATCTGGCGGTAGGGGTTCCGGTCCTGGACTCCGTGGCCGACGGGCTGCTGTACGCCGGGGTACCGCTGCGCCGCCGCCGGGCCAGGGCGGCGGTGGCGCTGGAACGAGTCGGCCTCAGCCACCGCGTCCACCACCTCCCGCACCAGCTGTCCGGCGGCGAGCGCCAGCGGGTGGCGGTGGCCCGGGCGGTGATCGGCGAACCGGCGGTCCTGCTGGCGGACGAGCCGACCGGCAACCTGGACTCCGCTTCCGGGGAGGCCGTACTCGGTCTGCTGCGCGAGCTGCACGCCGCCGGGACCACGGTCGTGATCATCACCCACGACCGGGAGATCGCGGCCGGGCTGCCCCGCCGTATCGAGATGCGCGACGGCCGCGTGGTGGCGGACACCACGACCACCACGACCACGGACGCGCCGAGCGAGGCGGTCCGATGACCGACGGTACGACGAACGGCCTCCCCGTGGACGACGCCCCACCCACCCTGCCGTCCGGCCCCCGCAGGGGCGCCGGAAGTGGCCGCGGACGGGAGAGCGGTGCCGTCGGTGGCACGGGCGGCGGGCTGCGGGCCGCCCGCCTCGGTCCCCGGGACATCGTGCGACTCGGCGGGACCGGGCTGCGGACTCGTCCCCTGCGGGTCTTCCTCTCCGCGCTCGGGATCGCGATCGGCGTCGCCGCCATGATCGCGGTGGTCGGCATCTCCGGTTCCGGCCGGTCGGAGGTGGACCGCCGACTCGACGCGCTCGGCACCAACCTGCTGCGGGTCGCCCCCGGCGACGCGCTCGACGGCACCGAAGCCAAGCTGCCCCACGAGGCCGTACCGATGATCGGCCGCATCCCGCCCGTGCAGCAGATCGCCGCCACCGGCGCGACCGCCGCACACATCTACCGCAATGAGCACATCGCCATCGGCCGCACCGGCTCCCTCGAGGTCCTCGCTGCCGGCAGGGACCTGCTGCCGGCAGTCGGCGGCCACGTCCGCCGGGGCCGCTGGCTGGATTCCGCGACCGAGGAGTACCCGGCGGTCGTGCTCGGCTCCACGGCCGCGGGGCGGCTCGACGTGTACACGCCGGGGACCCGGGTCTGGCTCGGCGGCCGCTGGTTCTCGCTCGTCGGCGTCCTCGATCCGGTACCGCTCGCGCCGGAGCTCGACAGCGCGGCGCTGGTCGGCTGGCCGGCGGCCCGGACGTACCTGCGCTTCGACGGCCATCCGTCGACGGTCTACGTCCGCGCCGAGGACAGCCAGGTCGCGGAGGTACGGGCCGTGCTGCCGGCCACGGCGTACCCGGAGAAACCGGGCCAGGTCCGCATCTCCCGGCCCTCCGACGCGCTCGCCGCCCGCGAGGCCACCGAGTCGGCGCTGACCGGGCTGCTGCTCGGCCTCGGTGGCGTGGCCCTGCTCGTCGGGGGCGTGGGGGTCGGCAACACGATGGTCATCTCGGTCCTGGAGCGGCGCCCGGAGATCGGCCTGCGCCGCGCGCTGGGGGCGACCCGCGGCCAGATCAGGACCCAGTTCGTGACGGAGTCGCTGCTGCTGTCGCTCATCGGCGGCCTCGGGGGGACGGTGCTGGGGACCGCGATCACGGCGGCCTACGCCCTCAGCCGCGACTGGCCGACGGTCGTCCCGGTGTGGGCGAGTGCGGCGGGGATCGGCTGCACCCTCGTCATCGGCATGATCGCCGGACTGTATCCGGCGGTACGGGCGAGCCGGCTGTCACCGACGGAGGCCCTGTCCGGCTCCTGAGCGGCCCGCCCGTCGTACGGGTCAGGGGCGGCCTCGGTGAGACCGCCCCTGACGCACGATGAGTCCGGCCTGCTCAGCCCTCCCGCGGGAGTGCCGGCGGGCGTACTAGAAGCCGCAGTAGGTGAGGCTGCCGCCGTCGCTCAGCAGGTCGTCGCGGACCCAGCCGGTCGTACCGGTGGTGTCGTTCCGGAGGTACGTCCAGGTCTCACTGGTGTTCCCGATGCGCGTGTAGCAGTGGTAGTCGAGGTTGTGGGTGTTGTAGGCGATGCCGAGGATGGCGCAGCCGGTGCTGGAGCCGCTTCTCTGGTTGGCGCCGTTGGCCGTCCTGTCCCAAGAGCTGCTGTCCATGTCGGAGGCGGTCCTGCCGCAGGACGCGGCTGCGGAGGCCGGGGTGGAGAGGGCGAGCGGGACGGCCATGGCCACCGCCGCAAGGGCAGGTACGACAGCCGCGAGTCGACGCTTCATTTCTGTACCCCCACGAATCCCTTTTCTGTTGGCACTGCTTCCCCAGACACCGTTTTGGCACCTGAGCAAAACAGCCACCACCGCATCAATCGGTGTGCAAGTGGCGTCAGTACAATCGCAGTCACAAAAATCCTGAAGAAAGAATTCCGCCCGCAACTGTCCGATTCCTGTCGACGGGGGACCGAAAAATGTCACGAGCGATAATGCGCCGCTCTACAGTCCTTTTGGCCCAAAGCGCCCCCTTGGCAAGCATCCGACGCCCGCACCTCACAACTCCCAGTGGTGGCACGCGATGAGCTTCCGGCTCCGGGTACTCGGCCTGCTGATGCTGGTCGCGATGGCCGCGACCGCCGCCACCGCCTGGCTGACCCTGCGTCAGGCGAACCGTCAGGTCCGGGAGAGTGTCACCGCGGGACGGCAGGAGGTCTCCCGGATCACCGGCGAGCTCCGCGCGTACGGGGTCGCGCACGGCACCTGGGAGGGCCTCTCACCGACGGTGAGCCGCCTGGCCAAGGACACCGGCCAGCGCATCCGGGTCGCCACCGAGAACGACGTCCTGCTCGCCGATTCCGACGCGCTCCAGGGCCGTGCTCCCCGCCCGGTGAGCAGCCAGCCGCCGGTGCTGGTCGACCCGCGTCCCCTCCTGCGGATCCCCGCGGGACAGATACCGCGGACCTCGATGAAGCTGACGGCGACAGCGATCGCCCAGTACCGCGCCGAAGCGGCGTACGCGGCCTGTCTGACCCGGGCGGGGGCCAGGGTGACGGCCCGGCCGGACGACACCGGCGTGCCGCGGATCCGCACGGAGCGCCGGCCGGAACAGTGCCAGGAGCCGGCAGGCGAACCGGACCCGCGGACTTCGCAGGACCTCGAGGCGATCAGGACATGCGAGTCCGAGCAGCAGTTCATCGCCTGCCTGCAGCGGGTGTTCAACGAGCGCGTGGGCTCCGCCGCCCCGCCACGCCTGGAGATCCGTCTCGGCGTCCGGGACGAGTCCCCGCCCACCCTGGCCGCAGCACCCACGGTGGCCGTCGCCGGGGGCGTCGCCCTCGCCGCCGTGGTCGGCGCCCTGCTCCTGAGCCGGGCCGTGCTGCGCCCGGTCCGTGCCATGACCCTGGCCGCCGGGGGGCTGGGCGAGGGAGACCTGGGGCGGCGGGTCCCCGTCTCCGGCCGGGACGAGATCGCCCAACTCGGCCGTGCCTTCAACCGGATGGCGGACTCCATACAGGCCGGCGAGGAACGCCAGCGCCGCCTCACCGGTGACATCGCCCACGAGCTGCGCACTCCGCTGGCCAATCTGCGCGGCTATCTGGAGGCCCTGCGGGACGGGGTCGTCGCACCGACCCCCGAGCTGCTCGATTCCCTCCACGAGGAGGCACTGCTGCAGCAGCGGATCGTGGACGACCTGCAGGACCTCGCGCTGGCCGAGGCCGGTGCACTCACCTACCACCGCGCGCGCGTCGACCTGCGCGAGCTCCTCGAAGCCGCCGGCACGGCCCACCGCGCCCAGGCCGACGCGGCGGGTGTCGCGCTGAGGCTGGAGGCGCCGCAACCCGTGTACGTCATCGCCGACGCCGACCGACTGCGTCAGGTCGTCGGCAATCTGGTCGGCAACGCCCTCAGGGCCACGGCACCGGGCGGCACGGTGACACTGGCCCTGGGCCGGCACGGCGATCTTGCGTTCATTCAGGTGCGGGACACCGGCAAGGGCATACCCGCCGAGGACCTGCCGCATCTCTTCAGCCGCTTCTGGCGGGCGGACGCGGCACGGGGCCGCGCCACCGGAGGGAGTGGCCTGGGGCTGTCCATCGCCCGCCAGATCGTGACCGATCACCAGGGGACGATCGACGTGGAGAGCGCCGTCGGCGTCGGCACGACCTTCACCGTCGCGCTCTCCACGGCCCGGCCGCCGGCCGACGCCGACTGATCACCTTCGGTCAGGATCCCGGGAGCGCTCGGGTGGGGGCCGAGCCGTCCAGCAGGCGGTACCCCCGGCCGTACACGGTCTCCAGATGGCGTGGCCGGGCCGGGTCGTCCCCCAGCTTCCGGCGCAGGTTGCGCACATGGGCGTCCACCGTGCGCTCGAGTACATCGCTGTCGAAGCCGAAGGCGCGCTCGATGATCTGGGCCCGGGTGAACACCCGCCCCGGCTCGCGGGCCAGGGCCTCCAGGATCGAGAACTCCTTGGAGGTCAGCGCCACCGGACGGCCCGCCACCCGGACCTCGAAGCGGGCGGTGTCCAGTTCGACCGCGCCGACCCGCAGCACTTCGCTCCCGGCCGCGCCGCCTTTCCTGGAGCGCCGCAGCAGCGCCCGTACCCGCGCGGTGAGTTCGCGGGGGCTGTAGGGCTTGGTGAGGTAGTCGTCGGCCCCCAGGTCGAGGCCGAGAAGCATGTCCTCCTCGGTGCTGCGGGCGGTCAGCAGCAGAATCGGTACCTCGGAGGCCTCAGCACGCAGAATGCGGCATACGTCGAGGCCGTCGACGAGCGGCAGCATCACATCGAGAACGATGAGATCCAGTCCCGTCGAACGCGCCCGTTCCAGCGCTGCCCTGCCGTCGGCCACGACCTGCACGGCGTTGCCTTCCCGTTCCAGATAAATCCGGATGAGACGAGATTGCTTTTCGTCGTCCTCGGCGACCAGGATGCGCGCGCTCAACGATTCTCCTCAGCGAGGCCCAGCACGATTCCATCACCGTTGATACCAACGCGCCCCCGGAATTCCCACCTCCGGGAAACTCCCGGTTCCCTGGACTGCCTCATGAGCCGGTCGGGACGGCAGGCGATAATGTGCCGGATGCCACGGTTCCGGGCTTCCTCCAGCACGAGGTGGCCCTAGCCAGGCCGCTTCCGCTTGCGGCTCCAGGCGGAGCGGCTGTTGTCCACGAAGACATGGGCGGGAGCAACGACGAGGCCGCGCCGGTCGGCGATCTCGTCGCAGATGCGCTCCTGTGGTTCGACGCCCGTCTCGCCGTCATCGTCCTCCTGGGATATGCGGCAGTAGACGGCGGCCGGCTCACCGGTGAGCCGGTGGTACCGGAGATGCCGCTGGTAGGCCTGCCGCCCGGCACGCGAGTAGGCCTACGAACGAGGTGTGGGCTGGGTGAGGTCTTCCGCCCGTCGGGGACCTACTTCGTCACCACCGTCCGTCCCGGCACCGGAAAAGGCGTACGGCGCGTACAGCGCGTACCTCTCTGCTCGTACGCGCCGACGCGCCGCTGGGGGGGCGGGCCTGCTGGGCCTACTCCTCGTCCTCGGGCTTCTCCGCCTCGTTGATCTCCTCCTCGAGACCGAGCTGCTCGATGAGCCACTTGTCGAACTCGATCGCGGCCCGCACCCAGCTGACCGTCGAGGAGACGAAGTGCTCCAGGCTCACGCCCATGCCGATCAGCATCTGGGCCTCGCCGATCAGGCGGACCGTGCCGTCGTCGTGGGTGTGGCTGTAGACCTTGGGCCACAGGGTGCGGCGGTTCCAGTCGTCGATGGACTCCAGGATCTGCGGCTTGGCCTCGATCTCGTGAGGCCGGTCGTAGAACGTCCGCACGGAGAAGACCTGCTGGTCTCCCTCACCCCGGAACATGAAGTAGGTGCGGAACTGCTCCCACGGCGCCGCGAGGTCTCCCTCGTCGTCGACGACGTACTTGAGCTCCATCTGGTCGAGGAGCTGCTTCACGAGGTCCTGATCCGGGACGACGGGGCCCGCCGGTCCTTGCGGCTGCGGCTCGGGCTGGCCCCCGAAGTTCGGAATCGAGGACGGGTCGATGGTCACCGTGTTTTTCCCTTCGTACGGATCCCGCCATCCTCCCCCATGCGGGGAGGGGGGTGGCAACCCCGGACCGGTCCCATCAGCCCTCGGCTGACAGGATCCGGCCGGTCGGGGGAAGCACCGGGTACCTCCCCGGAGCCTTTGCGCACCTGTCAGGCGCGCCGGACCTCGAAGATGTCGACCTTGTCGTTCCAGTTCCCGCCGCCCGGGTAGTCGAGGTTGCGGAAGTTGGAGTAGCCGCCCGGCGGGTCGAGCCGCCGGACCCGGTCCTCGACGGGCCAGGAGCGCAGGTCGGTGATCTTCGCGTCGCCGTAGTTGATCGCGTAGCGGCCGACCCAGTAGTAGACGGAGCTCAGCTTGTCCCGGCAGCCCCACTCCTTGAGGTCCTTCTTCCCGTCGGAGAACAGCCGCAGGAGCCTGCCCTTGTAGCCGGGGTCCATGTACAGGCACCAGTAGTCGGCGACGCACCGGTCGGGCGGCGCGGCGGCCGCGCGGGCCCCGGCGGGAGCGGCGGCGGTGGCCTTCCGCGTCTGCTCGCGGATCTCGGCGGGCAGCTCGGGGTCGGCCAGCGCCTCGGCGTCCGAGTCGTAGCAGTGCACCTCACCGCTGGGCAGCTCGGTGCAGCTTTCGGCGCCCTCCCACGACTCGGCGAGGTTGATCTCCCGCCCGTTGTACTCGGCGATCACAGGGCTCGCCGGTGCTTCGTCCGCCGGCGTGGCGGTGACCGACGGCTCGGCGGTGGGCTCTTCGTCCGCGTGCACCGCCGTGCCGCTGGTGAGCACGAGCACGGTGGCCGAGGCGGTGGCGACGAGGGCGCCGGTCAACGATCTGCGTATCACGTCTGTTCTCCGGGACGGTGTCGTTGCAGGGTGACGGGTTCCGTCGGTCAGCCGTGGACCAGCTGGGTGCCCGCGAGCTCCTGGGTGATGGCGCCCTTGCCGTCCCCCTCGATGTCGTAGACGACCGTGGCGTCCGACGACCACCACAGCTCACCGTCGTAGGTGGTGGACGGAGCGACGCAGGTGTTCTCCGGAGAGTCGTAGGACCACGCGTAGTAGTTGTTGACGATCTCGGTCATGTCGCAGGTCTTCTTGGTCACGACATCGTCCGCCTCGGCCTTGCCGAGGCGCGCCTCGATCCGCGTCGTGATCTTGAAGCTGGTGAACCGCTTCGAGCCGTCGATCACCTGGTCGACGCCGAGCTGCCAGTAGACGACCGACTTCCCGGTCATGTTCCCGTTCGACGTCGTGTTCGCGCCGGTGTTGTCCACGTAGTAGGTCGTCTGCGGCTTCTGGCCGGGGAAGACGACGTCGAACTGGGACGAGGCCGACCAGGCGGCCGCCGGGCTGGCCAGCAGCACGCCGAGCGCGACGGCGGACGAGGTGAGACCGGCTGCGGTCAGGATCTTGCGCATGGGCATTCCTTCTGGGCTGGAGTGGGTGCACGCGAGGGCCGGGCAGGGCACCGGCCGGGGGCTGGTCACCTTTGCGGACGGAATGTCAGCCGGTGAACCGGGAACGCGTTCTCGCCGAAGTGGGAAAGGGTGCGGAAGTCGCCGCTGTGCCGGCGCGTGCCGCGATGTGCTCTCTCCCCGTCAGCGGACAGGTGGCGGCGTGAAGGCGCGCTGGATGACGTGCATGGATGAATCCCCCCGTGAATGGTCATCGCCCCAGGGCCGGACTGGTCAGGTCCACTTCACTGGGCGCCCGGTCACTTTAGGCACAGCTGCAACACGCCGACAGAGGGCCGAGGGGACGTGGCCGAGAACCGCCCCGTGAGCGGAATCGGCAGCCGGATACGAAAAACCGTTCGGCTCATGCCGGAAACCGTGAAGATGCCGTGAAGCGGAAGGGTGCGGAATGCGCGGGTGGAGCACCGAGTTGGCCGGATACCTCGCATGCGGCCGCCGCTGCGGTGCGGCGGGAGACGCAAGCCGCCTTCGTCCGCCATCGCCGTCGATGAGACCTCGACGCGCCGTCGCCGCCTGACGGGAGGCCATCTCGGTCACCGAGGCCGAGCGCGCCGACGACCACCGGCCAGGCCTGTTCGCCCGGGCACGGCATGCGGCGGCCCGCCCCGGAAGTGCGGGGCGGGCCGCCGTCAGGGCGTGAGCGGCCTGTCAGAGGGTCTTGCCGACCGCCCGTCCCACCTGGAGCTCGTCGCCGGAACGGTCGACTCGGACCGTGTCGCCGTCCTTGATCTCGCCGGAGAGGATCTCCTTGGCGAGGCGGTCGCCGATGGCGGACTGGACGAGGCGGCGCAGCGGGCGGGCGCCGTACGCCGGGTCCATGCCCTCCTCCGCGAGCCAGGCCAGGGCCTCGGGTGTGATGTCCAGCGTGAGGCGTCGCTCGGCGAGGCGCCGGGCCAGGCGCTCGATCTGGAGCCCCGCGATGCGCTCCAGCTCGGGCTTGGTCAGGGCGGCGAAGACGACCAGGTCGTCGAGGCGGTTGAGGAACTCCGGCTTGAAGGAGGTCCGCACGACCTCCAGTACCTGCTCCTTCTTCTCCGCCTCACTGGTGATCGGGTCGACCAGGAACTGGCTGCCCAGGTTCGACGTCAGGACGAGGATGGTGTTGCGGAAGTCGACCGTGCGGCCCTGGCCGTCCGTGAGACGCCCGTCGTCGAGCACCTGGAGCAGGATGTCGAAGACCTCGGGGTGGGCCTTCTCCACCTCGTCCAGCAGGACGACGGAGTACGGCCGCCTGCGCACGGCCTCCGTGAGCTGGCCGCCCTCCTCGTAACCGACGTATCCGGGCGGGGCGCCGACCAGCCGGGCCACGCTGTGCTTCTCGCTGTACTCCGACATGTCGATGCGGACCATCGCCCGCTCGTCGTCGAAGAGGAAGTCGGCGAGGGCCTTGGCCAGTTCCGTCTTGCCGACACCGGTCGGGCCGAGGAAGAGGAAGGAGCCGGTGGGACGGTCGGGGTCGGAGATCCCGGCGCGGGACCGTCGTACGGCGTCGCTGACCGCCCGCACGGCCTCGGTCTGGCCGATGAGCCGCTTGCCCAGCTCGTCCTCCATGCGCAGCAGCTTCTGCGTCTCGCCCTCCAGCAGCCGCCCGGCGGGGATGCCGGTCCAGGAGGCGACGACGTCGGCGATGTCGTCGGCGCCGACCTCCTCCTTGACCATGGTGTCCTTGGCGCCCCCGCCGGAGGCGGAAGATGTCAACGCCTCCTCGGCCTCGGAGGCGGCCTCCAGTTCCTTCTCCAGGGCGGGGATCTCGCCGTAGAGGAGCTTGGAGGCGGTGTCGAAGTCGCCGTCGCGCTGGGCGCGTTCGGCCTGGCCGCGGATCTCGTCGAGGCGTTCCTTCAGCTCGCCGACCCGGTTGAGGGACTGCTTCTCCTTCTCCCAGCGGGCGGTGAGGCCGCGCAGCTCCTCCTCCTTGTCGGCGAGGTCGCGGCGCAGCTTCTCCAGGCGCTCGCGGGAGGCCGCGTCGGTCTCCTTGCCGATCGCGAGCTCCTCCATCTTCAGCCGATCGACGGCGCGCTGGAGTTCGTCGATCTCGACAGGGGACGAGTCGATCTCCATGCGCAGCCGCGATGCCGCCTCGTCGACGAGGTCGATGGCCTTGTCGGGCAGGAAGCGGGAGGTGATGTACCGGTCGGAGAGGCTCGCGGCCGCGACCAGCGCGCTGTCCGCGATCTGCACCTTGTGGTGGGCCTCGTAGCGGCCCTTGAGCCCGCGCAGGATCGCGATGGAGTCCTCGACGGTCGGCTCGGCGACCAGCACCTGCTGGAAGCGCCGCTCCAGGGCGGCGTCCTTCTCGATCCGCTCGCGGTACTCGTCGAGGGTCGTGGCCCCGACCATGCGCAGCTCACCGCGGGCGAGCATGGGCTTCAGCATGTTGCCCGCGTCCATCGCGGAGTCACCGCCGGCGCCCGCCCCCACGACGGTGTGCAGCTCGTCGATGAAGGTGATGATCTGCCCGTCGGATTCCTTGATCTCGGCGAGGACGGTCTTCAGCCGCTCCTCGAACTCGCCCCGGTACTTGGCCCCGGCGACCATGGCCCCCAGATCGAGCGCGACGAGCCGCTTGTCCTTCAGCGACTCCGGCACGTCCCCCTTCACGATCCGCTGGGCGAGCCCTTCGACGACGGCGGTCTTGCCCACCCCGGGCTCACCGATGAGCACGGGGTTGTTCTTGGTCCGGCGGGACAGCACCTGCACCACGCGCCGGATCTCCTGGTCCCGCCCGATGACGGGATCGAGCTTCCCTTCCCGCGCGGCGGCGGTGAAGTCCGTCCCGAACTTCTCCAGGGCCTTGTACTGGCCCTCGGGGTCGGCCGTGGTCACCCGGCGCGCTCCCCGCGTCTTCTGGAAGGCGTCCTGCAGCTTCCTGGCGTCGGCGCCCTGCTGGGACAGCACCTCGCCGGCCGCGCCGCCCTTCGCGGCGATGCCGATGAGGAGGTGCTCCGTGGAGAGGTACTCGTCCCCGAGGCCCTTGGCGCGGGCCTGCGCGTCGGCGACGACGGCGAGCATCTCGCGGTTGGGCTGGGGCGGCGCCACGGTGGACCCGGTCACGCTGGGCAGCCCGGCGAGCACGCGCTCGGCTCCGGCGCGTACGGCCGCCTGATCGGCGTCGACCGCGGCGAGCAGATCGGTGATGTTCTCGTTTTCTCGGGGGCCTCGCCCCTGGAGCAGCGCGAGAAGCAGGTGGGCGGGGGTGAGGTCGGGGTGCCCCTCGGTCACGGCCCGGTTGCTGGCCGCGTTGATCGCGTCCCGGCTCCGGTTGGTCAGCTCGGCGTCCACGTTCGCGTTCTCCTCCTTGCACTGACCCGAACAGCTTGCACAAAGTTGAGTCTAGTCCACTCAATGCCGGTTCGGGGAGGGTCGCAGGAGTTAAGTTCCGGGGCATGGCGACCAAGTACTCCGTTGATCCGGGCGCTCCGGATGAGCCGTATCTCAGCTTCTGGCGGGAACGGCACGTGTGCACCCTGACGACTCCCCGCCCGGACGGCACTCCGCACGTGGTACCCGTCGGGGTCACATACGATCCCGCGGCCCGTCTTGCTCGGGTGATCACGAACAAGGCGAGCGTGAAGGTGCGGCATGTGCTGGCCGCCGGGGAGCAGGGGGCGGCGGTCGCCGTGTGCCAGATGGAGGGCCGGCGCTGGGCGACACTGGAGGGCCGGGCCTTCGTCCGCGCCGAGCCGGAGCGGGTCGCAGAGGCAGTACGCCGCTACGCAGAGCGCTACGGACGGACACCCTCGCCGAATCCCGCACGCGTGGTGATCGAGATAGAGCTGACCAGGGCGATGGGGCGAGGCTAGCGATGGCCAGGCTGACGCCGAGGTCCGCCGAAGTGAAAATCCACACCGGTGATCGATTGGATCCAGCCACAGCGTGACCGCGGCGACAACCGGAAATGTCGCCAGAAACTGCAGCGGCGTCACCGTGTTCAGGTCACGGTGACGCCGCTGCGGGGGGAAGCACCTGAGCGATCTGTTACGACGGGGGAATCGCGTCAGGCACTGCGGGGGGTGGCAGAGATGGTCCTCGGGGCAGGAGAGTCGGCCTCCACCTGCTCGTGGTCCCTTTGGTCCAGGTTCACAAAGATCATTCCGTACCGTACGGCACACCGCACGGGCTGCGGCGCCCCCCGAGGCCGCCGCAGACACCGGTAAGCCCGTACGTCCTCGTCCTCGTCCCGCGTGACGACCACCGGCTCGCCGAAAACGGTCACCATCAACGAGTCGCCGCTGTGGGGGATGGCGGTGACCAGGTCGATGAAGTGCCAGCCGGAGCGGTAGGCGGTGGCCATTTCGCGGCGGAAGGAGCGGTCGTCGGGTGGAGTGGTCACGGTCAGCTCCCGGCTTCGTCAGCAGCGGAACCCGCGGAGTTTCCACTGCTGGCGGCGTCGGCGTTCACCGCCACCGAAGGCCAGGTACTGTTCGCCCGCACCTCGTCCTTCGCGTCGGAGAAGCCCCCGAGCACACCCAGGGCCGCGGCGGCGGAGAAGGCGGCGACAAGCACCGAGCGAAGCATTCTGCTGCACATAGTCGGCTTCGTCCTCACTTGAAGGTCCCCTTTTCCCCCGTCAGGTACGACGATGGCTCATTCGGGCACGTCATGGCCACAGAATCAATGCATCATGTTCCTGCATGTTCAGGACCCTGGGGGGTGGAGATTTGGGATCGAATCAGACTAATGCGACACATCCCCATTCGATTACGGAGTTGTGCGAGGAAGGCGGCCGTCTATACACCATCGCGCTGCGCGCCGGACGCCTGGCGCGCGAGGAAGCCGACCCCGCTCCCTGTCTGATCGAGCTGGCCCTGCTCCACCCCGATCCCGACGATCCGACCTGGCTGCGGCCGGTTCCCCCCGTGGTGGCCCTCTCCCGGCAGCTCAACCCCCTGGAACAGGAGATAGCGGCGCGCAGGCGGCGGGCGGTCGAACTCGCGGAGACCTTTCAGCCGTTCATGACGCTCGGCGCCCAAATGGCCACGACCAGCGACTCCATCACCGTCCTGGAGGGCGGTGAGCGGATCAACGCCGCGCTGAACATGGCCACGTCCCAGTGCCAGAGCGAGATGCTCACGCTGCAACCGAGCGACCGCGTGTCCGAACACAGCCTCCTCCAGGGGATGAAGCGCGACCGGCCGTTGATAGAACGCGGTGTGCGGATACGCACGGTGTACCAGCACACCGCCCGGTACAACCCGGAGCAGCTGGCCTACTCCGCCCGGCTCGCCGACGGCAAGGCGGAATACCGCACGATCGACGAGCTCGTGGAACGCCTGATCATCTGCGACGAGACCGTCGCTTTCATCCCCACCCGCGACGACCAGCAGGTCGCGCTGGAACTGCGGCACCCGGGGATCATCCGCTACCTGATCAAGGTGTTCGAGTTCATGTGGAACCGCGCGGTCCCGCTGAGCGAGAGCACTCCCTACGAGATCGCGCCGGACGGCATCACAGAGATCCAGTACTCCATCGCCAAGCTCCTCGTAGAGGGCCACGTCGACGAGGCCATCGCTCGCCGCCTGGGCATGAACGTGCGTACATGCCGAGCCCACATAGCCAAGCTCGCCTCGCTCCTGGGCAGCGGCAGCCGGGCCCAACTAGGCTATCTCATCGCGCAGTCGGGAATCCTGGAGCGGGAGGGAGCGCCCGAGTGAGCGCGCCGCACCGCGAGCACGGCATGGAGGACCTGTGCTCCGCGGGCACGGAGCTGTATGAACGGGCCCTGCGCCACGGGCAGTTGTCGGCCGAGGACGCCCAGGCCGCCCCCTGCCTCGTCGACCTGGGGCTGCTGCACCCCGCCGTCGACGAACCGTTCCGGCTGGAGCCCGTCGCCCCGGTCGTCGCGCTGCACCGGCTGCTGCGGACCTCCGAGGAGCGGATCGCGAGCGAGCGGCGGCGTGAGGCACGACTGGCCGAGACGTTCGGCTCCCTGATGAGGACAGCCGGCCCGCACCCCGCGGTCACCGACACCCCCACGATCCGGCTGCTCACCGGCACGGAGCGGATCAACCAGGCCATCACCGAAGCCATGGCCGAAGCCTCTGAGGAGACAGCCAGTGTCCAGCCCCGCGCCGGACTCACCGGCGAACGCGGGCAAGTGGCCGATGCCACGGCCTTCGGCCGCGATCAGGCCGCGCTGGACCGCGGCTGCCGCCTGCGCACCCTGTACCCGCACACGATGCGCCACTTCCCGACGATCACCGCCCGTCACGAGCGCCTGAAGGGCGACGTCGAAGCGCGCTCGCTGGACGAAGTCCCCGACCGTCTCATCCTCGTCGACCGCGCCGTGGCCTTCGTGCCGGCCGACAAGGACGGCGGACTGGCCCTGGAGATCCGGCAACCGGCCATCGTCGACCACCTGGCCACCACCTTCGACCGCCTCTGGCGCCTGGCCACCCCCATGTTTCCCGAAGCCGCACCCGAGCCCTCCCACGAGGGCATCACCGCCCGCCAACGCGCCATAGCCGCCCTCCTCACCGAAGGCCACACCGACGCTGTCATCGCCGACCGTCTGGGCATGAACATCCGTACCGCCCGCGTCCACATCGCCAAGCTCGCGGCGACGCTGGGCAGCCGGAGCAGGGCCCAACTGGGCTATCTCATCGGGCAGTCCGGGATTCTTGACCAGGAACACTGAGCGTCGGGGAGACAGCCGGCCGCGGCGGACCGTCGAGCCCCACCTGGGCGATCCGCACACCCAACTGCGTACGGCTCGCCGCCCCCAGCGTCTCCGACAGCCGGGCGATATGCGCCCGGCACGTCCGCACGCTTATCCCCAGCCGTTCCGCGATCACCGCGTCCTGGTGCCCCTCCGCCAGCAGCGCGGCGATGGACTGCTCCCGGTGGGAGATGCCCTCGATGCCGGTGTCGGGGAGCGGGGCGGTCAGCGGGATGGCCAGGCGCCAGAGCCGCTCGAACACCGTGACCAGGTACTCGACGATCGCCGGGTGCCGTAGCTCCAGGGCCATCGTGCGGTCGGTGTTGGCGGGGATGAAGGCCACCGTCCGGTCGAAGAGGATCAGCCGGTCGATCACCTCGTCCAACGTGCGCGCCTCCACCGAGTCGCCCATCAGCTCCAGATAGTTCAGCAGCCCGTGCCCGTGCCGGGCGACATGCGTGTACAGGTCCCGCATCCGCACGCCACGGCCGCGCAGCGCCAGCGCCCGGTGCAGCCCCTCGGAGAGTTCCGCCTCGCGCCGGATGCCGCCGGGCTGCACGGTGAGCACCTCGGTCGTGCACGCCTGGGTCGCCTCGTCCATCGCGGTCTGGATCCGGCCGAGCCCGTCCAGCACCCGGATCGCCGGACCCTCGCTCGCCGACGGGGCCGGCTGTACCTGACGCCCCAGCCCGGCGTACCACTCGAACGCCGCCACGGCCGAACCCACCCGACGCTGGCTCGCGCTGACCTCGTCGTACATCCCGCGCAGCAGCCGGGTCATGACCTCCTGCGGGGAGGTCGGCACCAGCCAGTCCATGTCGTCGGGGTCCGGGTGCAGCAGGGCCAGTTCCAGCAGGCAGGGCACCGGATCGGCGTCCCGGCGCGGCACGCGGCCCCGCCGTACGGCCCGGGAATACACGCGATCCCCGGCCTCGCACAGTCGGTCAGCACCATGTGGATGCTCCTCCGCCCCGTGCCAGGCCATCGCCGATCCCACCCCCGGTTTCGCCGTCCTTCGCAGCGCAACTATGCGCGGACGGGACCTGGTCCGCAACACGGCTTCACCACACCAGAACCCCTCTTCGCCCCATTTGCCACCGGTATGCGCAGCCGCCCTCATGGGCGCTTGGAGCGAGAGGGGAGTGGCGCGAACGCAGCCGATCCGCAGGCTCTCCTGCTGGAGCGCGTCTTCGGCCCGGTCGTCGAGCGGATCCCGGGAACAGGCCATGTTCCGGACCGGCTTCCGTTCGCGCCGGTCCGCGCGGCTGTGAGCGGTACGGTGAACCCGGGCGGGTTCACCGCGGTGTTGGTGTGGATGGCAGATCTACCGGCGGCGGGAGGCCCGGCATGCAGACACGAGTCGAGCTCCGGCGTCTGCCCGCCGTTGACGCGTTACGCGGTTTCGCCCTGCTGGGCATCCTGACGGTCAACAGCGCGCAGATCATGGATCCCTACGTGTCGGAAGGGATCCGCGAGCCCGGGGCGCCCCTCTGGGACCAGGTCGCCATGTGGCTGGTGACGGCGTTCGCGGCCACCAAGTTCTACCTCTTGTTCTCGTTCCTGTTCGGCTACAGCTTCACCCTCCAGACGGTCTCCGCCGAACGGGACGGAGCGAACGTCACCGCACGCTACCTGCGCCGGTCCCTGGGCCTGGTGCTGCTCGGCCTGGTGCACGCCGTCCTGCTGTACGACGGCGACATCCTCATGACCTACGGCGTCCTGGGACTGGCCCTGTTGTGCGCACGGCGGATCAGACCGGCCACCGCCGTGAAGGCCGCCGTCTGGATCTATGGGGTCTTCGGTGTCCTCCTCACCGGGCTGGGGGCACTGGCCGCGTGGGCCGACGAGGAGGAGTCCATCCCTCGACAGGAGATCGCGAGCACCGTGGCCGCCTACCGTGGCAGCGCCGGCACGGTCGTACAGGAGAACCTGGACCGGCTGCCCCTGGCGCTCCTCGGCGTTCTCCTCATGGCCCCGGGCGTGCTCGCCGCGTTCCTCGTCGGCCTGGCGGCGGGAAAGCGGCGCCTGCTCGCCCCGGGCGGAGCGGACCGCTCCCGGCTGCTCCGGATCACCGCCACCGGACTGGCCGTCGGAGCCCCGGGGGCCGTCTTCTTCGCCTCCGCCGCCCACGGGCCGCTGGACGACCGATGGCACTTCCTGGGAATCGGCGTGGGCATGCTGACGGCGCCCGCCCTGTCCGCCGCGTACGCCTGCACCCTGCTGCTCCTGCTGCACTCGCCCTGGGGAAACCGGATCCAGCGGCTGTTCGCCCCGGCGGGCCGCCTGGCGCTCACGAACTACCTCGGGCAGTCCCTGACCATGATGTTCGTGGCCACGGCGTACGGCCTGTCCCTCTACGGACGCGTGGGAGCTGCCGCCGTGCTGCTGCTCGCGGGCGCCGTGTACGCGCTCCAGCTCGCCCTCAGCACGGCGTGGATCCGGCGCTTCCGGCACGGGCCCGCCGAGTGGCTGCTCCGGGCGATCACCCTGGCAGGACGCCCGGGACGGGCCGGTACACCGCGAGCGCCGGAACCGGCTACTTGAGCCCGATCGCCGCGCAAGCCGTCTTGTACTTCGCCGTGCAGATGTCCGACAGCTTGTAGATGTCGTCCGCGACCACCGTGTCCTTGATGTTCTCCTTCGTCAGCGCCACCACGGGCACGAGCTGGGCGGGGATGCCCTTGTGGGTGGGGCTGTCGACCTTGTCGCGGGTGAGCGCGGCGAACTGGATGTCGCGGCCCTGGACCCTGGCCACGGCCATCTCCGCGGCGTTCTCGGCCTCCTGCGGGTACGACTTGTACACGCTCATGTACTGGTCGCCGGTGATGATCCGCTGCACCGCCGGGAGCTCCGCGTCCTGGCCGGTGATCGGCGGCAGGTCGGTCACGCCCGCGGACTCCAGCGCCTTGACGATGCCGCCCGCCATGCCGTCGTTGGCGGAGTACACCGCGACGATGTTGTCCTTGCCGATCTTCTCGATCGCCTCGGCCATGTTGGCCTGCGCGTTCTCCGGCTTCCAGTCCTTGGTGTCGAAGGACTGCGCGATCGTCACCTTGCCGTTGAGCTCGGACATCGCACCGGCCTTGAACTGCTTGGCGTTCGGGTCCGTCGACGAGCCGTTCATCATGACGATCTTGTCGGAGAGGCTCGCCTTCTCGCCGATGGCCTCCAGCAGGGTGCGTCCCTGGACCTCGCCGACCAGTTCGTTGTCGAAGGAGATGTACGCGTCGATCGGGCCCTCGGCCAGCCGGTCGTAGGCGATGACCGGGATGCCGGCGTCCTTGGCCTTCTTCACGCCGTCGGCGATGGCGTGTGCGTCGACGGCGTCCAGCAGGATCACGTCGACCCGGCGGTCGATCATCTGCTGCAGCTGGTCGGCCTGCTTGTCCGCGCTCGCCTCGGCGTTGGCGTACTCGACGCGGCCCCGGTCGTTGGTGAGGGACTCGACCTTCGTCTTGATGATGGGGTAGTCGAAGTTCTCGTACCGGGTGTTCGCCTTCTCCGGCAGCAGCAGGCCCACCGTGATGTCGTTGCCCTTCGTCGGGCTCGCGTCGTCGCTGCTCCCGGTCGCGTTGAGCACACCGCAGCCGGCGAGCGTGACGGACATCGTGGCCGCGGCCACGGATATGGAGATACGACGACGCATGCGGGAGCTCACTTCGCGTGTGATTCGGACGTGGGCACACCTTTGTGGCCCATGTGACTGAAAAGCCAACGCGGACGCGCCCCCAGCGTCAAGCGGAACCACTTAACGAGATGACAACACCACGCTCCGCAGCAGTTGTGAAGACCCTGCGGAATCGCCTCCCGGTGCCTTGCACCATCCAGCCATCCACGGGAGACCCAGCGAAAACGTCCCAAGACATACGAAAGAGGCCGGGAGTCTCCTCCCGGCCCCTTTCACAGGCGTACGCGCGTCAGTCCGACTGCTGCTGCCGCTTCGGCCGCCACACCACCAGCGCGCTGGTCTGCTGGACCTCCTGGTACGGCACCAGGTCACGGCGGTACGACGCGTGCACCGCCGCTTCGCGCTGCCGCATGGCCGCCGCCGCACCGTCGAGCGCGTCCTCCAGCTCGGCCACACGGGCCTGGAGCGCGGCGACCTGGTTCTCCAGTTCGATGATGCGCTTGATGCCCGCCAGGTTGATGCCCTCGTCCTGCGACAACTGCTGGACGGTGCGCAGCAGTTCGATGTCCCGGGCCGAATAGCGGCGCCCCCGGCCCGGGGTACGGTCCGGAGACACCAGACCCAGGCGGTCGTACTGGCGCAGGGTCTGCGGGTGCAGGCCGGACAGCTGGGCCGCCACCGAGATGACGTAGACCGGGGTTTCCTCGGTCAGTTCATACGGGTTGCGTCGACGACCGTCCATCTGACTCATGCTCCCTTCGCGGCCTGGAACAGATCCGCCCGCGGATCCTCACCCGCGGTCGCCTCGCGATACGCCTCGAGTGCGTCACGAGCCTTCCCCGTCAGGTCCTGCGGAACACTCACCTCGACGCTGACCAAGAGGTCGCCCCGGGTGCCGTCCTTGCGGACCGCGCCCTTGCCCCGGGCGCGCATCGTGCGGCCGTTGGGCGTGCCCGGCGGCAGCTTCAGCGTGACGGGCGGCCCGCCCAGCGTCGGCACCCGGACCTCGCCGCCGAGGGCCGCCTCGGCGAAGGTCACCGGGACGGTGACGGTGAGGTTGTCGTCCTTACGGCCGAACACCGGGTGGGAGTCGACGTGCACGACCACGTACAGATCGCCCGCCGGGCCGCCGCGCTCGCCCGGCGCCCCCTTGCCGCGCAGCCGGATCCGCTGGCCGTCGCTGACGCCCGCGGGGATGCGCACCTGCATGGTCCGCGAGGACTTGGCCCGGCCGCTGCCCTTGCAGACCTCGCAGGCGTTCTCCGCGATCAGGCCGCGGCCCTTGCAGTCCGGGCAGGGGTCGGTGAGGGAGAAGCCACCGCCGCTGCCCCGGGCGACCTGTCCGGTACCGACGCAGGTCGGACACACCCGCGGTGTGCCGTTCTTGTCGCCGGTGCCCGAACAGGCCTTGCAGGGCGACTGCGAGGACATCCGCAGCGGGACGGTCGCGCCCTCGATCGCCTCCGTGAAGCTCAGCGTGACCTCGGACTCGATGTCCTGGCCGCGCCGGGGGTGCGTACGCGTGCCCGGGCCCGCGCCGCCGCGGTTGAACAGGCCCCCGAAGACGTCACCGAGTCCACCGCCGAAACCGCCGGCTCCCTGACCGCCCGGGGCGCCTCCGAAGAGGTCGCCCAGGTCGAAGTTGAAGGAGCCGCCGCCCGCGCCGGGCCCCGGGCGGAAGCCGCCGTTGCCGAAGAGGGCGCGTGCCTCGTCGTACTCCTTGCGCTTCTTGGGATCGCCGAGGATGTCGTTGGCCTCGGAGATCTCCTTGAAGCGCTCCTCCGCCTTGACGTTGCCCTTGTTGGCGTCCGGGTGGTACTCGCGGGCGAGCTTCCGGTACGCCTTCTTGATCTCGGCCTCGGTGGCGTCCTTGGGGACGCCGAGGACCTTGTAGTAGTCCTTCTCGATGAAGTCCTTGGTGCTCATCCTCGACGCCCCTCCTTCCCTTCGTCCGCTATGCCGTCAGCCCTCTTCCGGGCCACCGCTCTCCTTGTCGTCGGCTTCGGCGGTCTCGTCCGCCTTGACCGTCTGCGCCCCCGGCTGGGGCTCGGCCACCGCCACCCGCGCGGGGCGGATGGTGCGCTCGCCGATCCGGTACCCGGGCTGCAGAATCGCCACGCACGTCGTCTCGGTGACGTCCGGCGCGTAGCTGTGCATCAGGGCTTCGTGGATCGTCGGGTCGAAGGGCTCGCCCTCCTTGCCGAACTGCTGGAGGCCCATCTTGGCCGCCGTGCTCTCCAGCGACTCGGCGACGGACTTGAAGCCGCCGACCAGTTCGCCGTGCTCACGTGCGCGGCCGATGTCGTCGAGCACGGGCAGGAGCTCGGTCAGGAGGTTCGCGATGGCGATCTCCTTGACCGCGATCCGGTCACGCTCGACCCGGCGGCGGTAGTTCTGGAACTCGGCCTGGAGGCGCTGGAGGTCCGCCGTGCGCTCGCTGAGCGCCGTGCGTGCCTGGTCCAGCTGGGCCACCAGAGCCACGTCCTGGCCCGTGTCCCCGGCCGGGGCCGCCCCCTCCTCCGGCGAGGGGGAGTCGGCCTTCGGCTCGGCGTCGTCGGAGGTGGCGCCGGAAGGGACGTCGGGCTGCTGCTCGTCGAAGCCCGGGGTCTCCTCCGTCACGCGGCACCGTCCTTCCGCTCGTCGTCCACGATCTCGGCGTCGACCACGTCGTCGTCGGCCTTGGCGTCACCGGCGCCGGCACCCGCACCGGCTCCCGCGGAGGCGCCGTCGGCGGCCTGCGCGGCGCCCGCGTCGGCGTACATGGCCTGGCCGAGCTTCTGCGAGATGGCCGCGACCTTCTCCGTGGCGGTGCGGATCTCGGCCGTGTCCTCGCCCTTGAGCTTCTCCTTCAGCTCATTGACGGCTTCCTCGACCTCGGTCTTGATCTCGCCCGGGACCTTGTCCTCGTTGTCCTTGAGGAACTTCTCGGTCTGGTAGACGAGCTGCTCGCCCTGGTTGCGGGACTCGGCGGCCTCGCGGCGCTTGTGGTCCTCCTCCGCGTACTGCTCGGCCTCCTGGCGCATGCGGTCGACCTCGTCCTTCGGCAGCGAGGAGCCGCCGGTGACGGTCATCTTCTGTTCCTTGCCCGTGCCCAGGTCCTTCGCGGTCACGTGCATGATGCCGTTGGCGTCGATGTCGAAGGAGACCTCGATCTGCGGGACGCCGCGCGGCGCCGGGGGCAGACCGGTCAGCTCGAACATCCCGAGCTTCTTGTTGTACGCCGCGATCTCGCGCTCGCCCTGGTAGACCTGGATCTGCACGGACGGCTGGTTGTCCTCGGCCGTCGTGAAGATCTCGGACCGCTTGGTCGGGATCGTGGTGTTGCGCTCGATGAGCTTGGTCATGATGCCGCCCTTGGTCTCGATACCGAGGGACAGCGGGGTGACGTCGAGGAGCAGGACGTCCTTGACCTCACCCTTGAGGACACCGGCCTGCAGGGCGGCGCCGATGGCGACGACCTCGTCCGGGTTCACGCCCTTGTTGGCGTCCTTGCCGCCGGTCAGCTCCTTGACGAGCTCGGCGACGGCGGGCATACGGGTCGAGCCGCCGACGAGAACGACGTGGTCGATCTCGGAGAGGTTGATCCCGGCGTCCTTGATGACGTTGTGGAACGGCGTCTTGCAGCGCTCCAGCAGGTCCGCGGTCAGCTGCTGGAACTGGGCGCGGGTGAGCTTCTCGTCGAGGTGCAGGGGGCCCTCGGCGGAGGCGGTGATGTAGGGCAGGTTGATCGAGGTCTCGGTGGACGAGGACAGCTCGATCTTGGCCTTCTCGGCGGCCTCGCGCAGACGCTGGAGGGCCATCTTGTCCTTGCCCAGGTCCACGCCGTGGCCGGACTGGAACTGCTGGACCAGGTAGTCGACGATGCGCTGGTCCCAGTCGTCACCACCGAGGTGGTTGTCACCGTTGGTGGCCTTCACCTCGACGACACCGTCGCCGATCTCCAGCAGCGAGACGTCGAACGTACCGCCACCGAGGTCGAAGACCAGGATGGTCTGGTCGTCCTTGTCGAGGCCGTACGCCAGGGCGGCCGCGGTGGGCTCGTTGACGATGCGCAGCACGTTCAGACCGGCGATCTCGCCGGCCTCCTTCGTGGCCTGGCGCTCGGAGTCGTTGAAGTACGCCGGGACGGTGATGACCGCGTCGGTCACCTTCTCGCCCAGGTAGGACTCGGCGTCCCGCTTCAGCTTCTGGAGCACGAAGGCGCTGATCTGCTGCGGGTTGAAGGGCTTCCCGTCGAGATCGATCTTCCAGTCGGTGCCCATGTGCCGCTTGACCGACCGAATGGTCCGGTCCACGTTGGTGACCGCCTGACGCTTGGCCACCTCTCCGACGAGCACCTCACCGTTCTTGGCGAAGGCGACGACGGACGGCGTGGTCCTGGCGCCCTCGGCGTTGGTGATGACGGTGGGCTCGCCGCCCTCCAGAACGCTGACGACGGAGTTAGTCGTGCCCAGGTCGATGCCGACCGCACGTGCCATGGTTGATTCCTCCAGCTGACTTGAGTGGAACGGACTCAAGTGTGCACGACGCCTCCCGACCGGTCAACAGAGCTGAGTCAAGCAGGCTCAAGTCTTATCCGTTCCTTACACGCAACGACGCTCTGACCTGCGGAGATACGGTGCGTCGATCGCCGTACACAGGAACACGGGAGAGGGCGAACACAGCCACGAGAGCCACTCCGGCCACCCACCACAGGGCGTCGCTCCCCACCCAGCCGGCGTGCGCGAGTACCCCGACGAGCACACCGGAGAACGCGCCGGCCCCCAGCAGCAGAGTCGTCCCCGGCACGGTCAACCCGAGCCGCCTCAGTCGGTGCGCGAGATGATCCGGCCCGCTCCGGAGAACGGCCCGCCCGCCCAACCGCCGCGCCAGCGGCACCAGTACGGCGTCGGCACACACCACGGCGGTCAGCGCGAACAGCACCCCGGCACTCTCCCCCAACCCGGACCCGGCCCGCGTGTACACGGCACCCGCGGCCGGCACGAACCCGGCGGACATCGACCCGCACGCCCCGAGCGCGGCCCGCGCGGGATGCCGGTTGTGCGGCAGGAACCCGGTCAGCGCGGCGGCCAGCACGCTCATCAGCACGGCGATCCCGTCCATCGTCTCCACGGCCGCACACGCCGCCACCCCGAAGGCGGTCACCACCCCCACGGAACCCGCGAGCCCGTCGGCGTGATCGAGCCCCCGGAAAGCGAAGGTCACGCATACGACCCACCCGACGGCGAGCAGCCCGCCCCCGGCCCCGGTCTCGCCGTACGGCACGACGCACGCCGCCGCCACGGCCGTACCGGCGACGAGCACCCACCGCCGCAGCCGCCACACGTCGTCGGCGAGCCCGAGCACGGCGACCACACCGCCGGCGACGAGGAGCTCCCGGACCCCGTCGGCCACGGGCGGCGCGACCCCGATCCACTCCCCCGCCCACATGACCGACCCCACGACGAGCGCGACGGCCACACCCCCGGACAACGGCACCCCCCGCTTCCGTCGCCGGTCGAGGACGCGGAGGCGCAGGGCGGGAGCCCGGAGGAGGGCCGAGAGGAGGGCGGTGAGGAGGAGGGCGGTGGCGGCGGCGCTGATCCCATAGAGCACGGATATAAGTTAGGCGTAACTATGACAATTCGGCACTCATAACACGACGGGATCCACACCCGGATCCACGACCGGATCCACGATGGAATCGCCGGCCGGATCCGGGCGGTTCCTGAGGCAACCCTCAGCGATTCAGATCACTGCCCACCCGGCTACAGTGCTGCGGAAGATAGGGGTAGTCTCAGACGGACTGCATAAGTTACCGCTTAGTAATCTCGGGGAATCCTCGAGAACGACAGGTTCCCCCGACAAAACCCTCGCAGGCCCGAGGAGCCCCCATGCAACTCGCCGCGATCATCGTGTCGCTGGTCTTGACCGTGGTCGGCGTCGCGCTGCTCGCACGCGCGATCGGCCAGTTCGTCCGGTACTTCAAGCTGGGCCAGCCCGTGCCCGCCGGTACCCGGACCGACAACCCCTACCAGCGCAGCGTGACCCTGGTGAAGGAGTTCCTCGGCCACACGCGCATGAACCGGTGGGGGATCGTCGGTATCGCCCACTGGTTCGTCGCCGTCGGCTTCCTGACACTGCCGCCCACCCTGGCCCAGGCCTTCGGCCAGCTGTTCCAGGCCGACTGGGTGCTGCCGGTCATCGGCGACTTCCTGCCGTTCGAGCTGTACATCGAGTTCATCGGCGTGATGACGGTCCTGGGCATCGCGGTGCTCATGGTGATCCGGCTGCTGAGCCTGCCCTCGCGGGCCGGCCGCAAGTCCCGCTTCGCCGGTTCCAAGGCCGGCCAGGCGTACTTCGTCGAGTACGTCATCCTCACCATCGGCCTGGCGATCTACGTCCTGCGGGGCCTGGAGGGCGCGCTCCACCACGTCGACCACTACGAGGCGTCGTACTTCGCGTCGTACCCGCTGGTGCTGGCCTTCAAGGGGCTGAGCGTCCCGGCGCTGCAGAACCTGGTCTACCTGGTGGCGATGATCAAGATCGGCACCTCGTTCATCTGGATGATCGTGGTCTCGCTGAACACCAACATGGGTGTCGCCTGGCACCGCTTCCTGGCCTTCCCGAACATCTGGTTCAAGCGCGAGGCGACGGGCGGGACGGCGCTGGGCGCGCTCCAGCCCATGACCTCCGGCGGCAAGCCGATCGACTTCACCGACCCGGGCGAGGACGACGTCTTCGGTGTCTCCCAGGTCGAGCAGTTCTCCTGGAAGGGCCTGCTGGACTTCTCCACGTGCACCGAGTGCGGCCGCTGCCAGTCGCAGTGCCCGGCGTGGAACACGGGCAAGCCGCTGTCCCCGAAGCTGCTGATCATGTCGCTCCGCGACCACGCGCACGCCAAGGCTCCGTACCTGCTGGCGGGCGGCGGCAAGACGATGGAGGGCGAGGAGAAGGCGTCCGAGGAGCAGCTGGCCGGCGTGCCCGCCGCCGCCCTGGCGGAGGCCGAGCGCCCCCTGGTCGGCACGCTGGAGGACAACGGCGTCATCGACCCGGACGTCCTGTGGTCCTGCACCACCTGTGGTGCCTGTGTCGAGCAGTGCCCGGTGGACATCGAGCACGTCGACCACATCGTCGACATGCGCCGCTACCAGGTGATGATCGAGAGCGCCTTCCCGTCCGAGGCGGGCACGATGCTCAAGAACCTGGAGAAGAAGGGCAACCCCTGGGGCCTGGCGAAGAAGCAGCGCCTGGAGTGGCTCAAGGAGGTCGACTTCGAGGTCCCCGTCGTCGGCAAGGACATCGAGGACCTGTCCGAGGTCGAGTACCTGTACTGGGTCGGCTGCGCCGGCGCCCTGGAGGACCGCGCGAAGAAGACCACGAAGGCCTTCGCGGAACTCCTCCACATCGCGGGAGTCAAGTTCGCGATCATGGGCGGCGACGAGAAGTGCACCGGTGACTCCGCTCGCCGTCTCGGCAACGAGCCCCTGTTCCAGGAGCTCGGCATGGAGAACGTCATGGCTCTGAACACGGCGTTCGGCGAGGAGATGGACGACGAGGGCAAGGTCGTCCCGGAGTCCGCGAAGCCCAAGTCGGCGAAGAAGATCGTCGCCACCTGCCCGCACTGCCTCAACACGCTCGGCAACGAGTACCCGCAGCTCGGCGGCGACTACGAGGTCATCCACCACACGCAGCTGCTCCAGCACCTGGTGGACGAGGGCAAGCTCATCCCGGTCACCCCGGTCGAGGGCATCATCACCTACCACGACCCCTGCTACCTGGGCCGCCACAACAAGATCTACACGCCCCCGCGCGAGATCATCGCCAGCGTCCCGGGCATCCGCAACGAGGAGATGCACCGTCACAAGGAGCGGGGCTTCTGCTGTGGCGCGGGTGGTGCGCGGATGTGGATGGAGGAGCGCATCGGCAAGCGCATCAACAACGAGCGTGTCGACGAGGCGCTGTCGGTGAACCCCGACATCGTGTCGACGGCGTGCCCGTTCTGCCTCGTGATGCTCACGGACTCCGTCAACGGCAAGAAGAACGACGGCAAGGCGAAGGAGTCCATCACGGTCGTGGACGTCGCCCAGCTGCTGCTGGACTCCGTCAAGACGCCGGTGCCCGCGGAGGGCGAGGGCGACGACGACGGCGGCGAGCCGCCGGCGGGGACGGCGGACTCCGCGAGTGCGCCGGAGCCGGAGCCGGTCAAGTAGGCGGTTGCCGCGGGTTGTTGTCGACGCCCCCTGTCCTGAGTTGTCGGGCAGGGGGCGTCGGCGTTGTACGGCTGCTTCGGTACGGGTGGCACGGGCAATCGCAGCGGGGCTGGAGCAGGATGCCGAGGGCGAAGGGCAGGGGCAGGTCGCGGGTCTGGCGGCAGTCGGCGTGCAGGTCTTGGTAGCCGGGGCGGGCGGCGAGGGTGCATTCGGGTGACGCGGGAGTCCGGTCGGCGGCGGGCGTCATGGGAGGGGACGCTCCTCGTCGCACCTCTGACCTCGGCTGTCCGCGACACGGAGGACGTCTCGCAGGGCTTCGGCCAGCCGCTCGGCGAGGAAGCGGAGTTGTGTCTCGGTTGCGTCGGGGAGTAGGTCGTCGGCGTGGGCGAGAAGCTGGGCACCCATGTCGAGCTGGGTCGCTTCGGTGATGTCGGCCAGACGGGATACGCGTCCGCCCCGGTCGTCGGTGATCAGAAAGCACGGCTTGGCTTCTGGGCTGCTCCAAGGCAGGAGCCGCAGCGTGCGACGCGGGCCGGGGTTCATCAGGCGGCCTCCACAGCCTCGAAGTGGCCCGCTTCGCGGCACCGCTGTCGCTGCTCGTGGACGACGAGGTAAGGGCGCACGGCCACAGTCGTGTTGCCGTCGATGAACGTGTCCGAACGGTAGGGGCTGCGATGGGCGGGAAGCGGGGGGTACCGCAGAGACGTAGTAATGGTCGCCGTACACGGTCCGCGCGACGGGGGCCGATGCGCCTGGCGGGACTTATGCGCAAGGCCCTGCGGGCGGCGTTGCGTATGAGCACGCGGGCCTTTGCCGAACATCTCGGTGTGGCTCTCCGGACCGTCGCCAAGTGGGAAAGCCTGGGTGTCGGGACTCGTCCGCGTCCGGACACGCAGGCCATCCTCGACACCGCGCTGGCACGAGCCGACGCCGCTGCGCAGAGCCGCTTAGAGGTGATGCTGTCTGCCGACCGGCAGGACTCGGCAGGGCCCGCTGACCATGAAACGTGGACCGAGGACATTGAGCGCGCCGTGGTCTGCGTCAGTCGCCAGGACTTCGCGTTCGGCTCGATTCTGGTCAACCGCTGGCTGGGACGTCATGATCCCCACAGCCTCGACGACAAGGGGCGGTATCTGTACGGCCGTTCTCTAGCACTCATCGGCGATCTGCACCGGGGCCAGGGCGCGATCCTCGGCCCGCTGTCCGCCCGCCACTCCTACCTGACCGCGCGCGACATGTTCACCAACCTCGACATTCCTCGCCGCGTCGCCCAGATCGACTTGTGCCTCGCGGTCGTCGAGGAGATGTCGGGCCGACTTGAAGCCTCGGCCCGCCGCTATGAGCAGCTCGCGAGCGACGAACGCCTCGGACCGCGCGACCGCGCACGGGCCCGACTGTGGGTGGGTACGGCCCTGAGCAAGGAAGGCAACAACGCGTACGCCACGGAGGTCATGACGGCTGCCACGCGCGAGTTCGAGATGCTCGGTGAGCCGGAGGACTGGTCGGTGGCCCATCAGAAGCCGGCCTTGGCTCACCGAGGCGCGGGCGAGCTGGACCAGGCTCTGCACTACATTGACGTCGCACGCACCACGAGTACGGTCGACTCCCCGATGCAGCGGGTGCGGCTGGACACCGCCTACGGGCACATCCTTCTGTCGGATGCGGCGACCCGGAATGATGGGCTGTCCGTCCTCGACCAGGCGGCACAGGTGGCCCGCCGGTACGGGCTGAGCCACCAGTTGCGCAGCATCGAGGGCATCCGAGGAGCCCAGCAGGGATGAGCCAGGGAGTGCCAGTGCCGGAGCGCCAGATCACTGACGAGCAGTTCCACGACGCGACGTTGATCTGGGACTACCACCGGATGGGGCATGAAGTGCGGCCCTGCTCGGCGGCGATCGGCCTGGGAAGCCACGACCTCGGGGTGGCCAGCACAGCCGCCGAACTGTTCCGTTCCGGCCTCTTCCCCATCGTGGTGTTCAGCGGCGGCAACAGCCCCACCACCCGCGCCCGGTTCCCGCGCGGCGAGGCCGTGCACTATCGCGAGCACGCCCTGGGCCTGGGCGTTCCGGACAAGGCGATCCTCGTCGAGCCCAAGGCCGCGAACACCGGCCAGAACATCGCCTTCTCCCGAAAGCTGCTGGCCGATGCGGGCGTCGAGGTCGAGTCGCTGCTCCTCATCTCCAAGCCGTACATGGAGCGCCGTTCGTACGCGACGTGCCGCAAACTGTGGCCCGAGGCCGACATCGTCTGCGCCTCCGAGCCGCTGAAGTTGGACGACTACATCAAGTCCATCGGCGACGAGAAGCTCGTAGTGGACATGCTGGTCGGAGACCTGCAACGGGTGATCGAGTATCCGAAGCTCGGCTTCGCCCTCGAGCAGGACGTACCAGGCGAGGTGTACGACGCGTACGAGCGTCTGCTGCACGCCGGCTTCGTCAGCCGCCTCATTGGCGGCTGACGCGCAGGCAATGTGCCGAACTCCTCGACGTGACGGAGACGAAATCCGCCCGCGGACATCCGCACGGCTCTCGGCCTCCGGGACGAGGACACGGCGGTATTGCGCCGCAAACTGCTGCTGATCGGCGACGAACCGTCCGAACTCGTGCAGTCCTACTACGTTTCAGCCCGAGTCCCCACCCAGGAACAGTTCGAGACGACCCAAGCCAAAGGCATCAGGGCTTGTTCGTGGGCTGAGCTGCGGCTCAGCAGCGTCAGGGTCTCGTGGGCGGTCGACCGGTTCCCGGTGTTCCCCGCTCAGCTCGGTGCCTGGGCGCCGGTCAGTTCCGCGACACGAGTGGCGGTCTTCTCCGGCAGGACGGGCGGCTCGCCCGCGGTCCGGACGGCCCGCACGGACATGCGGCTGATGCGCCATCCGCTGTCGGTGCGTCGGAGTTTCCCCTCGTAGGTGCCACCCACCGTGAAAAAGGGGTTCGCGCCTGTGCCGTACCGCGTCGGCCCCCTCGGCCACGCCGAGCGGTGTCGACATCCGCAGGTCGTCGGTGAAGTAGGCCCCGGCCCAGCCCTCGTCGAACCGCCGCTCATCCGTGGTGCGGAAGAAGCCGCTGATGAGGGTGGTGACCTCGAAGTGATCCCGGAGATTCGTCGTGCTGCTCATCTCGTTCATGGCTCGATCATTTGACCTCAACCGCACTTGAGTTCACGGCCGCAGAAGGGCAGGGTCTCGGCCTCCAGACCGAGGAGAAACAGTCGATACCTGTGGATCAAGCGTTCTAGACTTCGCGGATGGCCAGCGAGCTCCTCCGTCTTACGGTTCTGGGTTGTGCGACGCCATACCCGAGTGTGGACAACCCTTGTTCCGGCTACCTGGTGTCCGGCGGGGGCGCCCGGGTGTGGGTGGATGCGGGCAGCGGGACGCTGGCTCAGCTCCAACGACACGTCGGGCTGGGCGAGTTGGATGCGATCTGGATCTCGCATCTGCACGCCGATCACAGCGCAGACCTCCTCACCGCCTACTACGGCGCGCTCTACGCCGACATCCAGCTCGCGGCTCCGATCCCCTTGTACGGCCCGCCGGGCATCGCCGACCGGCTGGCTCACTTCCTCACCAACACCGCCACCCGCAGCCCGATCGAATCGGCCTTCGCCGTCGAGGAACTGCACGACGGACATCAGGTGCGGGTCGGCGCGCTCACGCTGACCAGCCGAGCGGTGGCGCACGGCATGCCCGCTTTCGCCCTGCGGGTCGAGGCCACGGGCCGGTCGCTGGTGTACTCCGGGGACACGGCCCCCTGCCCTGGCCTGACGAGTCTGGCCGAGGGGTGCGATGTGCTGCTGTGCGAGGCCGAGAGCGCCCAGGCCCCGAGTGCGGGGGAACAGGTCCACCACACACCGGAGGACGCCGGTGACACCGCCCGTGCGGCCCAGGCGGGACGGTTGATCGTCACGCACGTCGGACGATTCCTCACCCCGCGACAGGCAGTGGCACGTGCCTCGACCCGGTTCGACGGTCCCATCGACTGCGCCGCACCCGGTGTCACCTTCCCAGTGGGCTGACCCGCCACGACCTCGGGGCGTTCGACGAGGCGACCGTTTCCGAAGCGGGCTCCGGCGCGGACCAAAGCGACGAGATGGGGGTACGCCTTTCGCGTCCGACCCGAGGCCGGTCCACAGGTTGCAGGCCGTAGGCGCGGTCGCGATGTGCTCGCTCGCCGGACGGTCGGACGACCCAGCTCGTCCGGCGACCGAGCCCTCCTCAGGTCCACCCTCAGCGGGTGCGCCCTCATCCGCAGGGCGGATTACGGTCCGCCGTCGAGGACGAAGCGTGGCCGCCGTGTCGAGGGCCAGCATGTACGTCATGACGACAGCGACCGCCCCTCCCCCTGCCTCCGCGCCTGCGCCTGTCTGGGCTCGCCGCGCCGCCCACGCCATCGCTCTGTGCGCCGTCCCGTCCGGCCTGTGGCGCATCGCCATGGCATCCGGTGTCTATGTGGGCTACAGCGACCAAGTGCTGGGCGACGTCTTCGACATCCCAGGCTGGGGCATCGCATACGTCGTCGGCCTCTCCGTCCTCACTGAGCTGGCCGCTCTGTTTCCGCTGCTGCTCGTCAGCGACCGGTGGAGGCCGCTGCACCCCAGGGTCCTCGCCCCGCTGGCCTGGAGCGCCTCGGGCGTCCTGGTCCTGGTGGCACTGTGGCAACTCGTGGTCGCTTTCACCGTCGAGAGCCAGACGTACATGTCGAGCGGTACGGCACAGACCGTCTGGGGGTTCGCTTTCGCCCCGCTGTTCGCCATCCCGGCCCTGATGACCGCGGTGACCTGGTCGTACGCAAAGCGGCACCGGGCACGGGGACAGGCATAGCCCCTACCACGTGCTTGACATCGGCTGACCCTGTGCCACCGCTTCCCGGCCCGACAAGCGTGGCCGATGGGGCGGCAGAGCGGTCCAGGCCGCGACCTGACCGCCGGACCTTTCCCGGTCACAGCACTGGATCGCCCGGCAAATTGATCGTCTTGTACTCCAGGAACGAGCTGAGGCCCTCGGGCCCGAACTCGCGGCCGATCCCGGATTCCTTGTATCCGCCGAAGGGGGCGGCGAACTCGATGCGGTACCCGTTCAGAGTCAGGGTCCCCGTGCGCACCTGGCGAGCGATGCGCATGGCCCGGTCCAGGTCGTTGGTCCAGACGCTTCCCGACAGGCCGTACTTCGAGTCGTTGGCGATACGGACCGCGTCGTTGTCGTCGTCGAACGGGATCACGACGAGCACAGGGCCAAAGATCTCCTCCTGCGCGATGCGCATGGAGCTGTCGACGTCCGCGAAGATCGTCGGTTCGACGTACCAGCCCTTCGTCTGGCTCGCGGGCCGGCCGCCGCCGACCGTGATCGTCGCGCCGTCCTTCCGCCCGCCGGCGATGTAGTCCTCGACCCGCCGCCGCTGGCGCTCGGCCACCAGGGGGCCGACCTCGGTCGAGGGGTCATCCGGATCGCCGACCCGCAGCGCAGCAGCTGACTGCGAGATCGCGTCCACGACCTGCCGGTAGCGGCTGCGATGAGCGAGGATCCGGGTCTGCGCCAGGCAGTGCTGGCCGGACATCATGATCGCGTACGGCATAAGGGCGGGCACCACGCTGTCGATGTCGGCGTCCTCGAGGATGATGGCGGGCGACTTCCCGCCGCACTCGAGGGTGACGCGCTTGAACTGCTCACCGCACAGCGCGCCGACCCGCCGCCCTACGGCGGAGCTGCCCGTGAAGCTGATCTTGTCTACCAGCGGGTGCCGCACGAGCGCCTCACTGTTCTCGCGGTCGGCGGGCACGACGTTGAGGACTCCCGGGGGCAGACCGGCCTCCATGGCAGCGTCGGCGAGCAGGTACGCGTCCAGCGGGGTCTCCGGCGCGGGCTTCAGCACGACGGTGCAGCCGGCGATCAGGGCGGGAGCGAGATTCACCATCGTCAGGATGAGCGGCGCGTTCCACGGCACGATCTGCCCTACGACGCCCACAGGTTCCCGAAGGATCCGCGCCGGACCGCTGAGACCTGCTCGATCCTGCTCGAAGGGGAACGTCGCGGCAAGTTCCCTGTAGTAGTCCAGGACCATCACGGGAACCGGTGCCTGGAGTTGGTTCGAGAAGCTGATCGGTGAGCCCATCTCTGTGGTGATGAGCTGTGCGATCTCGGGGACACGTGCGCGCAGGTACTCGGCGAACGGACCCAGCGCGTCCGCGCGCTCCTGTGGAGACATGCGGGGCCAGGGGCCGTCGTCGAAGGCGGTGCGCGCCGCGCGTACCGCTCGGTCGATATCGGCAGGCGTCGATGAGGGAGCGGTACCGACGCGCTCCTCCGTGACCGGAGAGATGACCTCGATCACGTCTTCCGAGGCAGGCGTGGCCATCTCCCCGCCGATGAACAGCCGATCCCGCACTGTGCGGCTGGTCATGGCCGCTCCTTTCGCCGTGCCAAGACGCGCCCACGTGGATGGCCGTCGGCGTGCGAGGCCAAGCCGTCACCGCGTGATGATGCCTTCAGCCGACCACGTCCGGGCCTCGGCCGCGCGTGGGCTTCCACCAGACGGAGGACCGATGCCCTGGCGACCCGCGAGCAACAACCCGGCGAACTCCCGGTCACGGCACTAGCGGTCCAGGACGCGGGCGAGTTCGGTGAGCGCGGCGGTCAGGCGGGCGGTCGAGACTCCGCGCTCGCGCTGGTAGGCGAAGACGTCGGGCGCCAGCGGGGCCAGCAGGGTGTCGGCCAGGGCGTCCGGGTCGGCCACGCCGGCCATGCGGAGGAGGGCCAGGACGTGGGCGCGCCAGAAGCCGTAGGCACCGGTGGCGTACCGCCTGGCGCCGGTCTCGGCGCCGAGCGCCAGGTGGACGTGCTGGTCGAGGAGTTCGGCCATGGCCGTGTAGAAGGCGGCCAGCCGTTCGTGCGGCGGCGCCCCGGGGCCCAGGGGCGGCGGGCCCTGGAGCAACTCGTGTTGCAGGGCCTTTTCGTGTTCGTCCAGCAGCGCGGTGGCGATGGAGGCGACATCCGGGTACCGCCGGTACAGCGTCCCCCGGCCTACGCCGGCGGCCCGGGCGATGTCCTCCATCGTGACGGTGCGCGGGTCCTTCGCGGCGAACAACTCGGCCGCTGCGGCGAGCACTTTTTCCCGGTTGCGAGCGGCATCGGCACGTTCCTTGGTCACGGGGTCAGCCTAGAGCCTCCTCCGGAATAAGTGGACGGCTCGTCCATTTGCTACTCTTCGACCGTGCAACCGGACACCATGTCCGCTTCGCCTGACCCCTGGGAGGCACCCTCATGAGCTCCACCCTGCTGCACCTGGACGCGAGCGCGCGCCGCCGTTCCTTCAGCCGTGAACTCGGCGACGCTGTCGCCGACGCCTGGCGAACGGCCCATCCGGACGGCACCTACCTCCACCGCGACCTCGCGCACGATCCCGTCCCCCACATCGACGAGGCGTGGACCGAACTGTGCGACTACGTTCTGGAACACCAGATCACCGCCCCCCACCGGTACCGGGAGGCGGTCCGCACTCCGGCCCAGGCCGAGACCTGGGCCGTCGTCGAGCCCTTGCTGGCCGAACTCGTCGCCGCGGACGTGGTGTTAATGGCCACGCCGATGTACAACTTCTCGATACCCGCCTCGCTCAAGGCCTGGATCGACCGGGTGACGTTCCCGAAGATGTCCCTGGCTCCTCGGCGTTTCGTCGTGGCTCATGCCCGCGGCGGCGCGTACGGGCCGGGCACGCCACGACACGCGTACGACCACCAGGAGCGCTATTTGCGCGACTTCTTCCGCGGGCACTATGCCGTCGACGACGTCACCTTCGTCGGCACCGAACTGGTCAACTCCCTCCTCGATCCTGCCCTGGCGGCACGCCGCGCTCAGCACGACGACTCCCGGGCAGCCGCCCTCGCCGCTGCCCGGACGCTGGGAGGCACTCTGTGAGCTGGCTGTTACTGCTGGCCGCCGGCGCCGTGGAGGTGGCCTGGTCGCAGAGCATCAAGCCCACGGCAGGCTTCACCCGGCCGCTGCCCACCCTGATCTGCTTCTGCCTCGCCGCCGTCGCCGTCTACCTGCTGTCGCTGGCGATGAGGGGCCTGCCGGTGGGCACGGCATACGCGGTGTTCACCGGAATCGGCGCGATCGGCGCCATCACGCTCGGCATCACGGTCCACAAGGACCCGGTGAGCGCCGGCCGGGTCGCCGCACTGGCGCTCATCATCGCCGGAGTCGTACTCGCGCGGGTCACATCCACCGAGTAGGGACCCGCGGAAACGAGGAGACGGGCCGGGGCGGTATTGCGGCCGTTTCCCCATTCATTCAGGAACGAGAGGATAGAAATGCAACCTCGCATGGCGAACGTGTACAAGGTCGCCGGACGTGGGTATCAGGCCCTGTCCGCGATGGAAGATTTCCTCCACGACAGTCCTGCCCCGAACGACGTCCTGGAACTGGTCAGATTGCGTGTCAGTCAGATCAACGGCTGCTCGGTGTGCGTCGACTTGCACTCACACCGGGCCAGTGACGCGGGCGAGACCAACGAACGACTGTGGTCGGTCGCCGCGTGGCGGGACACTCCGTTCTTCACCGACCGTGAACGCGCCGCGCTGGCGCTCGCCGAGGCGGTCACGCGGATAACGGACAACCCCGAGGGCGTACCTGATGACGTATGGGACACCGCCACCCGCCACTTCCCCCCGGAAGCGCTCGCCGCCCTCCTGATGGCCATTGCGTCGGTGAACGCCTGGAATCGCGTGAACGTTGCCACCGGCCTGGTAGCCGGCTCCTTCCGGTGAGGACCTGAGACCCACCGCAGAACCACACAGGGAAGAGGGGCGCCCACGTCGGCGGGCGCCCCCTCGATCGATACGGGCGCGTGCCTCCAGCGTCTTGACGGTGAGCCGCTCGACATCCGCGTCGGTGATGTTCCGCGGGACACCGGGCCGGGGTTCGCCCGGGCGGAGACCGGAGCAGGCCCTGCCGGGGACCGGGCCGCGCACGGGCACCCACGGCGGCAACGGCGCAGTCAGCCGATCAGTCGGCCAGTCGGCAGGTCGGTGCGGCGGGAGCGGGCCCGGGCCCGGCCCCCGAGGACTACGCCGATCAGCCCTAGCACGAGGGCAAAGACGGATCCGACCACCCCGTTGCCGGTGCCGGGACCACCATCGGCGACGGCCAGCGCCACTCCGGCGATGGCCATGCCGGTCAGCCCGACCGCCATGGCCACGATGGCACCGGTTCGCCCGTTGCCGGTGCCGATACGTCCTGTGGCGCGGGCCAGCGCCAGCGCGCCGATGGCCACACTGACCAGCGCCACCAGATCAGCCGCGATGGACGGGCCCCGCCCTTGGACGCTGTACCCCTCGGCGGCGGTCACGAGCTGGATCGACATCGTCAGGGCTTCTGGGGAGTTCATGTCGCTCTCCTCTTTCAGGCGTTTCGCTTCCGAGGTTCGGACGGATCCCGATCGTGCCTGCCGACGCCGCCGCCGGTCGTCCCGCAGGCGCAGGCACTTCGCGCTGCCGCCGATGCCGCAGGCGCCTGCTGCGGATGCGGCAGGAGCCGCGCGGATACCGCGGGCGCGGTAGCCGGCCGCTCGTCCGCGAGCGGGACTCGCCCGCGGCGACACCTGGCTAAGGTGCGCGCATGGACAAAGGACGGTTCGGCGTCCCGGCCGGTGTCAGGGACTGGACGATCGCCCTCGGCCTGGCGGCCCTGCTGCTGGGCACCGGGCTGTCCGGGGGGCGCCCCGACGGGGCCCCCGACGTGTTCGGCTACGTGCTGCTGGCGGCCGGCGGCCTCGCGCTGGCCGCGCGCCGCCGCGCTCCGCTGGCCGTCCTGGCCGTCACCGCGCTGTGCGCGGTGGGTTACCAGGCAGCCGGATTCGACATGCTCGCCGTCTCGTACCTGGTCGCGGTGTACGGCGCGGTGCGGGCCGGGCACCGCGCTCTCACGGTGGCGGCGTCCGTGACCCTGCTGGTTGTTCTTCACCTCACCGCGCTGGTCTTCCACGACGGGCCTGCGGGCGAGGCGTTGGCGCAGGCCCGGCACGTCCTTGAGATCGCTTGGCTGATCGCCGCGTTTGCCGCCGGGGAGGCGCTGCGCCAGGCCGAACGGCGGGCGGACGAAGCCGAACGCACCCGGGAGGAGACCGCGCGCCGCCGCGCGGATGAGGAACGGCTGCACATCGCCCGGGAACTGCACGATTCGCTCACCCACCAGATCTCGATCATCAAGGTGCAGGCGGAAGTCGCCGTCCACGTGGCCCGCAGGCGGGGGGAACGGGTGTCCGAGGCCCTGTTGGCGATCCAGGAGGCCGGACGTGAGGCGACCCGGGAACTGCGCGCCACCCTGGAGGCGCTGCGCGATGACGACACCACCCCGCCCCGCGGGCTCGACCACATACCGGAGCTGGTGGAACAGGCAAGCAGGGCCGGCCTCGAAGCGACGCTGACGATCGAGGGACAGCGACCCGACCTGCCGGCCGCGGTGGGCCGGACCGCCTACCGGATCGTTCAGGAGTCGCTGACCAACATCGCCCGGCACGCCTCCGCCGCGACCGCGTCGGTCCGCATCGACTACCGGACCGACTCACTCGTCGTCCAGGTCGATGACGACGGCAAGGCCACGCCGGACACCGGGCCGACGCCCGGCCTGGGGCTGCTCGGCATGCGGGAACGCGTCACCGCCCTCGGCGGCCTGCTGCGGGCTCAGCCGCGCAGCGAGCACGGCTTCACCGTCCAGGCCGAACTCCCCGTGGACCACACCTCATGATCCGTGTCCTGCTCGTCGACGACCAGCCGCTCATTCGCAGCGGGTTCCGTGCACTCCTCGACCTCGAGGACGACATCGAGGTGGTGGCCGAGGCCGCCGACGGCGCGGAGGGTCTGGCCCTCGCCAAGCAGCACCTGCCCGACATCGCGCTGATCGACATCCAGATGCCGGTCGTCGACGGCATCGAGGCCACCCGGCGCATCGCCGCGGACCCGGCCCTGGCCCAGGTGCACGTCGTCATCCTCACCAACTACGGCATGGACGAGTACGTCCTCGACGCGCTGCGCGCCGGCGCCGCCGGATTCCTCGTCAAGGACATCGTGCCGGACGACCTCGTGCACGCCGTACGCGTCGCCGCCCGCGGCGACGCCCTGCTCGCCCCCTCCCTCACCCGCAGGCTGATCAACCGGTACGTCACCCAGCCGCTCCCCACCGTCGCCGACACCGGGCTGGACGAGCTGACCGGCCGCGAACGCGAGGCCGTCGCCCTGGTCGCGCGGGGCCTGTCCAACGACCAGATCGCCGACCGCATGGTGATCAGCCCGCTGACCGCGAAGACCCACATCAACCGCGCGATGACCAAACTCCACGCCCGCGACCGCGCCCAACTCGTCGTGTTCGCCTACGAGTCCGGCCTGGTGATTCCGCGGAGCTCCTGACATCCGTGTCGTCTGCTCGGAGGCCGGACGGCCCATCGAGGCTACGGCCACGGCGAAGGTGGAACATCTCCACGACCGGGCATGGCCTGGAACGTCGTAGCGCCCTGCGGTTGCAGATGCGGCACGGGCGATGAGGCGGGCCCGGTCATCGGCGGTGAGAGGCGCTGTGGATGGTGACGCCGGGCGAGCCACAGCACGAGTGCGGCGTAGAGCAGGGTCGTCGCCATGTCCACGAGGGCGAGTTGCCAGGGTGAGTCGGCAGCGGTCTCGTCGGACGACAGCCCGTCGACGACCGCGGCCGCGACGCCGAAGGCCAGCAGGTTGTTCAGGACGTGCAGGGCGACGGCCGCCTCCAGGCCGCCGGTACGGATGGTCAGCCACCCGGCGACCAGACCGAAGACCAGCAGGCCCATGAATCCCCACGTGGTGCCCCAGCCGTGGGCGGCGGCGAACAACACGGCCTGCGGGAGCACCGCGAACCACGGAGAACGGACGAAAGTGCCGACCGCCTGCGTCAGCCAGCCCCGGAAGACGTACTCCTCTGCCGCGGCCTGCACCGGAACGAAGGCGGCCAACACGACCAGCGAGGTGAGGAACGATCGCCAACCCACCCATACGACGGACTCCCCCGAGTCGCTTCCGCTGTCGGGCAGGAGGAAGGCGGACCCCACCAGCACGGCCACAGGGAGCACCGCGGCGAGCAGACACCGGACCAGCCAGCGCCACCGCAGCCGTCCGTCGACCGACGACAGGGTGCCGGGCGGTCGCCGCCCTGGCCACCAGACGGCCAGCAGAATCGAGGGCAGGGCGATCGCGATGTACGTCAGGTCGAGGGCGGTGTTGACGAGTGGGCCGAAGTCGAAGCCGCCGTCCGGCAGTTCACGCAGTCCGGCCGCTGCCCCGAAGCCGTAGGAGAGGGCGAGCAGCAAGGCCATGAGTACGACACAGGCACCAAGAAACAGCAGAGTGCCGAGCACTGGCCGCCACCAGCGGTGTCGGCCAGTGCAGTGGCCCATGCGGTGGTAAGGGAGGCCGGTGGGATGCGGTGGTAACGGGATTGTCATGATCAGTAGCCTCCCAGGCGGGGGCCGTCATCGCCGCAGATTTGCAGCCCCCGTAAGGCCCCGCCCATGAACTGGGAGAATGGCCAGGCCCGCCGTTTCGAGCAGGTGCGAGCGGCCGACTGAGCCAGGCACGAGATCGTCAGTGCCCACAACCATGGCTTCGAACGCACGATCGGCTTCCGAGGTGCCCAGCTCTGCAGAGCAGCTGCATCCCCGGACCTGTCGGGGCCCGTCACTCCCCGCCTGCTTCACAGTCAATCTCGATAAATCGGTCTTTACGTGTGTGAATAGGGACGAAATAGTCACTCGCTTACATAGCGACCCGCAAGTGAAGTGATCTTGTGAGGAGGAGTGGCTGATGAGCGAGGCAGCGCAGGGCGGCACGACGAGGTTGCGGCAGACCGGGGAGACGGCCGGAGCGGAGGTGTCGGCCACCACCGATCAGGCCAGGCAGGCCGCCGGAGAGGTCACGGGTACCGCCGTGGACCAGGCCAAGGCCGTGGCGGGCGAGGCCCGGCAGCAGGCCGGCGCGGTCGCGCAGGACCTGCGGGGCCGTGCGATGCACGAGGTCGAGGAGCAGACCAGGCGCGCGGCCGGCTCGCTGCGTCAGTGGGCGGACGACCTGGCCGGGCTGGCGGAGAACGCCCAGAGCGGCTCCCCTGCCCGTAGCCTCGCGGCTCAGGCGGCCGACGGCGGGCACCGGGCGGCCGACTATCTGGACGAACAGGGAGTCGAAGGCGTCCTCACCGATGTGCAGGAGTTCGCCCGCCGGCGCCCCGGCATGTTCCTGGGCGGCGCGCTGCTGGCCGGGCTGGCCGTCGGACGGCTGGTGAAGGCGGCGGGGAAGTCCGACGGGTCCCCTGAGCGCACACAGCAGCCTGAGGCGCCGGCCGAGGGGCAACCCACGGCGCTGCCGTCCGGTCCCCCACCGGAGATGCAGCCGTCCGTCGGCATGCCCCCGGGCGGAACGTCGGCGCGTCCGTACCCGGAGGTGTGAGAGATGGCCTCGATCCAGTCCCGCCGAGTTGAGGCGCCCGGCGGGGACACCTCGGTGGGCGAGCTGCTGTCCGCCGTGACCTCCGATGTCCAGACCCTGTTCCGGCAGGAGGTCGAACTGGCCAAGACCGAGGTCAAGCAGGAGGCGACGAAAGCGGGCAAGGCGGCAGGCATGTACGGCGGCGCGGGGTTCGCCGGCTACATGGTTCTGCTGTTCCTGTCACTGGCCGCAGTGCTGGGCCTGGCCAACGTGATGGACGGCGGCTGGGCCGCCCTGATCGTCACCGCGGTGTGGGCCGTGGTCGCGGCGGTGCTGTACGCACGGGGCCGTGCCCGGATGCGCACCGTGGCACCGAAGCCCGGGCAGACAGTCGAGACGCTGAAGGAGAATGCGCAATGGGCACGTCACCCGACCAGATGAGGGCCGAGATCACCGCCACGCGGGACCGCTTGTCCGCCGACATGGACCGGCTCGCGGACCGGACCAGCCCCCGGCGTATAGCCCGTCGCCGCACTCGCAGGATGCGAGGCACCGCCTCGGGCCTGCGGGAACGGGTCATGGGATCCGCCTCACAGACCGCCCAGGGCGTCACCGGCAGCGCGCAGTCGATGGCCGGATCGCTGCAGGAGGGCACCCGGCAGGCAGCCGACACCGCGCGTGAGGCGTCCGGCCAGGCCGGTGAAGCCGTACGGCAGGCTCCGGAACAGGCGATACGCCGGACCCAGGGCAACCCGCTGGCTGCCGGTCTGATCGCCTTCGGCGTCGGCATGCTGGCGGCCTCGATGCTGCCCGTCTCCCAGGCGGAGGAGGAGAGGGCCACCGACCTGATGCAACGCGGCGGCGAGGCGCTGGAACCGGTGAAGCAGGCCGCCCAGGATTCCGCACAGAACCTGAAGGAGGGGGCCAAGGAGGTCGCCCAGGGTGCGGCGCAGGAGGTGAAGGACACCGCCGCAGAGGCCGCCCGTACCACACAGGAGGAGGCCCGCGGCCAGGCCGGCCAGGTAGCCGAGCAGGCACGCGACTCCGGGCAGCAGGTCGCCGGCGAAACCCGGCAGCGACCAGGCCCCGGCTGAGAACCGTGCAGGCCCCTCGTGCCCCGGACCACGACCGGTCCGGGGCACGGCCGTGCTCCGGGGCCGGCCGGCCCAGCCGGCACAAGCGCTCGGCAGCTCCTGCACGACCCGGGGGGTGCGCCCGTACGGCTGGAGCTGCTCGTCGGGGACGACCGTAAGGCCGCGGTGGACGTGCGGTACCGCCCGGTGCCGGCCGGTGCCGCCGAGTGACTCGGCCCCCTCCTCGCCGAGTGGCTCGAACCTCACCTCGCCGAGTGGCTCGACCCCCGCCTCTCAGCGGCCTCGGAAATTAACCGAACTCACGTACAACCCTTACGCCCCCGCACCGGTCTCCTGATCGCCGACCACCATGAACGCCCGGACAACTCCCGGCGAACACGGACAGTCCGGCCCTCCATCGACTGTGGATGTCCGCCAGGCATCCCCGCATGCAGCAGGAGACCTCGCATGCATCAGCACGAGTGCCCCTCCGGGCGCCCGCACGCGCACCCGTTCCGTCGCCCCCGCCTGCGCCTCGCCCTGGCGACCGCCGCCGCGGCCGCCCTCACCGGCACGCTGCTCACGGCCACGGCCGGAACGGCGACGGCCGCGGACCCGACGCGGGCCCCACAGGCCGACTTCGACAACGACGGCATCGGCGACGTGGCGTTCTCCGCGTCCGGCGCGTACGTGAGCGGGAAGCAGGACGCCGGTCAGCTCGTCGTCCTGTACGGCACGAAGACCGGGGTGTCCTCCGCGAAGCGATCCGCGATCAGCCAGAACACCACCGGCAACCCGGGCACGGCCGAGAGCGGTGACGTGTTCGGCGCCGACAGCGCCTACGCCGACTTCAACGGCGACGGCTACGACGACCTCGCCGTCTCCTCCCCGCTGGAGGACGTCGGCAGCGACAAGGACGGCGGCGGTGTCGCGGTCCTGTGGGGATCGGCGCAGGGCATCACCGGCAAGGGCGTCTCCATCGCGGACGCGGCCCCCACCCAGCACGACCGGTGGGGCAGGAACCTCGCAGCCGGCGACTTCGACGGCGACGGCAAGGCGGACCTGGCCGTCGGCAACACCTCCAACGTCGTCTACGTCTACAAGGGCGGCATCAGCGCCTCCGGCACCGCGGTCAAGGGCCGGTACAGCGTCAAGGCGCCGGTCCAGGCGTCGGGTGACGGGTCCGGCCCGCTCAACCTCACCGCGGGCGACGTCAACGGCGACCGCCGCACCGACCTGGTCGTCGACGGCTTCGAGACCGCCACCGGCCAGTACTGGAACGCCAACTACCTCCTCCTCGGCACCGGTTCCGGGCTGTCCGCCGCAGACGCCCGGCCGCTGAAGGCCGGTGTCATCACCGGCATCGGCGACATCAACGGCGACGGCTACGGCGACATCGTCACCGGCATGCACTGGAACCGGGCCGACGACGGGGTGACCTTCCCCGAGGCCTCCGACGGCGGCAAGGTGTGGATCACCTACGGCGCCCCGGACGGTGTCGGCTCCACCACCGGCATCACCCAGAACACCGGCAACGTCCCCGGCAGCTCGGAGCGGAACGACTACTTCGGCTACGAGCTGGACCTGGGCGACGTCAACGGCGACGGCTACCAGGACCTCGTGGTCGGCGTCGCGGGCGAGGACATCGGGTCGGTCGCGGACGCCGGCCAGCTCGTGGTGCTGTACGGCTCGGCCTCGGGCATCAACACCTCCTCCGGCACCCAGTCCTTCGCGCAGAGCACCGCGGGCGTCCCCGGCTCGGACGAGAAGGGCGACTTCCTCGGCACCGACGTCAAGCTCGACGACGTCACCGGCGACGGCCGGGCCGACCTGCTGGCCGGCTCGCACGAGAACGACGGCAACGGCGCGGTCCTGTACCTGCCGTCCAGCGGCACGAAGATCACCGCCACGGGTTCGCGCACCGTCTCCCCCAGCACCTCGGGCGTCTCGACGACGGGCTATCCGAACTTCGGCGCCAACTTCGCCGACTGAGCCATCCGCACCCCCCGGGACCGGGCCTTCCAGGTCCCGGCCCCTTCCCCATCCGGAGCCCCCTCTTGCGCAAGCGCACCCTCCTCCTGGCCGCCACGCTCACCACCGGCCTGCTCACCATCACCCCGGCCGCCGCCGCGCCCTCGGGCCTCGCCGGGGACTTCAACGGCGACGGGTACCGGGACGTCGCGGCCGGCGCCCCCTGCTCCAACGTCGGCTCGGCCTCCTGCGCCGGCGCGGTCGTCGTGCTGTACGGCTCGGCGTCCGGTGTGTCGGCCGCCCGCAAGGCCGTCATCACCCAGAATTCCGCGGGCGTGCCCGGCACCGCCGAGTCGGGCGACGTGTTCGGCGCCGCCCTGGCCACCGGCGACCTCGACAGGGACGGGTACTCCGACCTTGTCGTCGGCGCCGCCGGCGAGAGCATCGGCGACCGGGACGGCATCGGCTCCGGCACGATCCTGTGGGGCGGCAAGTCGGGCCTGACCAGCGGCAAGGGCCTGCCGCAGCCGTCGACGCTCTCCGAGTACGGCAACTTCTCCCGGGGCATCGCCACCGGCGACTTCGACGGCGACGGCGACACGGACGTCACGCTCACCGGCCAGAGCCACACCCGCATCTACAACGGCCCCTTCACCCGCACCGGCGGCCCGCTGAACCACCTCCGCGTCGGCGAGGTCGGCACCACGTTCGAGGTGTTCGCGGGCGACCTCACCGGCGACGGCGCGGCCGAGCGCGTCTACCCGTTCAACGTGGACGGCGACACCGGCGGCCAGATCGACTACTTCCGCTGGACCGGCTCGACGTACAAGATGGCCGATCTGCCGGACGCCGACGGCTACCCCGGTTCGATCGGCGACATCAACCGCGACGGCTACGGCGACCTCGTCCTCGGTGACTACGCGGACCCGTACGACCTCAAGCCCGGCGGTCACAAGGGCGGCCAGATCACCGTCTGGTACGGCGGCCCGAACGGCCCCGACCCGGCGCAGCAGCCGACCGTCGTCCACCAGGACACCGCGGGCGTGCCCGGCGCGGGCGAGACCGACGACAGCTTCGGCAGCGCGGTGAGCACCGGCGACATCAACGGCGACGGGTACGCCGACGTCGTGGTCTCCGCCCCGGGCGAGGACATCGGCTCGGCGAAGGACGCGGGCTCGGTGACCGTGCTGTTCGGCTCCGCCTCCGGCCTGAAGACCAGCAGCGGCGTGAAGTCGTACACCCAGAACACTGCCGGTGTGCCCGGCTCGGCCGAGTCCTGGGACCGGTTCGGTTCCGCGGTCGACCTGACCGACGTGACGAAGGACGGCAAGGCGGACCTGGTCGTCGGCGTCGACGGCGAGAACTCCACGGGCGGCCTGTGGACCCTGCGCGGCTCCGCCTCCGGCCTGACCACGAGCGGGGCCCAGGGGATCACCACCACCGCCGTCTCCCTCAAGGACGGCAACCTCGGTTCCGTCGTAGCCCAGTGACGCCCCGTCAAACCTCCAGTGAGGCACGTACAGCCATGCGCACCCGTATCACCGCCGCCGCCCTCGCGGCGGCCCTGACCTCGCTCGCCCTCACCCTCTCCGCCCCCGCCGCGCACGCCGCTGCGCCCGCCGCCCCCTACGACTTCAACGGCGACGGCCGCACCGACCTCGCGATCGGCGCGCCGGGCGCCACCGTCGCCGGGCAGGCGAGGGCCGGTGCCGTGTCGGTGGTCTACGGCAGCACCAGCGGGCCGAAGAGCTCCAGGCGCACGCTCCTGACCCAGAACACGGCCGGAATGCCCGGTGCCGCCGAGACCGACGACGCCTTCGGCTCCGCCCTCGCCTCCGCCGACCTGAACACCGACGGGTACGCCGACCTGCTGATCGGCACGCCCGGCGAGGACGGGAGCGACAGCAACGACGGCACGGTCACCATCGTCTGGGGCGCGGAGTCCGGTCTGTCCGGCGCCCGTTCGCTGTTCAGCTTCTTCAGCACCGACTACGACCGGTACGGCCAGGCCCTGGCCGCGGGCGACTTCGACGGCGACGGGGACGTGGACGTCGCGGTCGGCTCCACCGGCCCGATCACCCTCTCCCTCGTGGCGGGCCCGATCACCAGGACGAGCGCGTCCAACGGCGGTTCGGGCTCGCGCAACGACTGGTGGTCCTCCTCGACCGGCGTCACGCACCTCTCCTCCGGCGACGTCACCGGCGACGGCCGGCCCCGGGTGGTCCTGCACGGCCGTGCCGTGAGCACCGGCGCCGCGACCACCGCCCTGGCCGACCTGAAGATCGGCAACTACGTCGACTGGCTGGAGAAACTGCCCGCCGGGTTCGTCTCCTCCGTCGGGGACATCGACGGCGACGGCCACGACGACATCGCCGTGGGCAACGACCGGGAGACGTCCGCCGACCCGGAGGGCGCCCTCGGCGGCCAGGTCACCGTCGTCTACGGCGGACCCGGCGGGCGCGACAAGAACCGCGCCCCGCTCGTCCTCACCCAGGACACCGCCGGTGTGCCCGGCGCCTCCGAGAAGGGCGACCGCTTCGGCAGCGGCGTCTCGCTCGGCGACGTCAACGGCGACGGGTTCGCGGACCTGGCGATCGGCGCCGCGGGCGAGAACTCCGCCGCCGGTGCCGTCACCGTGCTGTTCGGCTCGGCGTCCGGCCTGACCACCAGGGGCGCGACGTCTTACACCCAGAACACCGCGGGTGTGCCCGGGAGTTCGGAGAAGGGCGACCGCTTCGGCGCCCGCGTGACCCTCACCGACCACACCGGCGACCGTCGCGCCGACCTGTCCGTCTCCGCACCGGGCGAGAACGCCGGCGACGGCGCGGTCTGGTCCCTGCGCTCCACCGCCACCGGCCCGACGGCCACCGGCTCCGTCAGCTTCGGCCCGGGCACGACCGGCGTCTCCACGGCCGGCACGCCGGGCTACGGCACCGCACTCAACTCCTGATCACGACACCTAGGACTCCACCGATGCGCAAGCGCACCCTCCTCCTGGCCACGGCCCTCACCACCGGCCTGCTCACCGCCCTGCCCGCGACGGCGGCCACCGCCGCCCCCGCCACCGGCCCGAAGGCCGACTTCAACGGCGACGGCTACGGCGACGTCGCCTTCGCCGCCCCGTACGCCAAGGTCGACGGCAAGGGCATGGCCGGCTATGTCGCCGTCGTCTACGGCGGCGCCACCGGCCTCGACCCGGCCAAGCGGACCGTCGTCAGCCAGAACACCGCCGGGGTGCCCGGTGCCGCCGAGGCCGAGGACACCTTCGGCGACGCGCTCGCCGTGGCCGACCTCAACGGCGACGGCTACACCGACCTCGCGGTCGGCTCCTCCGGCGAGGACGTCGGCACCGACACCGACGGCGGCTCCGTCACCGTGCTGTGGGGCTCGGCGAGCGGCCTGAAGAACGGCACCACGGTCAAGGACCCGGCGGTCTCCGGACACGACCACTGGGGCCGGCTGCTGACCGCGGGCGACTTCGACGGCGACGGCAAGAAGGACCTGGCCGTCGGCACCGGCTCGTCCCACGTCTACGTGATCCGCGGCGGCTTCACCACGACCGGCACCACCGGCACCGCGAAGCGCGTCAACACGCCCGAGACGGCGTACAGCGTCGACGCCATGAAGGCGGGCGACACCAACGGCGACAGCCGGTCGGACCTGGTCCTCACCTACCGCGTCCGCCTCGACTCGGACGAGTCGGGCAGCTGGTCCAAGGGCGTCGCCTACCTCGGCACCCCCACCGGCCCGGACACCTCGGTCCCCCGTCCCCTGAACGGCGGCACCTCCCTCGCCCTCGGCGACATCGACGGCGACGGCTACGACGAGATCGCGCTCGGCAACGTCTTCACGAAGGAGGACGACCACAGCGGCTCCCTCGGCGGCCAGGTCGTCGTGATCCGCGGCTCCGAAGGCGGCCCGGTCAACGGCGACGCCCCCATGGCCGAGCTGACCCAGGCCTCCACCGGCGTCCCCGGCGTCGACGAGGCGAACGACGGCTTCGGCAGCTCGGTGTCCATCGGCGACGCGAACGGCGACGGCTACGGCGACCTCGCCATCGGCGTCGTCTTCGAGGACGTCGGCACCCTCGAGGACGCCGGTTCCACGGTCCTGATGAACGGCTCGGCCTCGGGTGTCTCGCGCACCGGCGGCCGCACCCTGACCCAGGCCACCGCCGGCGTCCCGGGCACCGCCGAGGCCATGGACTACTTCGGCTCGGACGTCCTGCTGGCCGACGTCACCAAGGACGGCCGCGCCGAGTTCACCGTCAGCGCCGGCTTCGAGGACGAGGGCATCGGCTCCGTCACGGCCCTGCGCGGCTCGGCCACCGGCCCCGTCACCGACGGCGCCCGCTCCTTCGGCCCGGGCAGCCTCGGCCAGACCCGCTCCTACGGCGCCTTCGGCACCGGCCTCATCGGCTGACGAACCAGGGAGACTCCCATGCGCAGATCCACCACGACCGCCCTGGTCGCCGCCCTGCTGGCGACCGGCGTCACCCCCGTGTTCCTCACCGGCCCCGCCTCCGCGGCGGTGGCCAAGCACTACGACGACTTCAACGGCGACGGCCGCCGCGACCTCGCCTACGGCGGCTACAACGACGTCGACCGCAAGGGCGGCACCGTGACCGTCGTGTACGGCACGGCCACCGGCCTCGACACCGCCCACCCGAAGTACCTCCACCAGGACAGCGCCGGCGTCCCCGGGGCCGGGGAGGAGGACGACCAGTTCGGCGCGTCCCTCGCGAGCGCCGACCTCAACAAGGACGGCTACGCGGACCTCGTCGTCAGCAACCCCTTCGAGCACGTGGGCAGCGCCGACTACCGCGGCACGGTCACCGTCCTGTGGGGTTCGAAGTCCGGCCTGTCCGGTGGCACCAACCTCACGCCCGTCGGCGGAGCGGTCGGCCACTTCGGCCGCGACATCGCCACCGGCGACTTCACCGGCGACGGCTCGCCCGACCTGGCCGTGATCGGTGGGGAGGAGGCGTGGCTCTACCGGGGTCCGTTCACCAAGTCGGGCACGACCGGGAAGGTCAGCAAGATCGACAAGGAGTCCGGCGGCTGGTACTCCTCCGCTCTCGCGGCCGGAAAGGTCGACGGGGACGGCAGGACGGACCTGGTGGTGATCGGCACGGAGATCACCGGCAGCGACATCCGCGAGCGCGCCTGGTTCCTGAAGGGCACGTCCTCCGGCCTCGCCTCGGGCGCGTCCAGGACCCTCAGCGACCGGCAGGAGGGCCTCTACCCGAGCCCGGTCATCGGCGACTTCGACAAGAACGGCTACGGCGACATCGCCCTCGGCGTGCCCGACAAGGACAACGGCAGGGGCGCGGTCACGATCTGGCGCGGTACGTCGTCCGGCCCGGGCACGTCGACCACCTTCACCCAGGCCACCTCCGGCGTCTCCGGCAGCCCGGAGGCGGGCGACGACTTCGGATACGCCATCTCGGCCGCCGACACCAACGGCGACGGCTACGCGGACCTCGCGGTCGGCGTGCCGCACGAGGACGTCGAGGGCCTGGAGGACCAGGGCGGTGTCCACGTCTTCCGCGGCGGCTCCGGCGGCCTCAGCGGCGCCCGCTCCTCGTGGATCGCCCAGACGGTGCTGGGCCCGGCCGACTCCCACGCCGCCTTCGGCTACACGCTCCGCCTGCGCGACCTGACCGCCGACGGACGGGCGGACCTGGCCGTGGGCGCGGCGAGCGGTGCGCTGCTGATGCGGGGGACGGGAACGGCGCCGACGAAGACCGGCGCGATCGTCCTGCCGGAGCTCGGCGGGGCGCTTCCCGACTGACGCGCCCGAAGCGGGCCGGGTGGGTCGGGGCGGTGGAGTGGATACACCCTGGAGGACGGCGAGAACCACCGTTCCTTCTGAGCTGACGCCGCCGCGAAGGGTCACGACGATGCCCGTACGGCGGAACCCTGACCGCCCACGGACGCCCAAGGCCCTTACCCCTTAAGGGATGTCACAGCTCGGCCGCAAAGCCGGGCCCGGAAGCCCGGGCCCGGCACGCCACCGCTCGGGACCAGGTACGTTCGAAGACGTGGCTGGATTCAGGATCGGACGCGGCCGGAACAACGGCGCTCCTCAGACGCGACCGCAAAACCCTCCGTACGGGCAGCAGACGCCGCAGGGACCGTCGTACGGCTACCCGCCGGCGCCGCAGCCGTACCCGCAGCAGCCGCCGTACGGCAACGGCGGCGGCCCCACTTGGCCGCAGCCGAACGCCGGGCGGTCCGGCGGCGGCTACGGCGACCAGGGCGAGCCGGAGTACTTCGGCGACGGCGCGTACCCGCCCGGCCCCCAGGGCCCGCCCGACCCGTACGCGGCGAACAACCCGGGCCACACCCAGGCCTTCGCGGTCGGCGAGGACCCCTACAACCAGGGCGACACCTACCGCGCCGGCGCGGCCGCCCCGCCGCCCGGTCCGGTCGGCCCGCGCCTGCACTGGAAGGCCCTGCTGAGGGGGATCGTCCTCGCCCCCAAGCAGACCTTCCTCCAGATGCGGGACTACACGATGTGGGGCCCGGCCCTCATCGTCACGTTCCTCTACGGCCTGCTCGCCGTCTTCGGCTTCGACGGCGCCCGCAAGGATGCGATAAACGCCACACTCGCGAACGCGATCCCCATCGTCCTGACGACGGCGGTCGCGATGGTGCTCAGCGCGTTCATCCTGGGCGTGGTCACCCACACCCTGGCCCGTCAGCTCGGCGGCGACGGCGCCTGGCAGCCCACGGTCGGCCTGTCCATGCTGATCATGTCCATCACGGACGCACCCCGCCTGGTCTTCGCGATGTTCGCCGGCGGCGACGCGACGTTCGTGCAGCTGCTGGGCTGGGCCACCTGGATCGCGGGCGGCGCGCTGCTGACCCTCATGGTCAGCCGCTCCCACGACCTGCCCTGGCCGAAGGCGCTGGGCGCGTCGGCGATCCAGCTGATCGCGCTGCTGTCGATCGTGAAGCTGGGCACGGTCTGAGGCTCCGCACGGCACGAGAAAGGGGCTCCCCGGCAGGGGGCCCCTTTCTTCACGCGCAGCTCAGGTCTTCACGTGCAGCTCAGGCGTCGAGCACCTGGTCGGCCCGCCGCACCACGGGCGGCTCCACGGACCACGGGAAGTTGATCCACTCATCGGTCCGCTTCCACACGTACTCGCACTTCACCAGCGACTGTGACTTCTCGTAGACGACGGCGGTACGCACCTCGGCGACGGTGTCGAGGCAGAAGTCACGGACCAGCTTGAGCGTCTTGCCGGTGTCGGCGACGTCGTCGGTGATCAGCACCTTCTTCTCGGAGAAGTCGATCACGTTGGGGACGGGAGCGAGCATGACGGGCATCTCGAGGGTCGTCCCCACGCCCGTGTAGAACTCCACGTTCACGAGATGGATGTTCTTGCAGTCGAGGGCGTAGGCGAGCCCGCCGGCCACGAAGACACCGCCGCGGGCGATGCTGAGCACTATGTCGGGCTCGTATCCGTCGTCGGCGATGGTCTGCGCGAGTTCGCGCACGGCGACGCCGAACTGCTCGTAGGTCAGGTTCTCCCGGATGTCACTCATGCTCTGGCCGCTCACACCCGGGTCCGATGGAAGTTGAGGAAGGACCGGGAGGCGGTCGGCCCCCGCTGTCCCTGGTACCGCGACCCGTACCGCTCGCTCCCGTACGGGAAGTCGGCGGGCGAGCTGAGCCGGAACATGCACAGCTGCCCGATCTTCATCCCCGGCCACAGTTTGATGGGCAGGGTGGCGAGGTTGGACAGCTCAAGGGTCACGTGCCCGCTGAACCCGGGATCGATGAAGCCGGCCGTCGAATGCGTGACCAGCCCGAGGCGCCCCAGCGAACTCTTCCCCTCCAGCCGGGAGGCGAGATCGTCGGGCAGCGAGATGACCTCGTACGTACTGGCGAGGACGAACTCCCCGGGATGCAGGATGAACGGCTCGTCCCCCTCCGGCTCGACGAGCCGGGTCAGATCGGCCTGCTCGATGGAGGGGTCGATGTGCGGGTACCGGTGGTTCTCGAACACCCGGAAATAGCGGTCGAGGCGCACGTCGATGCTCGACGGCTGCACCATCGCGTCGTCATAGGGATCGATCCGTACCCGCCCGGCATCGATCTCGGCCCGGATGTCCTTGTCTGAGAGAAGCACGCCCCGAGGATACGCAAGGCGCGCGGAGCGACCACAACCGGACGACTCCGCGCGCCTGCCTGCGTGCTTCTGGCGGCCGTGCCGCTACCGCTTCTGGTAGCTCACGGGCACGACGCTCCGGAGCCGCGCACATCGCGGACACCGAAGCAGCCGGCCAGGGCCGAGCCGCTCGGCCTGCTGCATCGGGAACGAAGCGGTGGTGAACACGTGCCCATCCGCACAGCGGACGACGGTGCGCTCCATCAAGTCCAAGAGTCCCTTCCCCAAGAGCCGCGTCGGGCTACTGCTTGCCTGACGACAAAAGCCACAGTACGGGATCAAAGGGACGGCCCTACAGGCGGCACTCCGGTCCCGTCCGGGCCCTCGCCCGCGCCTCCACCGTACGCCCCAACTCCGGTCACCCGCAGCCTCATCCCACCCCCCGAAAAAGCCCTCAGGCCTCGCGGCTTGAACACCGGAGGCCTGGCATGAGGTAGAGTGGGCGAGCATTCGGACACCGACTCAGGTCGGCGTCTTACGCGGGTGTAGTTTAATGGTAGAACATCAGCTTCCCAAGCTGAGAGCGCGAGTTCGATTCTCGTCACCCGCTCCATGGAGAAGGCCCAGGTCAGTGACCCGGGCCTTTTTGCTGTCCGCTGTGATCACTAGCCGTGTGCCAGATTCGTGTCAGAACGGTGATCGTCGGGGTCACCGGTGCCTTCATCCGGCACGGCCGCCACTTCCGGCTGCCTTCGCGTACGTCCACGTCGAACCGGCGGCGACTCCCCGTTGTCGGTCGCCGTCGGCGTGCCCGGAATCAGTGCCTGTTGCTCCTGAGTCTGTCACCGCATCCGGCTCGGCCCGCCGCACAGGTCCTGCGTCCCGTGGCGCGCCGGAAGAGCCGGCGCGGCATCGCGCGGGTCACGCCGCGCCGTCGCGGGGCGGCGGGGCGGTCGAGTTGCGTACGACGAGCTCCGTGCCCACCTCCATGTGCTCCATGAGCAGCCGCTGTCCCTCGATGACGGACAGCAGCGCGCGGGCCGCCTTCTGGCCCATGTCGTGCAGCGGCTGGCGCACGGTGGTCAGGCCGGGAAAACTCTGCGCCGCCTGCGGGAGGTCGTCGAAGCCGACGACGGAGAAGTCGGTGGGCACGTTGAGGCCGCGCGCCCGGGCAGCGTCGATGGCGCCGAGCGCCATGAGGTCGGCACCGGCGACGACCGCCGTCGGACTGTGATCGTCGATCAGACGAGCCGTGGTGCGGAAGCCGCAGGCATAGGAGAAGTCGCACGAGGCGACCAGCCGCTCGTCGACCTCCAGTCCGGCGAGCCGCATCGCGTCCTCGAAGCCCTGGAAGCGGATGGACGTGCTTTCCAGATCCTCCTCACCGCGGAGGTAGGCGATCCGGGTGTGGCCCAGGTCGATGAGGTGCTGCGTGCCCTGACGCATGCCGTGATAGTTGTCGACGCTCAGCCGGGGCAGCGGTACATCCAGGTGCCGAGGGTCGATGATGACGCAGGGCAGTTTCTGCCGGCGCAGCAGTTCGACCGTCTCGTCCTCCAGGACCGGCGCGATCATGAGCACGCCGTCGACGAGGCCACGCGCCAGGAACTCGATCCGGTCCTTTTCCCGCACCGCGTCGTGGTAGGTGGCGTTGACGAGCAGTTCCTGCTCGGCACTGGCGAGTTCGTCGGCTACGCCGCGCAGGATCTCCAGTCCGTACTGACTGGTCAGGTCCAGCGCTATGAGGCCGATGAGCCCACTACGGCCGGCCTTGAGGTTGCGGGCCGAGACGTTCGGCCGGTAGCCGAGCCGCCCGGCCACCTCCAGGACACGGCGTCGGGTCTCCTCTGAGGCCCCCGGCTTGCCATTGATGACGTTGGACACGGTCATCGCGGAGACGCCGGCCTCCTCGGCCACCTGCGCGATCGTCGCCCGCCCTGCCACCCGAACTCCTTCTGTCTGCCGACTTCGGTCGAACGGTATCCGCTCGTCGGATCCCCCGGCGGACGCCACCCCTGCGGTGCCGCGCCCCCTCGGCGCGAAGCCCGCTATGTGGAGCCAGAAGGGCGCGCACCCGCTCCCCTCCCCCATGAACACACGCAGGAAACTGTAACGATAAGGCAGCTGGTGCGTCAACGAAACCGCCTGCTGTCGCATGGTTCAAGCCCCACATTAACGGCTATAACGGGGCATTTGGCCTGCCACTCCCGGGATCACGACCACGCCAACCAAGCCAATCGGCCACAGAAAGTTACGTATAGATGTCAGCTAAGTTTTGCGTTACAGTCCCCGCAATCGGCATGAACGATCGCCGCAAAATCGGGTCGACCGGTCCCTTTCCGTATGTGTCAGCACTTCCCGGCACGGAAACCGACCAGCCCGTTCAAACCCCTTCAGAGATGACAAGTCGGTCCGTACCGACGATGGGTGAGGTGTGCAATGAAGCGCTCTGGGAGACGTCTCGCGGTCGCCACCACGGTCGCCGCCATGGCGATGTCGCTGGCCGCGTGCGGAGGCGGGTCGTCCGGCGCCTCCAGCGACGGCACGGTGACCATCCACGTGCAGGCGTGGAAGGGAGGCGGCGCGGAGCCGGCGAACGTCGCGGAGATCAACAAGGCGTTCGAGAAGGCCCACCCGAAGATCAAGGTCGACTTCGAGTACATCACCGCGAACGACACCTACGTCCAGAAGCTCCAGCCCGAGCTGCTCGGTGGCAAGGCCGGCGACGTGATCATGGTCGACACGGACAAGATGAAGAAGTGGGGCGCCTCCGGCTACCTCGCCGACCTGTCCGGGGAGTCGTGGGCGAGCAGAATAGCCCCGGACGCCAAGCCCTTCGCGCAGGCCGACGGCAAGACCCTCGCGATGCCGATGGAGCTGATCGGCATCGGCCTGTACGCCAACATGGACCTGCTGAAGAAGGCGGGCATCACCGAAGTCCCCGCCGACTGGCCGACGTTCCTCGCGGACCTCGCCAAGGTCAAGAAGGCCGGCATCGACCCCATCGCGCTGCCCGACAAGAGCGGGTGGACCGGCAGCTCCGTCTTCCAGGCGAGCGGTTCGACCACCGTCTACCAGAAGAACAAGCAGTGGGACACCGACTTCCTCGACGGCAAGGCGTCGTTCAACCCCGACTGGAAGGCGTCGCTGGAGCAGTTGAAGACCCTGGAGGACAAGGGGTACGTCAACTGGAAGAACCAACTCGGCATCGACGAGTGGGCACAGGGCCCGCAGGACTTCAGCGCCGGCAAGAGCGCCTTCTGGTACCAGGGCGCATGGCAGGTCTCCAACATCAAGAAGGCCGGCTTCCCTGTCTCCTTCGCTCCCTGGCCGGGCGGCGCCAAGGGCACCAAGCCCAACAGCATGCTGTTCGCCGGCACGATGTGGGGCGTCAACTCCCAGTCGCAGCACGGTGACGCGGCACGCGAGTACGTCAAGTTCTGGTCGCAGAACGAGAACCTCGCCAAGTACCTGGAGGCCGAGAACGCGGAGTCTCCGTTCAAGGACGGCACCACGCCGGAAGCCACCGAGACCACGGCCTTCACCACAGCCTTCAAGGACGGTCGTTACCGGATCCTCCCGTCCGACTCCTGGTACGCCGCGGCCAACGAGACCGAGATCGGCTCCAGGATCCAGGCCTACCTGCTGGGCAAGGCGTCCGCCGCGCAGACCCTCAAGGACATCCAGACCGCGGCGTCCGCCAAGTAACCGGCCACCCCTGGTCAGCCGTGGGGGGAGCGCGATCGGCGGCTCCCGACCGCCCCCCACCACGGCCCGTCCGGGCAAGAGGAGGACTCCCGTGTTCCACCGACGGCGTGCCACCATGGCCGCCTTCCTGCTTCCGGCGATCGTCATATACGGCGTGTTCATGCTGTATCCGCTGGCCCGCGGCGTCTATCTGAGCATGACCGACAGCCTCGGCGGACCGATCGCCAACTTCGTCGGCACGGAGCAGTACCGTGCCATGGCCGACGACCCGAAGGTCACCTCGGCCCTGTGGCACACCGTGCTGTACGCGGCGGTCGTCGTGGTCGCACAGAACGCCCTCGGTCTGCTCTTCGCGAGCCTGCTCTTCCGCCGGCCCAAGGTGCGCAAGACGCTCAGCGTGGTGCTGCTGACCCCCACGCTCGTCTCCCCGGTGATGGCGGCCTTCATCTGGTCGTACCTGTTCGCCCCGGAGGGTGGCATCAACGCGCTGCTCGGCGTGTTCGGACTCGACTCGCTGCAGCACGTCTGGCTCGGGGACACCTCCACCGCCCTGTACGCGGTCGCCGCCGTCAACGTCTGGATGTTCGCGGGCTACTCCTGCGCCATCTTCCTCGCCGGCTATATGAGTGTGCCCACCGAACTGCTCGACGCGGCCGCGGTGGACGGCGCGAGCGGCTGGCGGCGATTCCGCAGCGTGGAGTGGCCGATGCTGGCTCCCGCGCTGACCGTGAACGTCACGCTCAGTCTCATCGGCTCGCTCAAGGTCTTCGAGTTTCCTCTCGTCCTCACCAACGGCGGCCCGGCCGGTGCCACGGACACCCTGACCATGCTCGTCTACCGGAACGTCTTCGGCGGCGGGAAGTTCGCCTTCGGCATCGCGGTCTCGGTCCTGCTCCTGGTGACCGTGGTCGTCCTGTCCAGCGCCACCTCCTCCCTGCTCCGGCTTCGCGAGCGACGAATCTGACGGACGGCAACCATGATCTCCACCCTCTGGCGCCGGACCTCCGGCACCCTCGGCACCGTGCTGCTGTGTCTCGGCACGCTGACGTTCGTCCTGCCGTTCCTCTTCACCGTGGTCACCTCGCTGCGCACCGCGGCTGATGTGGCGAGGTCCCCCCTGGGCTTCCCGCACTCCCTGACCCTGCACAACTTCACCGAGGCCTTCGGGCAGATCCACTACGGGCGCAGCGCGCTGAACACACTGCTCATCACGGGTCTGTCGTGTCTCAGCATCACCGTCATCGGCTCCCTGGCCAGCTACCCGCTGGCCCGCATCACCCAGAACTGGTCGACCTGGGTGTACCGGCTGTTCATCCTGGGCACCTCGGTACCGATCTTCGTGGTGGCGGCGCCCCTGTACCTGCTGATGCGGGACCTGAACCTGCTCGACAGCTACGCGGGAGTGGTCATCATCTACACGGCCATCAACCTCCCGGTCGCCGTGTTCTTCTACACCAGCTTCGTCCGCTCGATCCCCGTGGACCTGGAGGAGGCCGCCGCCCTGGACGGCTGCGGAGCCCTCCGTACCTTCTTCACCATCATCCTGCCGCTGCTGCGCCCGATCACCAGCACGCTGCTGACCTTCGTCGCCCTCCAGGTCTGGAACGACCTGCTGGTTCCGCTGGTCTTCCTGCAGGACCCCGACAAACGCACCGTCATGGTGAACGCCTACTCCTTCATCGACCCGCACACCGTGCAGCCGACGACCCTGTTCCCGGCCGCCCTGCTCGGCGTGCTCCCGCTGCTGCTGATCTTCGTCTTCCTGCAGCGGCATGTGGTCGCCGGGATGTCGGCCGGCGCCGTCAAGTCGTAGAGCCCGGCCCGGCCGCCGAGGCCTGAACACGAACACCGTCACCGTCCAGGGCACCCCCATGCCCCGACACCCGGCATCCCCGCCGTCCCGAACATCCAGGAAGGACCATCCACCGATGTACGTGGTCTCATACTTCACCGACACCGACGAGGCGCTCCACCTCGCCTACAGCCACGATGGTGAGGAATTCTCGGTGGTGAACGGCGGCCGGCCCGTCCTACGGGGCACGGTCGGCACCGGCAGACTGCGGGATCCGTTCATCGGGGTGGGCCCCGACGGCCTGTTCCATCTGCTGGCCACCGACGGCTGGACGAGCCCCTGCATCGTCCACGCCACCTCGGCCGACCTGCTCACCTGGTCGGACCAGCAACTCGTCCCGGTCATGGCCGAGGTGGACGGAGCCCACAACGCCTGGGCCCCGGAGTTCTTCCTGGACCGCGGGACCGGGCTGTACCACCTCATCTGGTCGTCGGTCGTCGAGTCCGGGAGCACGGCCGAGGGCCGCGACTACGAACATGTCGGCCAGGACCACCGCATCTGGCACTGCACCACCGAGGACTTCAGCACGTTCTCGGCCCCCGACGTCTTCTTCGACCCCGGTCACTCGGTCATCGACGCCACCGTGCGGCAGCTGGACGACGGCGGGTTCCTCATGGCCTTCAAGGACGAGCGAGGCACCAACGACCTCGCCACCGCACACAAGGACATCCACCTGACCGCCTTCGAGACCCCCGGCGGTCCGTACACCGCCGGCACCGGACCGGTCACCCCCTCGGTGGTGGAGGGGCCGTCGATCTTCCGGCGCGGAGGCGAGCTGGTCATGATCTTCGACCACTACCTCGAAGGGCGATACGGGGCGGCTCGCAGCAAGGACGGCGTGGACTGGGAGCCCGTCTCCCTGGCGCTGCCGCCGGGCATGCGCCACGCCTCCGTCCTCGAAACGCCGCTCCCGGCCTCGATCGCGCCGTGCTGAGGCCCCCCGCCCCAGCCACAGATTCCGGACGTGCCCGCTTCGGCCGGCCCGCCCGGTGCAGGAAGCCCCACGTCGCATCCTGCGGCGCGGAGAACACATTCACCCAGCAAGGAGCGTCGCAATGAAGCGTCGCAGATCGGACCGCCCAGGTCTGAGGGCGTCACGCGTCCTCACCCTGCTCGCCACGCTGGCGGGCGCTCTCCTCCTCCCGGCCCCCGCCGCCATGGCGGCGGGCAGTGCCCACTACGTCGACTGCTCGGCCGCGACCAACGGCAACGGCACCCAGTCCAGCCCCTGGAACACCGTCACCAGCGTCAACAACACCACCTTCGGCGCGGGAGACAGCATCCTCTTCGCCGCCGGAACCACCTGCACCGGCCAGCTCACCCCGCAAGGATCGGGCGCCTCCGGCAGCCCCGTCACCATGGGCTCCTACGGCACCGGCGCCAAGCCGGTCATCAACGCGAACGGCGCCGTCGGCCCCGTCATCCACCTGCTCAACCAGCAGTACTGGGAGATCGGCGGCCTGGAACTCACCAACGCGGCCTCCTCCCCCGCCTACCGCTCCGGCGTCCTCGCCGAGAACAGCTCGGGTGGCGTCCTGCACCACATCCGGGTGCACGACATGAACATCCACCACATCAGCGGCTACTCGGGCGGCTGGTACTCCACCAACGCGGGCGTCGGCGTCCAGACCGACCACACCGCAACCGTCTCCACCTGGGACGACGTGGTGGTCGAGAACAACACCTTCGACCACGTGGACCGCATCGCCGTCGCCGTCACCCCGGACGGGGACGGCCAGGGCACCGGTCAGACCACGGGCACGGTCATCCGCAACAACACCATGACCTACGACGGCGCCGACGATGTCCTCGTCGTCAAGAACGACGGTGCCCTCATCGAGGGCAACAAGGCCGGCTACGGCGGCGCGAAGGCCACCTGCCCGCCGTCCGGCCAGTACTGCAACGGCGCCTCGGCCGGCATCTGGATGTCCGGCAGCAACGACACCGTCGTCCAGAACAACGAGGTGTACTGCCACGTCAACGGCGCCGACGGCACCGGCTTCGACGTCGACTGGGGCAACCACAACACCACGTTCCAGTACAACTACAGCCACCAGAACCTCGGCGGCTTCCTGCTGGTCATGCCGCCCTTCTCCATCGCCAACGAGCCGACGTCGACCATCGCCAGTGACGGCACGGTCGTCCGCTACAACATCAGCGAGAACGACGGCTCCAACGCCGGCTGCCCCGCCTCCGGCACCGCGTCCCACGGCTCCGGCGTCTTCCACTTCGTCGGCAACGTCCCCAACCGGAGCGGAAGTCCGGTCGCCGTCCCGCGGTTCTACAACAACAGCATCTACATCAACAAGAGCGGCCTGAACACCCCGATCCTGTACTCGCGCAAGGGCACCAGCGTCACCGGCAACCTGTCCTTCCGCAACAACGCGGTGTTCAACTACGGCACCGGCGGCTACTTCTCCAGCGTCAACTCCACCTACAACAACAACCTCTTCTACGGCAACCACCCGTCCTCCGAACCGGCCGACGCGGCGAAGGTCGTGACCGACCCCGAGTTCCGCAACCCCGGCAACGCGAATACCTCCTCCTCGTACACCGGCACCGACGCCTACCAGGTCCACCCCTCCTCCCCGGTGATCCGGGCCGGAATGGTCATCAGCAACAACGGCGGCAAGGACGCCTTCGGCAACACGGTCTCCGCCACGGAGGCACCCAACATCGGCGCCGACAACGGAACCGGCGGCAACCTCGTCTCCAACGCCGGCTTCGAGACGGGCGCGATGAGCCCCTGGACCAACAGCGGCGCCGCCCCCTCCGTCACCTCCTCGGGCGCCCGCACCGGCGGATTCGCCCTCACCACCCAGGCGAGCGGCAGCGGCGCCAACCAGAACATCACCGGCCTCAGCCCGAACACCACCTACCTGCTGACCGGTTGGGCCAAGGTGGCGAACGCCGGGGAGACCCTCGCCATCGGCGTCAAGAACTACGGCGGCACGGAGACGTTCACCAACGTGGCCACGACGTCGTACTCCCAGGCCGCGGTGCTGTTCACCACGGGCAGCTCCAACACCTCGGCCCTGGTCTACTGCTGGAAGAACACCGGCGGCACCGGCACCGGCAACTGCGACGACCTCGCGGTGGAACGGATCTCCACCCCCTCCAACGTGCTGACCAACGCGGGCTTCGAGACCGGCTCCCTGAGCCCCTGGACCCGCAGCGGCAGCGGCGCGCAGTCCAACGTGGTCGCCTCCAACGCCCGCACCGGCACCTACTCCCTGCAGACCGGCGCCGCCACCAGCGGTGTGGAGCAGTCCGCCACCGGCCTCACCGCGGGCAGCACCTACCTGCTGGCCGGCTGGGCCAAGGTCGCGAACGGAAGTGAGCAGGTCGCCGTCGGTGTGAAGAGCTTCGGCGGCACCGAGACCTACCTGCGCACCTCCAGCACCGCCTACTCCCAGCAGCCGATCTTCTTCACCACCGGCAGCACCAACACCTCGGCCGCGGTCTACTGCTACAAGGACGCGGGCTCCTCGGCCGGCTACTGCGACGACTACACCCTGATCAAGCTCTCCTGACGGCACACGGCCCTCAAGGAGAATCCTTTCCTCACAGTGGGCGGGCCGGGATCACCCGGCCCGCCCACCCGACCCACGCCAGGAGCACCGGTACGGAGGGCCGACCATGCGGGACGTTCCGGCGGCGAGCAGTCCTCATCGCCGCCGTCACCGGCCAAGCACTGCAGTGGTACGGCCCGGAAACCGGCAAGTGAAACGGGGCCGAGCGCCGGCCGCTCCGAGGATGCGCGACATCCCTCCCCTGACAGGCGCGCACTGCACCGGACGTCCTGTGCGCTCGCGAAGGTTCTCCGAGCTGGATCTCCGGACCGGTCGAGCCGAACCCTGAGACCGTTTCACGCGCAGTGCCTGCCCGCCCTTTCTCGAAGCCGTGCCCAGAGCGTGCCCGTAAGACCGGTCAACCACGGTCAGCAACGGTGCCATCCTGTGCGCTCGGGCGCCTGGCCATACCACATACGCCCAGGCCAGAAGGCATCCGGCTCTGCAAGCGCCGCCGCTTCCCAAGCTGAGAGCGCGAGTTCGATTCTCGTCACCCGCTCCATGACTAAGGCCCAGGTCAGCGACCTGGGCCCTTTTGTTGTCCGTGGTGATTGGTTGTCGCGTGCCAGATTCGTGCCAGATGGTTGATCGTCGGGGGCGGTGGGCTCAAGTTCTGGCATGGTCGCAGCAGCTTGCCGGCGTGCCTTGCGTACGGTCGCATCGAGGCCGATTGCAACTTCCTGCTGTCGGTCGTCGTCGGAGTGCTGGTAGATCAACGCGGCCTTCTCCGAGGACTGGCCGGCGCGGACCATCGTGTCCTTGAGGGTGGCACCGGAACGGGTCGAGAGCGTGTGTCCGGTGTGGCGAAGGTCGTAGAACCGGAAGCCCTCGGGGACGCCTACGACGGTACGGGCCTTGCGCCACTTCCGGCCGAAGGTGCTGCGCCGGAAGGGGGCGCCCTTCTCGCCGAGAAAGACCAGCCCGTCAGGTCCCTTGTCGGCGAACAGCTCCATGTGGATACGCAGCTCCGGGCGGAGGAACTCCGGCAGGCAGACGGTCCGGGTACCGGCCGCGGACTTGGTGTCGCCGGGGGCACGTAGGCCATTGGTGCGCTCCGGCTCCGCGAGACGAACCGTGATCTTCAGGTGGTCGACGTTGATGTCCCGGCGGCGGAGGCCCGGGAGTTCCTCGGGGCGGAGAGGACCGTAGGCGCCGAGATAGACCTGAGGCGCCAGCGGGGGCCGAGCTGGTCTGCGAGGGCGTCGACCTGGGCCACGGTGGCGATGCGGGGTTCGGCCGTCTGCTCCTTTCCGGTGCCCTTGATCCGGCACGGGATGCGCTTGATCAGGTCGTCCACGACCGTCTCCATGATGCCTTTCAGGAGTCGGTACGCCTTGGCGGTCGTGTTCTTGGCGCCGGTCGTGCGGAGACGTTCGTCAGCGTCTGCCGTGGTGGCGAAGGTCTCCGGGGCGGGGCGCATGCCGCCGTCCGGCCCCGGACAGCGCGCCTGGTAGCGGCCGGACGGGAGCCGTCTGATCGCGCCGAAACGGCGGCGCCTGCCCTTGTCGTTGGCCATCAGGCAGCCCTCCCGCAGCTCGGGCAAGGCCGCCTCAGCGGCTGGGCCGGCCGTCGACGCGCTCGACGCGCTCAAGCAGGCCCTTGCGGCCTGGGAGAGCCGCCCCCTCGTCCCCGCCCCCTGAACCACGATCCCCTCGACGATCTCGGCCAACCCGGGGGTAACGGGCCGGCCGCCCGAGACCGCTCGAGTATTCGTCATGGCCAGACGCGGGCCTGTGCCCGGAACGTGTCGGGGTCGCTCTCCACAGGTAGTACGCACAGCAGATGACCGCCAGGCACTCGTAGCACGCAGCACTCCTGCCACTGTGAAATCTGCTCGGCGCCCAGGGCGATCAGGCGCGCGGTTTCCGATTCGACGTCGTCGGTCTCGATGTCGAGGTGGATACGGGGTGCGTCGTCGACCGCCTGGACTGCGGTGATCAGCCCGGGCAGCGCCTGGTGGAGCGTGGTGAACTGCGGTGCCGGTGGAAACGGTCGGGCAGTCACACCGAGAGCTGCCGACCAGAAGTCCGCTGCCCGGGCGGCCTCGGCTTCGGGTGTGTCGATCAGTACGGCGTATACGCGGCTTCTGTGCATCACCGTCACCGCGTCACCGGGGCGGCCGGATTGCCGTAGTAGGCGTCGGGGCCGTGCTTGCGGGTGTAGTGGCGCTCCAGGAGGTGACGCGGTGGCGGTGCCGTCGGTGAGAGGGACATGGTGTGGAGGGCGATGTCGGCGACCGCCTCGCAGATGATCGCGTGTTCCAGGGACTTGCGGGCGGTGGCCCCCCAGGTGAAGGGGCCGTGGCCCGCGACGAGGGCGGCGGGGACCTCGACGGCCCGCTGGTCGTCGCCGTCGAGGAGGTCCACGATGACGTGACCGGTGTTGTACTCGTAGTCCTTCGCGCACTCCTCCTCGGTGAGGTCGCGGGTGACCGGCACGGGGCCGTTGAAGGTGTCGGCGTGGGTGGTGCCGAGGACGGGGATGTCCCGGCGGGCCTGGGCGAAGGCGACCGCGTGGGTGGAGTGGGTGTGGGTCACGCCGCCGACGGACGGGAACGCCAGGTACAGGCAGCGGTGAGTCTCGGTGTCGGTGGAGGGGCGCAGGTCGCCCTCGACCACCGCGCCGTCGGACAGGCGGACCGTGACCAGGTCGTCGATGGTCAGGGCCTCGTAGGGGACCCCGGAAGGCTTGATGACGAACACGCCCGCCTCACGGTCGACCCCGCTGACGTTTCCCCAGGTCAGGGTCGCCAGGCCGACCTGGGGGATGGCAAGGTTCGCCTCCAGTACCTCTTGGCGCAGGCCGTCCCGGACAACTGTGGTCATCGTGGTCTCCTTCGTCACAGGGCCTGGGCGAGGCGGTGGTAGGCGGCGTTCCAGCGGACTTCCTTCGCGAACTGGTCGGTGGTGGTGTGCTCGTCGATGGTGAGCAGTTCTACGCCGGTCATGTCGGCGTAGTCGGTGAGGGTCTCGACGTCGACGGCGGAGCTGAGCACGGTGTGGTGCGGGGCGCCGGCCAGCAGCCAGCTCTCCGCCGACTCCGCGAGAGAGGGCCGCGGCTTCCACACGGCGCGCGCGACCGGCAGGCGGCGCAGGGGTTCACTGGGGGCGACGACGTCGACGGCGTTGGCCGTGAGGCGGAAGCGGTCGCCGAGGTCGGAGAGGCCGACGACGACGGCGGGGCCCTCGGCGGCGTTGAAGACCAGGCGGACGGGGTCCTCGCGGCCGCCGATGGACAGGGGGTGGATCTCGCAGCGGGGCCGGCCGGCCGCCACCGAGGGGCAGACCTCCAGCATGTGGGCGCCCAGGACACGCGGGGTACCGGGGCCGAGGTGGTAGGTGTAGTCCTCCATGAAGGTGGTGCCGCCGGGGCGTCCGGCGCCCATGACCTTCATGATCCGCAGCAGCGCGGAGGTCTTCCAGTCGCCCTCGCCGCCGAAGCCGTATCCGTCGGCCATCAGCCGCTGGACCGCGAGGCCGGGCAGCTGGCGCAGTCCTCCCAGGTCCTCGAAGTTGGTGGTGAAGGCGGTGAAGCCGCCCTCGGTGAGGAAGGCGCGCAGGCCGAGTTCAAGGCGGGCGGCGTACAGCAGCGAGTCGTGGCGGATGCCGCCGGGGCGCAGGGCCGGGCCGACGTCGTACGACTCCACGTACTCGTCGGCGAGTTCGGCCGCCGCCTTGCCCTCGATGGCGTCGACCACGGTGACCAGGTCGTTGACGCCGTAGGTGTTCACGGAGAAGCCGAACCGCAGCTGTGCCTCCACCTTGTCGCCCTCGGTCACGGCGACGTCGCGCATGTTGTCGCCGAAGCGGGCCAGCCGCATGGTGCGCGAGGTGTGGCGGCCGGCGGCGGCCCGGGTCCAGGCGGCGACCCGCCGGATCACCCTGGGGTCGGTGGCATGACCGGCGACGATCTTGCGGTCGACACCGACGCGGGACTCGATGTGCCCGAATTCGCGGTCGCCGTGGGCGGCCTGGTTGAGGTTCATGAAGTCCATGTCGATGCTCGACCACGGCAGCGACAGGTTGTACTGGGTGTGCAGGTGCAGCAGCGGCCGGTCCAGGGCGCTGAGCCCGGCGATCCACATCTTCGCCGGGGAGAAGGTGTGCATCCACACGATCACGCCGACGCAGGTGTCGGAGGCGCTCGCCTCCTGGCACATCCTGCGGATGGACTCGGCGTCCGTGAGGACCGGCTTCCAGGCGATGGGCAGGGGGATCTCGCTCGCCGCGTCGAGGCGCTCGGCGATCTGCCGGGACTGGTGGGCGACCTGCTTCAGCGTTTCGTCGCCGTACAGGCCCTGGCTGCCGGTGAGAAACCAGACCTCGCGGCTGTCGTACGGCTGGGCGGATGTCGTCATGGTGGGTCCTTTCACACGGATCTGGTTCACGCGGTCGCCTCGGCGCGCAGGCGGCGCAGACGGTGCATGACGTCGTTGGTGCCGCGGCCGAAGTAGTCGTGCAGCACGCGGTACTCGGAGTAGAGGCGCTCGTAGGCCACCGCGCGCTGAGGGTCCGGCAGGTAGACCCGGCGGTGCACCTTGCCCATGGCGTGGGCCGCGATGCGGATGTCGGGGTACGCCCCGGCGGCTACGGCGGCGTGCATCGCGGCGCCGAGGGCGGGACCCTGGGTCGACCCGATGATGCTCAGGGGGCGGCGAGTGACGTCGGCGTAGATCTGCATGAGGAGGGCGTTCTTCGTCAGGCCGCCCGCGATGATCAGTTCCTTCACCGGTACGGCGGCGGTCTCGAAGGCGTCGATGATGGTGCGGGTGCCGAAGGCGGTGGCCTCCAGCAGGGCTCGGTAGACGTCCTCCGGGCGCGTGGAGAGCGTCTGACCGATCAGCAGGCCGCTGAGATCGTGGTCGACCAGGACGGACCGGTTGCCGCTGTGCCAGTCGAGGGCGAGAAGGCCGTGTTCGCCCACCTTCTGCCCGGCCGCGAGGTCGGTCAGGTACTCGTGCGGGGTCTGGCCGGCCGCGGCGGCCCGCTCCGCGTACTCGGCGGGCAGGCCCGTGCGGACGAACCAGCCGAAGATGTCGCCGACGCCGCTCTGCCCGGCCTCGTAGCCCCAGAGCCCGGGCAGGATGCCGCCGTCCACGACCCCGCACATGCCGGGCACGACTCCGAGCTGGTCGGAGCTCATCACATGGCAGGTGGAGGTGCCCATGATGGCGACCATCTGGCCGGGTTCCACCGCCACGGCCGCCGGGGCCGTCACGTGGGCGTCGACGTTGCCGACGCAGACCGTGATGCCCTCCGGCAGCCCGGTCCAGGCGGCGGCCTCGGCCGACAACACCCCGGCCGAGTCGCCGAGTTGACCGATGGGGTGGTCCAGCTTGTCGGTCACGAAGCCGGCGAAGTCGGGGTTCAGGGCCGCCAGATACTCGGGGGACGGGTAACGCCCCTCCTGGTACTGGCCCTTGTAGCCCGCCGTGCAGGCGTTGCGGACGTACGTCCCGCACAGCCGCCACACGATCCAGTCGGCCGCCTCCAACCACCGCTCGGTGCGCCGGTAGATCTCGGGGTCCTCCTCCAGCACCTGGAGCGCCTTGGCGAACTCCCACTCCGAGGAGATCTTCCCGCCGTACCGCTCCAGCCACGGCTCCTTCATCTCGGCGGCCAGTGCGTTGATCCGGTCGGCCTGGCCCTGGGCGGCGTGGTGGCGCCACAGCTTGACGTAGGCGTGCGGGCGGTTCGCCAGACCGGGGACCTCGCACAGCGGTGTGCCGTCGGCGAGGACCGGCAGGACCGTGCAGGCGGTGAAGTCGGTGCCGATGCCGATGACCTGCTCCGGCCGCACACCTGCCCGCGTCATCGCCTCCGGTACGGCGCCTCGCAGCACGTCGATGTAGTCCGAGGGCACCTGCAAGGCCCAGTCGGGGGGCAGCCGGGTGCCGTCGGGCAGGTGCCGGTCGAGGACGGCATGGGCGTAGACGTGCTCCGCCGACGCCAGTTCCGCGCCGTCGCTGACCCGTACCACCACGGCACGGCCGGACAGGGTTCCGAAGTCGACGCCCACGACACAGGGTTCATCAGACACGGAGCGACCCACCTCTCTCGTTCGGTATGACAGTCATCGTTCGGAATACTGGACAGAAGGGCCGGGGGCCCGGCCGCGACCGGGCCCCTGGCGGGTCAGTTGACCCGCACGACCTGCCACAGTTCGTCGTCGGCGCCGTTGTCCGCCGACTGGACGATCAGCGCGCCGTTGGCGGTGGAGGCGGAGGCGACGTCCGCCACCAGGCCGCTGGCGGAGTTGACGAGCTTGACGTAGCCGTTGCCCGCGTCCGTGAGCGTCCACTTCTGGGAAGTCGCGCCCGACGACGCGTTCTGGACGACCGCCGCCCCCGACGAGGCCGAGCCGTTGTTGTCGAGGAACAGACCGCTGTTGACGTTCTTCACGGTCCACGCCCCGCCGCTGACCGACTGGAACGTCCACAGCTGGCAGTTGTTGGCGGTGTTCACCCACTGGCCGGCCTGCTTGCCCACCGTGGTGGAGGCGCCGGGGATCTCCAGGAACTTGCCGCTGTTCTTGTTGACCAGCCGGTACTGGCCGGTGGACAGGGTGGGCAGGGCGGTCTGGGTGAGGTTCCAGCGCTGGCAGGCGCAGCCGGTGTCGGACCACTGACCGGCGGCGGTGCCGACGGTGGTGGAGGCGCTGGGGATCTCCAGGTACTTTCCGCTGATCCGGTTGGTGGCGGTGAAGCCGCCCGCCGGGTTCGGGGCGATCGCCCACTCGTGGTCGAGGGTGCCGTTGTCGTCCCACTGCACGACCTTGGCGCCGTTGGCGGTGGACTGGTTCTGCACGCCCAGCACCTTGCCGCTCGCCACGTTGAAGATCTTGAAGTAACCGGACGTCTGCTGGACGAACCTCCACTTCTGGTCGCTGGCGTTGTCGGCGTTCTGCTGGGTGGCGTTGACGCCGTTGGTGGTCGAGCCGCCCGCGATGGCCAGCATCAGGTGGCTGTTGGCGTTGGACATGGTGTAGGTGGCACCGTCGGAGATGCCTCCGCCCAGGTCGATCGTGCCGTAGGTGACCGGGTTGAGGCCGGTGCTGGTCAGGTGGCCGCCGCTGAGGACCAGCAGGCTGTGGCCGTCGGCCAGCGGGAGCAAGCCGCGGCTGTAGCCACCGGGGACGGTGGAGGCGATGCGCGTCCAGGTGTTCGCGGCGCCGTTCTGGGTGTTGAGGAACAGGTCGTCGCTGCTGTTGGCACTGACCACCAGGGTGCCGTTGGCGCCGCCGGTGGGCAGCCAGGTGATGTACGGGGAGCTCTTGGGCTGGGTGCCGTCGGTCGCCTTGAGTGGGATGCCGGTGGCGGAGCCGAACGCCTCCGGGTTGGAGGAGATCTTGTAGTAGACGGCGAAACCGCCCTCGGGGGCGCCCCAGAACTCGTACGTCATCACGTAGTTGCCGTTGGGCAGCTTGGCGATCACGGGCATGCCCGGACGGTCGTCGTACGTCGAGGTCGTCACGTCGTCGACCACGGCGCCCCAGTTCACGCCGTCCGTGGAGACCTGGTGGACGATCTTCTGGCCGTAGTTCGGGTCGCGCTGGTCGGAGTAGTACACGATCAGCTTGGAGCCGGAGACCATCAGGAACGGCTCCCACACCGGGGTCTTGCCGTTGGTGGGGTCGGCCTCGCCGCCCTTGGCGATGGAGCTGACGTACGACCAGCTGACGCCGTGGTCGGTGCTCGCGTACAGGTCCAGCTCGGTGGACGACAGGTCGTTCGGGATGGAGTTGCCGGCCGCGAGGATCGTGCCGGCCGGGAAGTTGCCGATCTGCGTGGGCAGTTCGTAAAGGAACGGCTGGTAGCGGTTGCCGAAGCCGTTGTGGGTGTCGCTGATGCTGGAGATCTGCGTCCAGCTGTTGCCGTTGTCGGTACTGCGGTAGATCGGGAAGACGGGGGTGCCCGAGCTGTACTGCTCGAAGGTGGCGAGCAGGGTGCCGTTGGAGGATCCGCTGTTCTGCAGGCGCAGGGCGCGCGGGTAGAGCGAGCCGGGGGACGGGGCGTTCGACGGCGGGGTGTACATCGTCTGCGAGGCGCGGGAGATCGCGTGCGCCTGGCCGGCGGTGGGGAGGACGAGGGCGACGGCGGCTGCGAGCAGGGCCAGCAGCAGGGTGATCGCCTGGGTGCGGGGTACGGCGCGGAGTCTGGCGCCTTCCCTGGTGGTGGACATGGGCGGCTCCCAAGGAATGTCCGGGAAGAGGGGGTGGTGCGGGGCCCGCCGCTCCCCCCGAGGAGGAGGAAGAGGGGTGGAACGGCGGGTGTCCGAGGGGGTGGGTCAGCCGGCGCGGCACAGCCGGATGACGTTCCAGGAGACGGGCGGCAGGCTCGCGGTGAGGCGGCCGTCGGTGACGGAACCGGTGTCGGCGGTGTACGGGCGGACCCGGTCGGGGTCGTCCTGGGTGTTGGCGGCGCGGATGTCGGGGTCGCTCAGCACCGAGTGCTCCACCGGCGTGTAGCCGGGGAACGCCCGCAGGTCGAGGGCGAGTTCGACGTTCTCGCTCTGGTGCCGGTTGACGGCGAAGACGGTGAGCTCGTCGGCGCCGTCCGCCTCCGCGAGGTGCGTGGCCACGGCGTCGACGACGGAGACCTCGCCGAAACGTTTCGTCTCATACGTCGGCGCGACCGGCTCCACCCGCAGGACCGTGCCGCGCGCGTGCCGGGCCGCCTGGGCGAAGGGGTGGAAGGTGGTCTGCCGCCAGCTCGGGCCGCCCGCCTCGCTGCGGATGGGGGCGATCACGTTGACGAGCTGGGCGAGGCAGGCGGCGGTGACCCGGTCGCTGTGCCGCAGCAGGCTGATCAGCAGCCCGCCGACGACGACGGCGTCGGCGACGTTGTACTCGTCCTCGATCACGCGCGGGGCGACGGCCCACTCGGTGGGCTTCTCCTGCGCCTCGAAGCGGGTGTTGTACCAGACGTTCCACTCGTCGAAGGAGAGGTTGATCCGCTTCTTCTTGCCCAGCTTGGCCCGGATGTGGTCGGCGGTGGCGACCACCGACTCCACGAAGTGGTCCATGTCGACCCCGGAGGCCAGGAAGCTGCCCAGGTCGCCGTCGAGTTCCTCGTAGTAGGCGTGGCAGGAGATGTAGTCGACCTGGTCGTACGCCTCCTCCAGGACGGTGGCCTCCCAGGCGCCGAAGGTCGGCATCGCGGAGCTGGAGCTGCCGCAGGCGACCAGTTCGAGCTTGGGGTCGATCATGCGCATGGCCCGGGCGGTCTCGGCGGCGATACGGCCGTACTCCTGGGCGGTCTTGTGGCCGGTCTGCCAGGGGCCGTCCATCTCGTTGCCCAGGCACCACATGCGGATGCCGAAGGGGTCGGGGGCGCCGTTCTTGATCCGCTGGTCGGACCAGGCGGTGCCGCCCGGGTGGTTGCAGTACTCCAGCAGGTCCAGGGCCTCCGCCACGCCCCGGGTGCCGAGGTTGACGGCCATCATGGGCTCGACGCCGGCCTTCTCGGCCCAGCGGTGGAACTCGTGCAGGCCGAAGGCGTTGGTCTCGGTGCTGTGCCAGGCGAGGTCGAGGCGGGTGGGGCGGTCGGCGGCCGGGCCGACGCTGTCCTCCCAGCGGAAACCGGAGACGAAGTTGCCGCCGGGATAGCGCACGGCGGTCACGCCCAGCTCGCGCACCAGGTCCAGGACGTCACGGCGCAGGCCGTCCTCGTCGGCGTACGGATGGCCGGGCTCGTAGATGCCGGTGTAGACGCAGCGGCCCATGTGCTCGACGAACGAGCCGAAGGTACGGGGGTTCACGTCGGCGACGCGGAAGGCGGGGTCGACGGTCAGGGAGGCGTGCAGCATGAAGGTCGCTCCGGAAGGTGCGCGAGAAAGAGAGGGAGGGCTGGGCTCACTTGAGGCTTCCGACGGTCAGACCGCCGCGCCAGTACCGCTGGAGGAGGAGGAAGGTGACGATCAGCGGCAGGATCGCCACCAGGGAACCCGCGATGACGAGGGTGAACAGCGCGTTGGCGCCGGACTGGATCAGCGCTCCCTGGTACCAGGACTGCAGGCCGACGGTGAGCGGGAAGAGCTTGTCGTTGTTGAGCATCACCAGCGGCAGGAAGAAGTTGTTCCAGGTGCCGACCATGGAGAACAGCAGCACGGTGACGAGCGCCGGCTTCAGGGTCGGCAGCGCCACCGACCACAGCACGCGCAGTTCGCCGGCGCCGTCCATGCGGGCCGCCTCCAGCAGCTCGTCCGGCAGGGACTCCTGCACGTAGACCCGTACGAGGTAGACGCCGAAGGGGTTGAGCAGCTGGGGCAGGATGACCGCCCACATGGTGTTGGTCAGCGCGACCTTGCTCAGCAGCAGGTAGGTGGGGATGGCCAGGGCGGTGGCGGGCACCATGATGGCGCCGAGGAGGCTGGAGAAGAGCACGTTCCGGCCGGGGAAGCGGTACTTGGCGAAGGCGTAGCCCGCGAGGGTCGCCACGGCGGTGGCGCCCACCCCGCTCACGCCCGCGTAGACGGCGGTGTTGCCCATCCAGCGCAGGTACTCGCCGTCGTTGTAGGTGAACAGCTGCCGGACATTGGTCACGAAGGCGCCCGGCGAGTGGAACCACAGGGCTGCGGTGGAGAACAGCGCGTCGTTGTCCTTGGTGGCGGCGACGACCAGCCACCAGAACGGCAGCAGGAAGTACAGGATCATCGCCACCATCACCACGTTGACGGTGACGCGTCCGCGGGCGGCGGACGGGCGGCGGCCGGTGGCCGGGGCGGTGGTTACGGCGGGTGCGGCGACGGTGGTCACTTCAGTCCGCTCCTCTTGCGTGTGGCGAACAGGAAGAAGTAGGAGCCGATGAAGACCACCGCTCCGAGGGAGAAGGAGATGGCGGCGGAGTAGTTGAACTGCGAATACTGGAACGCCAGGTTGTAGGCGTACAGGTTCGGCGTGTAGTCCGGGGTGATCACCTGGGAGGCGGTCGGCGCCAGCACCCGCGGCTCGGTGAAGAACTGCAGGGTGCCGATGAGGGTGAACATCAGGGTGAGCACCAGCGCCGAGGAGATCATCGGGACCTTGATGCGCAGGGCCGTCTGGAGCTGGCCGGCGCCGTCGAGCTTCGCCGCCTCGTAGACCTCGCGGGGCAGGCCCTGGAGGGCGGCGTACAGGACGATCATGTTGTAGCCGGTCCACTGCCAGGTCACGATGTTGCCCAGCGAGGTCAGCATCAGACCGTGGCCCAGCAGGTCGACCTTGCCGAGACCGAGTGAGTCGCTGATCGAGTTCACCGGGCCGAAGGTCGGGCTGTACAGGAAGCCCCACATCAGGGCGCCGATCACCGCGGGCACGGCGTACGGCATGAACAGGGTCATCCGGAAGACCTTGGCGAGCCTGCTCGTCACCTCGTCGATGATCAGCGCGCCCAGCAGGGCGAGGCCGAGCATCAGCGGGATCTGCACCACACCGAAGACGGCCACCCTGCGCACGCCGGACAGGAACTGCGGGTCGGTGAAGGTCTGCTTGTAGTTGGCGAACCAGCTGAAGTGGTCGCCGCCGACCAGGGTGGAGGTCCTCAGGCTCAGCCAGAAGGCGTAAGCCAGCGGGGCCACCAGGAAGGCCAGGAAGAGCAGGAGGAACGGGCTGACCAGCAGCAGGCCCATGCCCTTGTGCCGGGTGCGGGCGGACAGCCCGCCGGGGCGCCGGCCCGCCATGGGAGTGCGAAGTCCCCTCGCGGGGACGGCACGTGGAGGTGCCGTCGCGGTGGATCCCTGCTGTCGGAGCAGGCTCATCACTTCTCCTTGCGCGTCGTGCGGGCCCCCGCCGGCGGCGGAGCTGTCGGGCGCGGGCGCGCCGGCGGGGGGCCTGGTGAGCGGGGGCTCGGGCCGGTTACTGGCTGACCTTGAAGCCCTGCTTGCCCGCGTAGGAGGTCACCTGCTGCTGGACGTTGTCGTTGACGGACGACCAGGCGGTCTTGCCCTGGAGGGCCTTGCCGACCTCGGCGGTGTCGGTGTTGTAGGCGTAGTCCTGGAACGGGCTCCAGTCGAAGGTCCCGATGCCGTTCGCGGCGGGCACGAACACCTTGTTGATCTGCTGGCCGCCGAAGAAGTCGTACTTCTTGTCCTGGAAGTACGACCCGTTGAGGATCGGCTTGGACAGCGGGAAGAGGTAGGCCTGGTCGATGCCGATCTTCCAGGCCGCCTGAGAGGTGCCGAAGAGCTCCCGGGCGACCTGGGTGGCCTCCTTCGGGTGCTTGGTCTGCGAGGTCACCGCGAAGCTCGAACCGCCCCAGTCGCCCTGGGCGTTGTCTCCCGCGTTCCACTGCGGCAGCGGGGCGACGGCCCACTTGCCGGAGGTCTTCGCGGCGACGCTGGAGAGGTAGCCCGGCCCCCAGCCGGCCGCGATGTAGGTGGCGTACTTGCCGGTGCTGAGGCCGTTGTAGAAGTCGGTGGTGGCGTACGACTGGGTGTCGACCAGCTTGTTCTTGACCAGGTCGCCCCAGTACTCGTACACCTTCTTGGCGTTGTCGTCGTTCAGCTTCACGCCGATGTCCGGCAGCTTGCTCGCCGAGTACGTGTAGGGGCGGGAACCGGCCTGCCACATCAGGCCCTGGCGCCAGCCGGCGGCCGACTCGTCGCTGCCGAAGTCGGTCATGTACGCCTTCGGGTCGGCCTTGTGCAGCTTGACCGCCTCCTCCTTGTACTCCGCCCAGGTCGTGGGGACCTTCAGGTGGTACTTCTTGAAGAGGTCGGTCCGGTACATCATCGCCATCGGGCCGCCGTCGACCGGGATGGCGTAGACGTGGTCGCCGTCGGAGGCCTGCTTCCAGGCCCAGTCCACGTACTTGTCCTTGTCCGCGTTCGCGCCGTACTTGCCCATGTCGAGCAGGCCCTTGGTGAGCTGGATGGTGGGCAGCTCCTGGAACTCCAGCATGACGACGTCCGGGGCGCCCTGGCCGGCCTTCAGCGCGGTCTTCAGCTTGGTGTACTCGTCCTGGCCGACGCCGGCCTGGACCCAGTCGACCTGGACGTCCTTGTGGGTCTTGTTGAACTCCGCCACGACCTGCTTGAACTGCGGGTACCAGGCCCACACCTTGATGTGCACGGGGCCGCTCTGCGCGCCGCTGGTGCTGCCGCCCCCGCCGCCGCAGGCCGCGAGGAGCACGCCGGCGAGGGCGGCGGAGGTCGCCGCGACCGTGGTCCGCCGGAGGGAACGGGACGTGGGCTTTCTGCTGGACGACATGAGCGATCTCCTGGATGTGGTGCCCGAGGGCAGGACGGAGTACGGGAGGTGAGGGGAGGTGCGCCGGGCACACGGAGGACCGGCGTGAAGGGAGTGAACGGGGCGAGGGCATGCGGGCACGCCGGCTCGAGTGCAGGGCGGGCGCTTCAGGCGCGAGGCGCTCAGGTGTGCTGTCCGCCGAGGGATCCTGGCGGACGGACGTCGGTCGACGCGGGAGGGTGGGCGTGCGTGACGTCGGTGAGGGGGAGGGACGGAGCGGTGATCAGCGCGGCGGGCGCGCCGGACGACGACTCAGACCGCGGTGAGTAAAGAGTGATGCCCTGTCAGGACGGGTGCGGCTCCCGGCCCGTGAGAGGTTGCTGGTCCCACTGCGGCTCCTACTGGTCATCCCCGTGATCGCTCTCGGGGATCCGGTCCGCGGCGCGATGACGCCACGACCCCTGGGTACTCGATCCGCTTTGGATCAAGCCCTTCTGCTACGCTCTGCAGCGCTGCAAAAGTGTTAACCGAGAAGTTGCCGCGCTGCAAGAGGCGCAGGAAACCTCTTGAGGGAAAATTTCAGCGCTGAAACCGACATCTGGGATGAAGGTGACATATGGCAAAGGGCGTTACACTCCGCGACGTCGCGGAGCTCGCCGGCGTCTCCAGCCGGACCGTGTCCAACGTGGTCAACGGCTACGCGCCCGTCGCCGAGGCCACCCGGGTCCGGGTTCAGCAGGCCGTGGACAAGCTCGGCTACCGGCCCAATGTGCTGGCCCGCAACCTGGCCGCCGGGCGCTCGGGCCAGATCGCCGTGGTGGTGCCGTACCTGGACACGCCGTACTTCGCCGAACTGCTGCAAGGCGTCATCCGCGCGGCCCGGGTGCAGGGCTACAACGTCCTGATCGACCAGACGGACGGCGACGCCGAGCACGAGAAGCTGTTCCTCAGCCGGGGCTCCCAGCATCTGCTGTTCGACGGTGTCATCTTCAGCCCGCTCGGCCTCGCCCAGTCCGATCTGTCCGAGCGTGACCCGAGCCTGCCGCTGGTCGTGCTCGGCGAGCGGGTCAGCGACGGCGGTTTCGACCATGTCGGCATCGACGACGTCGCCGCCTCCCTGGAGGCCACCGAGCATCTGCTCGGCCTCGGCCGGCGCCGCGTCGCCGCGATCGGCGACCAGCCCTACCGCACCGGCGAGGCGGCCCAACTGCGCACTCGGGGCTACCGGTTGGCGCACGAGCGGGCCGGTCTGCCCGTCCGCGAGGAACTCGTCGTCTCCACCCCGCGCTTCAACCGCTCCGACGGCGCGACCGCGATGGCCCACCTGCTCGACGACCTGGAGGAACCGCCCGACGCGGTCTTCTGCTACAGCGACCTGGTCGCCCTGGGCGCCCTGCACACCCTGGCCTCCCGCGGACTGCGCGTCCCCGAGGACATCGCCGTCGTCGGCTACGACGACATCGAAGACGGCCGCTACTCCAATCCGTCCGTCACCACGGTCTCCCCGGACAAGAAGGTGATCGCGGAGACGGCGGTGGAACGACTGCTCAAGCGGATCGGCAGCTCGACGCCCGTCCCGGGCATGGAGATCCGGGCGCCGCACCGGCTGATTCCACGAGCCAGCACCATCGGGCGACAGGCGGCGGCAGCTGACGGGTCGTGAGCATGGGGGCGGGTGCGGAGGCCGGTACTTGGCGCGCCGGCCCCCGTCGACGACCGCGCATGGCAGGTCCAGGAGATGCTCACCTACTGGGGCCGGCACCGCAGCGCCGGAGCCGTCGACGCCGTGGTGGCCGCCAGGGCCGAGTTGCAGGGACTGACCCGCCTGCATGCGATCCTGTCGCCGGAAACGAACTCCACCGACGGCCTGTACACATGCGAAGGTCTTCCCCATCCGCCCGCCCGACCGGACCTGGCCGAACGCATAGCCGGTCCGCCCATGCACTCTGCCCAACGGTCTTCGCCGTCCGTGCCCACAGCGTGCCCGTAACAGCGGAAAACCACGGTCAACAGCGGTGCGACCCGCCCCACCCGACCACCCCAAGGGCCCGGTATCTGCGCTGGTCGGAGCCACGGACCGCACGCAAGCGCCGTCGCTTCCCAAGCTGGCAGCGCGAGTTCGATCCTCGTCACCCGCTCTTCTTGAAGCCCCAGGTCAGCGGCCTGGGGCTTGTGCTTTGCCGAGGCTTCTTGGGGAGTGTGCAGCCCGTCAAGCGCACGAAGATTGGGCACGCGGAGGGCACGAACGTCGAACGGCAGCCGCACATACAACGCTTCCGGCGTCAGAACATAGCGTTGACCTGCGGATTCATCGTTCGCATCGCGATCTCCCCGCATCAGAAGACCTCAGCATGTCGTTCCCTCAGCCAGTCCGAAGGAGTGTCGCGTACCCGGGGGAGGCGACGGCTTCCGAAGCCCATTTCGGCAGTGGGGACTTCGAACCGGCAGCCCTCGTCACAGCGGCAGGTCATCAGGCAGGACCCCGGAATGCCTTGTGCCGGCCCAAGGGCCGTACGGCACGGAAGTCGCGTCGGTCGAGGGTGAGGATCGCGTCGGTGTCATAGTCCGCGGCCGGCGCCACGTTCACCGCGTCCGCAAGGTCCAGGTCCAGGGCGCGGTAGCGGACGCGGATGGACTGGGCCGCGCCCAGGTGGTCTTCTGTGATCTCCGGCATGACGACCCGGCCCCGGCCCATCCAGCGGTGAAGGTCGTCGAACGCGCTGACGGCCGCCTCTCGCGCAAGCTCACGCGTAGCCACGTGATCGAGTTCCGCCAACAGGAACGGGGACATGACCAGCAGGCCGACCGCCATGATCGCCTCGTTCGCCGCCCCGTGCTCCGGGTGCGTCGAGTCGAGGGCGGCCAGGAGGCCGGAGGTGTCCGCGATGACGATGATCACGCGGCGTTCCGGAGCCCGTCTCACGGTAAACCGCGTCGGCGACCGCGTCACGGACGAAGCTGTGCCCACAGCGTGCCCGTAAGAGCGGACAGCCGCGGTCAGTTGCGGTGTGATCACGCCCGGACAACAGGGCCAGCACAACGAATCCGCGCAGGTCAGCGGTGCTGCATCCGCCCAAACGCCGGGCGGCCGGCGCCCTCCGGAACCGGTTCGTGCAGATGGAGGGTGCCGCCGGCAGGGCGCCGGGGCTTCCTCAGTGGATGTGGGATCCGCCGTTGACGTCGTATGTCGCACCGGTGAGGTAGCCCGACTCGGGACGGGCCAGGAAGGCGATGACGTCGGCCACGTCCTCGACACCGCCGATGCGGCGTACCGGAACCTCCGCGATCATGGCTGCCTTGCGCTCCTCGTCCAGCTTCCCCTGCGTGATATCGGTGTCGATCAGGCCAGGGGCGACGGAGTTGACCGTGACCCCGGACGGGCCGACTTCGCGGGCGAGGGCCCGGGCGAAGCCCAGGAGGGCGGCCTTGGCCGCCGAGTAGGCCACTCCCCCGAACACTCCGCCCCCGCGCTCGGCCGAGACGGACGACAGGAAGACGATGCGGCCGAAGCCGCGCTCGGCCATCCCGGGAGCCACGCGGTGGGTGACCAGGAAGCTCCCGCGGACGTTGACCTCGAAGATCCGGTCCCATTCCGTGGGCGTGACGTCGAGGAAGCGGGTCGGGGAGGTGATCCCCGCGTTGTTGACGAGAGCGCCGATCGGCGGGAGTGCCGCTTCGGTCTCCCCGATCGCGGCGTCGACCTCGTCGGCGTCGGTGACGTCCGCCGCGAGGCCGAGGGCTTGTACCCCGTGCCGGGCGGTGATCTCCCGGGCGGTGTCCTCGGCCGCCTCCTTGTCCAGGTCGAGGACGGCTATGTGATAGCCGGCGGCGGCCAGGGCGTGCGCGGTGGCGCGTCCGATGCCTCGCAGGGAGCCTGCGCCGGTGACGACGGCGGTGCGAGGGGTGTGGTCGGTGACCATGGAGTTCTCCTGATGAGTGGGAAGTGGGTGAGCCCGGGTGTCGTGCGCGGGGCTCAGAGTTCTCGGCGGACGCGCTCCTTGATCGCCGCGACGGAGAGGCCGTAACGGTCGTGGAGGGTGGGCAGTGCGCCCGCGGCGAGGAACTCGTCGGGCAGTCCGATCGGGACGATGCGTGCCGTCTGCTGCGCGAAGGCCAGGCAGGAAGCCACGGACTCAGCGAGACCTCCGGCAACGCTGTGGTTCTCAAGGGTCACCACGAGGCGTCCCCTGGCGGTCTCCCGTAGCACCGTCTCGCGGTCGAACGGCTTGATCGTCGGCACGTGGAGGACGGCGACGTCCACGTGGTCGCCTTCGAGTTCCCGGGCCGCGGTCAGGGCTCGTACCGTCATCAGGCCGGTGGAGATGAACAGCACGTCACGTCCACCGCGCAGCTGCGCCGCCTTTCCGACCTCGAACCGGTAGTCGTACTCGTCCAGGACGGTGGGTACGGCTCCGCGCAGCAGCCGCATGTAGGTCGGGCCGGGGTGGGCGGCCAGTGCCGGGACGGCCTGTTCGATGTCCACCGAGTCCGCGGGGTCCACGATCGTCAGGCCAGGCATGCCGCGCAGGATGGCCAGGTCCTCGGTCGCCTGGTGGCTGGGGCCGTAGCCGGTGGTCAGGCCGGGAAGGGCGCCGACGACGTTGACTCCCAGCTGCGGCTCGGCGATGTCGAGACACAGGAAGTCATAGGCGCGGCGGGTGGCGAAGACGGAGTAGGTGGAGGCGAACGGGGTCAGGCCCACCTCGGCCAGTCCCGCGGCCGCGCCCAGCATCACCTGTTCCGCCATGCCCATCTGGAAGAAGCGGTCGGGGTGGGCCTCGCGGAAGACGTGCATGTCGGTGTACTTGGCCAGGTCCGCGGAGAGTCCGACCACGTCGGGGCGTTCGTCGGCGAGCCGGGCCAGCGCGTGTCCGAAGGGGGCCTTGGTGGTGCGCTGGCCCTCTTCGGCGATCGAGGCGATCATGGCGGAGGTGGTGAGCCTGCGCTGCGGGGCCTCGGTCGGCGTGGCTGCGGCCTGAGTCGACGCTGATGTGTTCATCGAACGGGTCCCTCTCCCTGGGTGATGGCACGGTCCGAGCCGGATCCCTCTAGGTGACGCTGTGTCAACTCATCGCGGGCCAGTTGCCATTCGTGTTCCTCGACGCGCATGAAGTGCGCCTTCTCCCGCGTCTCCAGCATCGGTACGCCGCACCCGATCCGGGTGTCGCAGATGAGCACGGCCGGCGATCCGCGGTGCCCGCGCAGGCTGTCGAAGGCCGTGAGGAGCGCGTCGATGTCGTTGCCGTCCACGCGGATCGCGTGCCAGCCGAACGCCTCCCACTTGGCCGTCACCGGCTCGGTGCGCAGCACGCCCCGGGTCGGGCCGTCCGCCTGGAGGGCGTTGACGTCGACGACGGCGGTGACGTTGTCCAGCCCGTGGTGAGCGCAGGCGAGCGCGGCCTCCCAGGTGGAGCCCTCGTCCAGTTCACCGTCGGAGAGCAGGTTGTACACGTGCGCGTCGCTGCCCTGGTGGCGCAGGCCGAGTGCCATGCCGGTGGCCACGCCCAGGCCGTGTCCCAGGGAGCCTCCGGAGATCTCCATGCCGGGTGTGTAGGAAGCCATGCCCGACATGGGCAGGCGCGAGTCGTCGCTTCCGTAGGTGGCGAGTTCGTCGACGCCCAGCACACCGGCCTCGGCGAGCGCCGCGTAGAGGGCGATGGCGTAGTGGCCGATCGACAGCAGAAACCTGTCGCGCTGCGGCCAGTCGGGTTCGCCGGGACGGTGATTGAGGACGTCCTTGTAGACGACGGCCAGGATGTCGGCCACGCCCAGCGCCTGTCCGATGTAGCCCTGGCCCTGGGTCTCCCCCATGTCCAGCGCGTGCATACGGATGCGGTAGGCGGAGTCCTTCAGGGCGTCGGCGCGCCGGGTGAACGACATCCCTGTTTCGGGCGCCTGAGTGGACATCACGTTGATCCTCATCTCTTGATCAGTTGGCGGCGGGCAGGGCGGGTTCGGCGGATGTGGTAGCGGCCAGGTCGGCTTCGCGGCGCTCCTTCACCCCCCACGTCTCGCGCGTCAGCAACGCCGCCACGAGGCCCAGCAGCCCGTAGAGACTGAAGAGAACCGCGGGCCCGGTCCACCCGGTGGCGGAGTAGAGCGCGGTGGCGATCATGGGAGTGAACCCGGAGACCACCGCGGAGAGTTGGTAGGCCAGGGAGGTTCCTGCGGTTCGGGTATTGGTGGCGAACAACTCGCAGAACCAGGCCCCCTGGACACCGGCCAGCGAGTTCTGGCAGACGGCATAACTGATCACGAAGGCGATCAGGATGAGGGCCGCGGCTTCGGTGTTGACGAGCAGGAAGAGCGGGATGCCCCATGCTGCGCTCACCGCACAGCCCAGCAGGTAGACCGGGCGGCGACCGACCTGGTCCGACAGACGGCCCCAGAGCGTCGTGGCGGCGATGCCGATGGCGGCGGCGGTCACCAGGGCGGTGAGGCTGGTGGTACCCGAGATGTCGGGGGCGTCGCCGTCGTCCAGGTAGGACAGGACGAAGGTGACCGAGACGGCGTACCCCGCGGTCTCCGTGATCCGCAGGCAGAAGGCCCGCAGCACGTTGCGCCAGTCCTCCCGGATCACCACCAGCAGCGGGTTCTTGACCACCTCTCCAGATTCCTTGAGCGCCTCGAACTGGGGCGACTCGTCGATCTTCAACCGGATGAAGATGCCGACGGCGATCAGGACCGCACTGAGCAGGAACGGCACGCGCCAGGCCCAGGTGTCGTCCAGGGTGTGCCGGCTGAACAGGAAGGCGAGGTTGGCGAGGAGCAGACCCACCGGGAAGCCGGCCTGCGTGATGCCGGTGTACAGGCCGCGCCGTCGCCACGGGGCGTGTTCGAAGGTCATCAGGATGGCGCCGCCCCACTCGGCACCGAAGGCGAGCCCCTGGATGACGCGGACGACCACCAGCAGGATGGGCGCCCAGACCCCGACCATCTGGTAGGTGGGCAGGCAGCCGATCAGCACGGTTGCGATGCCCATCAGCAGCAGGGATCCGACCAGTACGGGTTTGCGGCCGACGCGGTCTCCGAGATGACCGGCGACGATGCCGCCCAGCGGCCGTGCGGCGAAGCCGATCCCCAGGGTCGCGAAGGACAGCAGGGTGGCTGACAGCGGGTCGGAGTCCGGGAAGAACACGTCCCCGAAATAGAGGGCGGCGGCAGTTCCGAAGCCGATGAAGTCATACGTCTCGATGGTCGCGCCCACGCCGCACCCGACGGCGACTCTCACACGTTCCGGCGACCCGTGCGCCGCCTGCTGCGGTGCCTTGGACTCAGCCATGCCGATCCTCCTTGATCGTTGGCGGGCCAGCCGTTCCGGACTGGCCTCTTGGCTGTCGACTGTTAACAGTCGAGGATTGATGCTGAGCCCGACGGCAAGTCGTGTCAACCCGCACTGCAGGGATCGGTGCAGAATTTGCCGACTGTCAACAGATGACCGCTGTTCGGGCTAAAATGACCGCTCGTGGAGTCAAAGGAGGGTTCGACCGTGGCCGGTCAGGCGCTGTCCAGTCTCACCCGCTCGAAGACGCTCCGGGAGCGCGCGCTCGTGGCCCTGCGGACGGCCATCACCACCGGCCAGTACCGCCCCGGTGACCACCTCGGAGAAGTCGAGATCGCCGAGCACCTCTCGGTGAGCCGCGGCACGGTACGGGAAGCCCTGCGCCATCTCCAGCAGGAGGGGCTCGTCACCGCTGGAGCCCGCGGCATGCTGCGCGTGTCCCAGCTGACGCCGACCGAGGTGCGGGAACTCTTCCAGGTCCGGGAGGCGCTGGAGGGGCTCGCGGTGGCGCAGATCATCGCGTCACCGCGCAGGCAGGAAGCGGCCAAAGCCCTGCGCCAGGCCTTGGAAAAGCTCCACGACACCTTCGAATCGGGCGCTGACCTGGCGGCGAAGGTCGAAGCCGATCTCGGCTTCCACCTCCTGCTGTGCGAGCTGTCCGGCAACTCCATGCTGGTCAGGACGTGGCGACATCTGGAAGGCCCCATCCGGGTGACCGTGGTAAGCGCCGGCAAAGAGCAAAGCCGCTTGCCCATGTCCGCGGCCCGGCACCAACCGATCGTTGATGCCATCGAACGCGATGACGAAGCCGGCGCGCTGGAGGTGCTGCGGGGGCACATGGCTCTCGCCAGTTGCCAGTTGGCCAACCCCGACGATCAAACCTGAACAGGAGCACGCCCGGGGCGGGCCGGCTCACCAACATGCGCGGGGGTCCACGTGTGAGCGTCGGATCCGGCATGTGCAGTCGCGACGGACACCCCGGATCAGGCCGGGAGACGACGCGTTCCGCTCGGCGCAGGCATCGCGCGCGTGTGACCCGGCCGCTGGTGGTGCCCGTGCCCACAGCGTGCCCGTAAGAGCGGACAACCACGGTCGACAGCGGTGCGATCCGACCCTCACGAGCAGTCCAAGGAGTAGAAATCCACGCATGTCACGGCCGTAGAGCCGGCCCAAGCGCCGTCGCTTCCCAAGCTGAGAGCGCGAGTTCGATTCTCGTCACCCGCTCCATGATGAAGCCCCAGGTCAGCGGCCTGGGGTTTGTCTTTGTTGTCTAGATGATCGATTCCAAGGGGTGGGGATCGTAAGGGGCCTGCGTACAGCGGGTGTGACGTTTCCGGTCAGCTTTATGTGTGGGCACGCACGAACGTGACGTCCGTTTCCTGCCAGCAGACACTCGTGCGTCGAGCCAGCATGGGCGCATGACCAGGTACACCGTGCTCCCCGTTGACCCAGCCGTCCTCAAGGAACTGCGTGTTGCCGATGACGCAGGCCGTCCCTGCGTCCCGTACATCGCGACCCGCGACGACGCAGGCTCCCCGCTGCGCTGCTGCCTACGCCCCATCAGGCTCAGCGAGCGGATTGCCCTTGTTTCGTACGCTCCGTTGCGACGCTGGGCCGCCGCGGAGGGTGCGCTTCCAGGCGCGTACGACGAACAGGGTCCCGTCTTCATTCACGCCGATGACTGCGGTGGGTTCACCCCCGGCGAGGACTACCCCTTCGACCGGCCGGGCGCCCTGCGTACGGTGCGCCGCTATGACGCCCAGGGCCATATCGCCGGTGGCCGCCTTCTTGAGATTCCGGTCGACACCACGGCTGGTTTCGACGCAGCCTTCGACGATGCGTTCAGCGACCCGGACGTGGTACTCGTGCACGTCCGGGCACTGGAGTACGGATGCTTCCACTTTGAGGTGCGGCGGCCCTCCGCCGAGGAGCAGTAGCCGCCGTACCACCTGAATGATCGATTTCAGCGGATCGGCTGCCCGCATGGAACGAGGGAGTCCAAAGTTCGGTTGTGACGCCAGACTTGGACTCCCTCGCCACCGCACTCTGTGTGAAGACCGACGACTTGCTGAAGGCATCACCGCATCTGGGGCCCTGCCGTCCGGCCGTCGGGATCGTTCCGCAAGTGACCGATGCCGAACTGGTCACGCTCGCCATGGTGCAGGCCATGCCGGGCTTCACCTCCGAGGCCAAGTGGCTTCGCCATGCACGCTCCCACCTGCGGCATCTCTTCCCCTACCTGCCGCAGCAGCCCGGCTACAACAAGCGCCTGCGCAAGGCCGCCGAGCTGCCGCCGGGGGTTACCCGGGTCCTGGCCACCGACACCTCTGTATGGAGCGACGACGTGTGGATCGTGGACTCCACGCCCGTGGAGTGCGGACGCTCCCGCGGGACCGTCAAACGCTCCGACCTGGCTGGATGGGCCGAGTACGGGTACTGCGCCAGCCACAGTCGCTTCTTCTGGGGCCTGCGCCTGACACCTGGTGTGCACTCTGCAGGGCCTGCCCATCGCCTTCGCCCTGACCGGGGCCAAGGCCGACGAACGCGAGACCCTGCTGGACCTGCTCGCCGCCGAATCGCACCTCGTCGCCGCCCGGCCTGGACAGACGCTGATCGGCGACAAGAACTACTTCGGCCGCGACTTCGAGCACCAGTTGGCCGAGCAGGACATCCGACTGCTGCGGCCGGCCCGCAAGGGCGAGCCGGAACGGCCTGGGGCCCCGCTGTTCAAACCGTTGCGGCAGGTCATCGAGTCGGTCAACGAGACCTTCAAGGGCCGGCTCAACCTCGAACAGCACCGAGGCCGCACACCGGCCGGCGTGATCGCTCGCGTCATGCAGCGCGTCCTCGCGCTGACCGCCGCGATCTGGCACAACGACCACACCGGCCAGCTCGTCCTGCGCTCACTGACCGCCTACGACCACTAGGCCCTGTCCGGTGGATCTTGGCCGGCTCCACGACTCTGGCGCGGGTACCGGACTTCCACGAACGCGGGACCGCCACCGTGCCGGGGGCGGTCCCGCGCGCGGCAAGCGGCCTTGTCGTTTCACGACCAGAACGCGTCGTACGCCTTCTGGTCGGACCACAGCCCCCAGGCTTCGGTAATCCGACCATCCTGGATGTGGAAGATGATCGTCTCGTTCATGTCGAGCTCTTTGCCCTCGCGTGAGGCCGTGACGTGGAGCAGGGCGACCGTGTGCTTGTCGTTGGCAAGCACATCGTGGAGACGGGGGCGATAGGTGCCCCCTGTCAGCTCGAATTCCCGTCGGAACATGGCGAATGCGGCTTCGCGGCCCTGGTAGTCGCCAGCCAGTGGGCCGTGGCCGCCGAGATGCCACACCACATCCGGGTGGAACACCTCCGCCAGCGCCTCCATGTCGCCAGCCGAAAACGCCTCCATGGCCCGCTGAAACACCCCGATGTTCGGGTGATCGGGCATCGCAGCCTCCTTTGATCCCTACGAACGTAGGCCGGATCCGGCCGGAGCGACTCAGGCACACCGGCTTCGCCAGCCCCGCCACCTGATCGGACGCCCGCCCCAGGAGTTGTCCGGTGGGTCATGTGACTACTTCATGTCGGCGTCGTTGATGTGGACATGAGGCGGGGTGATCTGACGGATGCCGAGTGGGAACGGCTGCGGCCGTACCTGCCGGTCAGTAACAGGCGTTGTGGCCGATGGCGAGACCACCGGCAGGTGATCGACGGGATTCCGCACAGGGTGCGGACCGGCGTTCAGTGGCGTGACCTGCCCGAACGGTTCGGCCCGTGGAAGACCGTCTATGAACGCCACCGGCTGTGGTCCGCGGACGGGACGTGGGAGCGCCTGCTCGAGCAGGTCCAGGCCGCGGCCGACGGGGCCGGTGAGATCGACTGGGACATCTCGGTCGACTCCACCATCGTCCGTGCTCACCAACATGCGGCCGGCGCTCGGACCGACCCACCGCCGGCACCCGCGTCAGAGGGGGCCGAGCAGGCAGAACACCAGGACGAGACGCCGTGGCAGAGCCTGGTTCGCCGCCTGGTGGAGGTGGTGCTGGAGGTGAGGGCCTGGGCCGCTCCCGAGGCGGGTTCACCAGCAAGCTCCACCTAAGTGCCGACGGCCGCTGCCGGCCCCTGTCCCTGGTCGTCACGCCGGGACAGCGGGCGGACTGCACCCAGTTCAAGACGGTCCTGGAGAAGATCCGCGTCCCCAGGACAGGGCCGGGCAGGCCTAATCCCTTGGAAACGATCATCTAGTCCAATTTAGCCTCGATCTTGCATGACGGTCCGTCGGTTTCTCCGGCGGGCTGTTCCTCTGTTGCGGGCTGGTTGTGGGAATGGTGGTGGCCCGGCTGTCGCGTCGGGTGGGCACCGGGTTTCACTAACCCTGATACGCCGAAGTCAGTAACGCCCTCTCAGAGGTCGCAGGGCTCGGCACCGCCGTGTCTGCGGGCGCAGCCGTCAGCGCCGGGTGAGGGTGGACGGCGCCCCGGCGGACTGGTGACCTTCGTCGCGCAGGCCCAGGGTGTCTTGGCCGGTCATCGTGACGACGTAGATACTGCCGTTGGGGCAGGAGAGATCAGCCCCCTGTTCGGTGGGCTGGCTGGTGACCGCCTCGAGGACCATCGAGGCCTTGCGTATCTCCTGCAGTCGCAAGGTCTCGGTGCATCCCACCTCAAGTTTGGTGTTCACTTCGGTCACCCTGCTGACCTGCTTGCCCACCAGCTCACCTCGCTGTGCCGGGTGGAGAGTCAAAGTGACGGCGAACCGGTTGGTGCGGGGCTCAGTGAGCTTGTCAGGAGCTGGATTGCCCGGCCCGGTGCCGACCCATGTACCTGCCCAGGCCTCGGGAAGCGATGTGGCAGTGGATGTCGGCGCAGGCGTCCCGTCGGAGGAGTCATCGGTGGCAGTGGATGACGGCGAAGGCGTCCCGTCGGAGGCGTCATCGTCGGAGAAATGCCGCACGAGGAACGTGCCCGCCGCGGCCATCAAGGCCACGGCCATGGTCCCGGCGACCGCCCGGCCGGTACGGCCGGACACCAACCGTCGCGCGGCGCCGACAGGCGGCAGGACGGCGGTCTTTGCGTCGGCGGAAGCCGGGCCGTCTTCGGGCTCAGGTGACACAGCCGCCACAGACGGCGGTCGCACTGTTGCGGAGATCAACGCTCGCGCCTCCTCCTCCCGCACGGCGAGATCTCTCTCCAGCCCCTCGGGCAGCACCTGCGGCCAGGTACCGCACCGGCCGCCCAAGCGTTCCAACAGCACGCTGACGGTGCCGGGCGTGGCCCGCTGGTCGGGGTCCTTGGCCAGACAGGACCGCAAGAGCGGGACCAGGGCCGCCGGAACGCCGTCGAGGTTCGGCTCCTGATGCACGATGCGGTAGAGCAGCACCGCAGGCGAGAACTCGTCGTTCGGGCTGGAAAACGGGCCCCGTCCCGTCGCCGCGTACACCAGTACCGTAGCCAGCGAGAAGACGTCACCCGGTGCACCCGATTCCCCGGCACTCACCTGCTCCGGTGCCAGGTAGCCGGGAGAACCGATCACACCGCCGGTCCTCGTGTGACGCGAGTCCTCCCTCGCGCGCGCGATCCCGAAATCGATGAGCAGAGGACTACGGCGGCCCAACAGCACATTGGACGGCTTGACATCCCGGTGGGCCAGCCCCGCCCCGTGTACCGCTGCCAGCGCCCCGAAAAGCTCGGCCGCCAGTGCCAGGACGCACTGTTCGGACAGCCGGCCGTACCGCTGCACCCACTCTGCCAGGGACGGCGCTGCCACGTACTCGGTGGCGAGCCACTGCGGGCGCTGCCCCGCCGGGCTGTAGTCCACCACCGCAGGCGTCCAGGGCGAGCGCACCCGGTCGCTGTTACGGATTTCCCGCGCGAACCGCTCCTCGAACCCCGGTTGCCGTCCGAACTCGGCACGCACCGTCTTGAGCGCCAGCGGACGCCCCGACACCGTCCGGGACAGATACACCCGCCCCATTCCACCCTCACCGAGCCGCGCCAGCAGTGGATAACCACCGATAGCCTCCGGATCCGACCCGTCCAGCAACTCCACGCCCCGCCGCCCTCTCAGATTTGCACTGCCGATCAGGTTCAGCTCCCGGACCAGCACAACCAAGCGCCGCATCCGTAGCATCGGCACCTAGCATCACCTGTCACACCGCGATACACCATTGTCAGCCATAACGTCCGGCAGCCCGAGAACCCGTCACAGGCCGAGAGGGCACGTGGGCGGTCGGGAGGGTAGGCCCTCGGCATAGCCCCCGATTTATCGGTGGCCGGTGTGTGCACGTCGGGGCATCGGGCTGGGGCGGTGTTCCTGCGGCCTCACGGTCGTCCGGGGGCCGGGGCCGTGAAGGTTTCGGTGCTCGGGCCGGGTGGGTGGTCCTCCAGCGGATGTGCCGGAAGTCACGGCGGATGCGGGCAGGGGCGAGTCCGCCAGGGACCGTGGCCTTCAGTCCGACGTGAGGGTGATGGACACGATCCATGCCTCTCCGTTCGGGCACGCTGCCGGCGTGTTCGCGACCCTGCCGTCGTGGTCCCGCCCTTGCCGGTCGGTCGAGTCCGGCGATCCGCATCGCGTCCTGGAAGCCCTGGAAGCGGATGGACGTGCTCTCCAGGTCCTCCTCGCCGCGGAGATAGGCGATCCGGGTGTGCCCCAGGTCGATGATGTGCTGCGTGCCGTCGGGGTAAAGGGCTTCGGCGGACCCGAGACCTACCTGCGCACCTCCTCCACCGCCCACTCCCAACAGCCCGTCTTCTTCACCACCGGGAGCACCAACACCTCGGCCGCGGTCCACTGCTACAAGGACGCCGGTTACTGCGACGACTACACCCTGATCAAGCTGTCCTGACGACACCCGATCCCTTCGGCAGGAAACACTTCCCACGGCGGGCTGACCGGGATCACCCGGTCAGCCCGCCTCAACACGCCGCGAGCACCGGTCGTGGACGGCCGGACACGCGGGACATTCCTGCGGCGAGCACACCTCCGGGACACGGCGCGGGGAGGCTCACGGCGGTTACACCCACGAAGATCTCTGGGCCGCAGCCTCGGCGTACGCCGGGATGTGCCGCCGGTACCACGCAGTGCCGCCAGCTGCTGCGTCCGTGCCGTCGCGGCGCACGTTCATCGCGACCAGCACCGTCGTCGGCAGCGCGATCGACACTGCGACTCCTCTTGATACCGAGTATCAGCCAGATGTACAGTCTCCTCATAAGACTTCACCTCGAACGGAAGTGCTTTCCCATGAGCAAGATCTGGTTCATCACCGGCTCGTCGCGGGGCTTCGGCCGCCAGTTCGTCCAGGCGGCCCTGGAGCGCGGCGACCGGGTCGCGGCCACCGCCCGCAACACCGACTCCCTGGCGGACCTGGTGGCCACCCACGGCGCGGCGATCCTGCCGCTGAAACTGGACGTCACCGACAAGGCCGCCGCATTCGAGGCCGTCAAGCGGGCGCACGAGCACTTCGGCCGCCTGGACGTCGTCGTCAACAACGCCGGACACGGGCTGTTCGGCGCGGTCGAGGAGCTGACGGAGCAGCAGGTCCGCGGCCAGATGGAGACCAACTTCTACGGCGCCCTGTGGGTCACCCAGGCTGCCCTGCCCCTCCTGCGGGCCCAGGGCAGCGGTCACATCGTGCAGATCTCCACGGTCGGCGGTGTCGTCTCCTTCCCCAACCTGGGCGGCTACAACGCCTCCAAGTGGGCCCTGGAGGGCCTGACCGAGGCCCTCGCCCAGGAGGTCGCCGCCTTCGGCATCAAGGTCACCCTCGTCGAGCCCGGCGGCTTCGAAACCGACTGGGCTGGCTCCTCCGCCACCTTCGCCACGCAACTGCCCGCCTACGACGGCCTGCGCGCGGCCGTGGCTGCCGCCTGGGGCGATGTCGAATCCGGCGACCCGGCCGCAACCGGCCCGGCCCTGCTGAAGATCGCGGACGCCGACAACCCGCCCCTGCGGGTCTTCTTCGGCACCGCCCCCCTCCACCTCGCCCCACAGGTCTACGCCGAGCGCCTGAAGACCTGGGAGGAATGGGCCGACATCTCCACCCAGGCCCAGGGCAACGCCGCATAACCGTGCGCCGGCAGCGCCGGCCAAGGCCGGCGCACGCCCCACAGCCACGCGAGCGGTCGCCGGGCGTGCGCACTTCCACGGCGAACGACCGCACACGCGCCGGCCGAGGTTCCGAAGTAGCCACCTGTCCTCGGATGATCACGTCCTTGAGGCGGCCGGTGACGGGTCGTCGGCGCCGTGAAGCCCACCTCGACCAGCGAGTCCACGACGGCGCCCACGATCCCGGCCCGTGCGGTGGCGCGCCGGTCGTCCGGCCTGCCCATGGGCTCCACCGCGTTACGGTCAGCGCTGCTCTGAAGCAGCGGGCCGTCCTGAATCACTCCTCGTCAGTGGCCACGGGAGACCACTCCGCGCGGCGGAGCCCGGGCTGACCGGCGGCTTGCGCGCGACGGTCTGCGCAACGCACTCCGAGGCCGACCGGGCCGTCGAGCCGAGCGGCGGGCGAAGCGGCTCTGCCGTGCCCGCCGTTCACCACCGCACGCCACACCCAGACGCCCTCGGCCCCGGTGGGCTCAGTCCCGGACGGGCGCGCGCAGGAGCCCGAGCCGCGCACCGTTCATGCAACCCCACACGCAAGCAGAGGGCGGATCGAGGTCTACCAGGGAGACCGCGCATCACATCTGATACTCAGTATCAAGATGAGTCATTGCTGTATCATTCTGGCATGAATGAGAATGCCCGTACCGCCGACCAGCCCGCCCGCAAGCCGCCCGGCCTGCGTGAGCGCATGCGCGCGACGGTTCAGGCAGAGGTGGTCGAGGTGGCGCACCGCCTCTTCATCGAGCAGGGGTTCGATCGGACGACCGTCGACCAGATCGCCGCCGAGGTGGGCCTGTCGCGCGCCAGTCTGTTCCGGTATTTCGGCACCAAGGAAGAGATCGTCCTGGGACGCCTGGTGGACTCCGGCCGTCAGATCGCGGAGGCGCTGGCCGCCCGTCCCGACGACGAGCGGCCCTGGGAGGCGCTGCGCAGGGCGTTCGACGTCCTCACGCAGGCGAACGAGCAGGCGCCTCAGCAGACACTCGCCTATCTGCGCATGCTGCAGGAGACGCCGTCCCTGCGCGCCGGGCACTACGAGAAGCAACTGAGCTGGCAGGAACTGCTGGTGCCCGAGATCGCCCGGCGGCTGGGGGCCGAGCAAGACCGGCCCGAGGACACCAGGCCGAGCGCACTGGCCGCCGCCGCACTCGCCTGCCTCGACGTGGCCGCCACGGCGTGGGTGGCCTGTGAAGGTACTGTCCCACTGGCCGTGCTGCTCGACCGGGCCATGGGCGCGTTGGGGGAGTAACCCGACCGCGGAGTCCTACCGGACGGCGCCCTCGGAGCCGGCTTCTCTAGCGCCCGTGCCCATGGCGCGCCCTCACGAGCGGACAATCATGGTCAACAGCGGCGCGACCAGGCCCGCACGAAGACGCCAGCACGATGAGTCGCCGCAGGTCAATGGCCATACAGTCGCGCAAGCGCCGTCGCTTCCCAAGCTGAGAGCGCGAGTTCGATTCTCGTCACCCGCTCCGTGAAGAAGGCCCAGGTCAGAGACCTGGGCCCTTTTGCTGTCCGCTGTGGTCACTGGCCGCGTGCCAGATCCGTGCCAGAACGCTTCTCGGCGGCCTTCCGGGCAGCCGCCTCCCGAGCCCTTCCGGACCGTCGCGTCAATGCCCGCGCACGGCGCGCTACCTGCAGCGGGCAAGGTCGAGAACCTGCACGTGCAGCAACGGGAGTGGGGCGGCACCGCTACACGGGCGACGGGCAGGACGAAGGCAAAGCCAGGGTCAGGGGCGAGCGCCACCACCGCCACGGCGGCCACCGCGCCCCCAACCGGCCCCCGCCGCACCTTGGACACTGTTGGCGAATCCGTGTCCGGCCGTCATAAGCCCTTCGCACCCTGGGCAGAAGAAGCCGCCTAAGGTGCGGAGTTGCTCAGCCTGACCTCAGAAGGGCGAGTGTGGCGGTCCGTAGCCATGTTGCCGCTTCTTCCACTGACATGCGGTCCGCCCTGACTTCGTCGCCTGCTGCGTGGCCGAGAGCGGTGACCGCGGCCACCAGCCAGGTGGCTGGCGGTGCGGGGTCGAACTCGCCTGACGCCTGGCCCTTCTCGATCAGCCGGGTGAGTCGGGCTGCGACGGGCTCATGCCGGGCCAAGTCGGCGTCGGCGCCGGCGCCGGCGCGGGTGCTTCCGAGCTGGAGGAGCACCGGGTTGCGTTCGAACAGCCGCCAGCCGATGTCCTGCAGTCGTAGTAGCGCGTCCTGGGCGGAACCACTCTTCTCTTCCGCCTCGTCCATCGCGGCCATGGCCTGGTCCGTGATCCGGTCGGCGACAGCGTCAAGCAGCGCGTCACGGGTGCCGAAGTGGGCGTATACGGTCTGGCGGGTGACGTCGGCCGCGGCGGCGATGGCGGCCATGCCGGCGTCGGGCCGCTCGGCCAGCAGTCGGACCGCGGCGTCCAGCACTGCGGCCCTGCTGCGCTCGGCGTCGGCACGGCGGGGCCGAACTCGCGGGGAGTCGCCCGGGGTCTCGAAAGCAGTCAACTCTTACACCCTTGTCAGAGATAGATGCCTCACTATATCTTACGGGCGTGTAAGAGATCGTTGCGGGGGTGGCCCCGCACGTACGGCAGGAGCATGGTGAATCCTCTCCCCGCGAAGCCTCCCGAGCAGTTCATCGCCGACTTCTTCACGACCTTTACCGACGCCGTGGTCCATGGCTCGGAAGACGCCTCTGACCTGATGTCCAGGTATTACACCCGTGACGTCATTCAAGTCGCCGACGGCGTACCACTCGACTGGGAGCGCCTCGTCGCTCACCTCCGCCCGGTGCGCAAGAACCTGCGCGAGTTCCGGTTCGAGGTGCACGAGGCGTTTGCGGACGGAGATCGGATCGCGACCCGCTTCACGATTCACGCCCGGATGCGCAAGGGCGGACCGGTTTCCACACGGGTCCACATGTTCGCGGAGTTCACCCCCGACGGCCTGTTGCGACGAGCTGAGCAGCTCACGCGAGCCGTCGCCCCCGGCGAACCGAAGGGCGGGGAGTGATCCGCATGCGCGTCCGGCTTGTCCAGGGCCTCTCCCTGCTGTCCACAGGTGCCCTTGCCGGCGCCTTCGGCTACGGAGCGGCCAACCTCGTCCCCACCTTCAACGCCGTACCGCTCGACATGAGGCTGGCCTTCCACACCCAGTTGATGCAGATGAACGGCATCACCATGCAAGGCGCCATGGGCATGTCGGCGCTCAGCGCCCTCGCGCTGGCCGTCATGACGCGTGGTGCCTCACGGCGGCTTGCCGGAGGGGCTGGGCTCCTTGCCCTGGCGTCCTTCCTGATCACCCGTCTCGGCAACGTCCCCATCAACGGCCGCATCAAGCAGTGGGCAGCTACCTCGGCACCCGCCGATCACGCCGAAATCCTGGCTCGCTGGGAGGCGTTCAACTACGCACGCACAGGCGCCGCATTCGCAGCCTTCGCGCTGCTGATCGTTCTCTCCCTGCGCGGTGTTGATGCCGGCCAGCCGACAGGTGGCCGCCGCCCGTAGCGGGACTTTCAGATCCCTCACGGAAATGTGTGCCAGAACACCAAAGAAACAGGCATAACCAGAAGGGCCTAGTCAGTGGGCCGTAGGGCTGCCAGGTGAGATGTTCGCGTGCGGGCTCGTGGGGTTTCGGTCCACCACGCATTGAGGCGGTGGAAGTTCATCGCGGTGGCCGTGAGCTGGTGCTGCAGCCGGGCTTTGGCCAGACCGTGATACCGGCATCGCCGTAGGCCGAAGCATCGGACGCCTTGGGAGATGGTGCCTTCGACACCGGCCCGGTGTGCGTACTGCTCCCTCCACTCCTGGGTCTCTTCCTGGGCCCGTGCCTGCTGGATCACCTCATACTCCGCTTGCGGGCGGAGGGTGATCCGACGGCCCATGTCCCACTTGCTGTTGGAGCGGGTGCACTGCTCTCGGGTCTTGCAGGGACGGCAGGCAGCCGTCGGGAAGCGTGCGCGGACCACGGCTGCCCCCTCCTGGGAGCGGTCTTCGGCCCAACGGCTGCTGGTCGCGCCGTTGGGACAGGTCACCTGCCGGTTCTCCCAGTCGACAGTGAAGTCTGCCTGGGAGAAGCCGCCGTCCTTGGTCTGCCAGCTGGTGGAGGCAAGGATCGGGCCCACCAGGTTCACTTTGTGATTCCGGCGGGCGGTGACCACTTCCCTGGCTGTCGCGTAGCCCGCGTCGACCAGGTGGCGGTCAGGCAGAAGGTCGCGCTCGGCGAGGTGGGCGTGGATCGGGGCGACCAGCCGCACGTCCTGGACGGTGGAGTCGGTCGTGGCGACGTGTGTGATCAGGTTCGGGCTCCCTAAGGTCCCGGCGACGGACTTGTCCGTTGTCGACGAAGTACTGCTGAATCCACATCTGCCGAAGGGTCTGGACCCGCTCGAGCAGCCGTAGGGACGCAGGGGCGTCGGGTGCGTGCAGGACTGTGAGAAGTCTCAGCCCGTCGACGCCGATCTGTTCGATCAGCTCGGTCTGCTTGGCCTTCCCCTTGGGCAGCCGGGTGTCCTCGAAACGGATTGCGTACCGGTCGAACCATTCAGCCGGAGCCCAGCCGACCAGCCACTGCGGCTCGTGGGCCGCCACGCTGTTCAACGCGGCACGCAGGGTTTCACCGAGCCGCACCAGTCCGTTGATCTGCCGGGCGGCAGACAGCACGATCGTGGAGTCCGTGCGCGCACGGCCACCGGCCTTGAGTAAGCCGTGCTCCCGGCAGCCTCAAGGACCCGGTTCCAGGAGCTCGATCCCAGCATCTCCGGCGATCAGCCGGTCCCTGAAGTCGGTGAGCACCGAGTGGTCGAACCCCGGATCGGCCAGCTCCAGCCCTAGCAAGTACTTCCAATCCAAACGTCCGCGCACTGCATCCGCGGCCTGCCGGTCTGAGAGGCCTTCGGCGAACTGCATGACTGAGACGAGTGCCAGCCTGCCTGGCGACCACGCCGACTTCCCCCTGCTCGGATACAGCCCTGCGAAGTCCGCGTCCGGGAACAGCTCGCCCAGCTCGTCACCGATCCGCATGGCCAGGCTGCCCTTCGGAAACGAAGCCCGTGCCACCCGAGCCGTCTCCTCCGGAACCCCATCGATCTTCCTGGCGTACACGGACGCCTGCCTCGGATTTGGCCTCGCCGGGAGCGCGCCCGCCGTTGGTCCGCTCGGGCTCGGCGACGCGGACCCGGATCACGAGGTTGTCGAGGTCGACGTCCCGGCGAAGAAGGCCAGCCAGTTCCCCCGGCCGCAAAGGACCGTACGCACCCAGGTAGACCATGAGGCGCCAGCGGACACCGATCGTGTCGGCGAGGGCGTCGACCTGAGAGACGGTGGCGATGCGCCTTTCGGCAGCGGACTCCTTGCCCGCGCCCTTGATCCGGCACGGATCACGGCTGATCAGGTCGTCGTCGACGGCTGTCTCCAGGATGCCCTTGAGGAGGCGATACGCCTTGGCGACGGTCGTCTTGGCCCCGGTGGTGCGGATTCGCTCGGCTCGCCACTCGCGGACACGGGGAGCGGTGATCTCGTCCAGGTCGAGCGTGCCGAAGGTCGGGATGGCCGCCGTGCGGCGGGAGCTGAGCACCGCCGGTTCGATCAGCGACGTGCTCATGTGGCGCCTGCGCCGCATGACCGACCTACCCGCCGACGCCCCCGCGATGCCTGACGGCATCTCGCCCCACCCTCATTTCGGCGGACGGGAGATCGCGGGCCGACCGGCCTCCATCATCTCGGCGACCCGGGCCATCGTCTCCCGCAGCCACATGTGCGCCGCGTCGTGCGTGTGGACCGGATGCCACCACAAGGCCTGCTGGATCGGCACGGCGTCATAGGGCGGTTCCATGATGCGGACGGGTGCGATTCCGTCCAGCTCGTCGGCGAGACGCCTCTGAAGGAGAGCTACCCGGCGGGTACCTGCGACCAGGAGTGGCATCAGCTGGAAACTGTCGACGGAGACCGCCACGCGCGGCTCGATGCCGAGCATGGCGATCTGGCGGGCGGCGGATGCGTCGTAGGCTCGTTGGTACGTCACCCACGGCAGTCGGGCCAGGTCGTCGAGGGTGAGCTGCTCGCCGACCTCGGGGTTGTCGTCCGCGACGAGGAAGACCCAGCTGTCCTGGTAGAGCTCGACCACGGGGAAGCCGCGAATGATGCCGTGGGGGAGCAGCAGCCCGTCCACCGTGCTGAGCAGAGACCCGGTGCTGTCGATGATTTCGTTCGGTACCTGTTTGAACCTGAGCCGGATGCCTGGTGCCTCGGCCTGGATGGTGCGGGCGAGTTCGGTGCCGAAGACGGCAACCGCGTAGTCCGAGGCGATCAGCGTGAACTCATGTTCCTCGCGGGAGGGGTTGAATTCGGCCTGACTGGCGAAGACGCGCTCCAACAGGTCGCATGCGGTGGTGGTTCGGTCGAGGAGGGCCTGCCCGAGGGCGGTCAGTTCGTACCCTCCGCCCACCCGGGCGAGCAGGTCGTCGTCGAAGTGGCGGCGAAGCCGGGCCAGTGCCGCGCTCATCGCGGGTTGACTGAGCCCGATGCGCTGGCCGGCCCTGGTGACGTTGCGCTCCTGCAGGAGGGCGCGCAGGGCAACGACGAGGTTGAGGTCCAGGCTGGCCAAGTTCACGAAGCGTCCCAATTCCGGAGCCGGCACCATCGGTATTCACCGGCTGGATTCTTATATACAGGAAATCGATTTCCCTGATTGCAAGCTACGGGCCAGATTAGTGGGACCGCAATCGGGAGGACATCTCCGTGAAATCCGCAGCCGCGTCGGCACCGTTCGCACCCTTCTCGGGCCCTTTCGCCATCGGCACTCTCTCCGCCTCGGGCGGAGCCGCGTTCCCCGGCCTCGTGGCGCCGGACGGCCGGGTGCTCGACCTGCGCACGGCAATGGGTGAACCCGCGCTGACGACCCTTACGCTCCTGGAGCGCTGGGACGATACGTTGCCTCGCCTGCACGCTCTCGCGGCGGATCCGGCCGGCCAATGGCTGTCGCTCGATGACCTGTGGGTGCAGGCGCCCGTCGAGCCCCGGCAGATCTTCCAGTCCGGCGCCAACTACCGGCAGCACGTGATCGACCTGGCGGTCGCACACCGAGCCCCGGACGCCCCGGGCACCGTCGAGGAGGCCCGCGCCGAGGTCGCGGCGGTCATGGACAAGCGGGCCGCCGAGGACCTCCCGTACGTCTTCATCGGCCTGCCGACCACGATCAGCGGTCCCTACGACGACGTGGTGCTGCCCGCCTGGGCCGAGAAGCCCGACTGGGAACTGGAACTGGCCGCGGTGATCTCCCGCCCCGCCTACCGGGTCACCGTGGAGGAGGCGCTGGAGTACGTCGCGGGCTACACCATCGCCAATGACCTGACCGACCGCGCGACCGTCTTCCGCCGGGACATGCCCCCGATCGGCACCGACTGGCTGCGCAGCAAGAACGCCCCCGGCTTCACCCCGCTCGGCCCGTGGATCGTCCCGGCCGGCTCCATCGCCGACCCGTCCGACCTGCAGGTCACCCTGAAACTCAACGGCGAGACCATGCAGGACGAGTCCACCAACGACATGATCTTCGGCGTCGCACGGTTGGTCTCGTACATCTCCCAGACCGCCCGACTGCTCCCCGGCGACCTGGTCCTCACCGGCAGCCCGGCCGGCAACGGCATCCACTGGGGCCGGCTGCTGCGCGACGGCGACGTGATGGACGGCTCGGTCACCGGGCTCGGCGCCCAGCGCACCCGCTGTGTCGCGGAGGAGGCCCGATGAGCGCCGACCGTATCGACCGTACGGATCCCGAGGCGGCGATCGCCGAGGCCGCCAAGGCGTACTCGAACTGGGGCCGCTGGGGCGAGGACGACGTGCTCGGCACGCTCAACTTCCTCGACGAGACCAAGCGCCGCGAGGGTGCGGCCCTGATCCGCGACGGCGTCAGCTTCTCCTTGTCACAGGCCTTCGACATGGACGGCCCGCAGAAGGGCTGGCGGCGGCGTACGAACCCGGTGCACACGATGCTCGCCACCGGCACCGACGCCGCTCTGGGCGGCCAGGGCTTTCCGCACGGTTTCGGTGGCGCCGACGACGTGATCGCCATGCCCTTGCAGTGCTCCACCCAATGGGACGGGCTCGGGCACATCTTCGATCACGGCAAGGCGTGGAACGGCCGCCCGGCGGAGAAGGTCGTCACCTCCGAAGGAGACCTGGTCACCGGTATCGAGCACATGGCTCCGCACGTCGCCGGGCGGGGTGTCCTCCTCGACGTGGGCCTGGTCATCGGCCAGGACGGCGAACTGCCCGACGGCTTCGCCATCACCGAGGAGCACCTGACCGCAACCGCAGCCTCGCACGGCGTGACCGTCGGTCGTGGCGACCTGGTCCTCGTGCGCACCGGGCGGCTGGCCCGCGCCCGTCGCGAGGGCTGGGGCGACTACGCGGGCGGGCCGGCGCCGGGGCTGAGCTTCAGCACGGCCGGCTGGCTGCACCGGAGCGAGATCGCCGGGATCGCCACCGACACCTGGGGCTTCGAGGTGCGGCCCAACGAGTTCGACCACGCCTTCCAGCCGCTGCACCAGGTCGCCATCCCCCACATCGGTCTGCTCATCGGTGAGATGTGGGACCTCGACGCCCTCGCCGCACATTGCGCCGCCGACGACCGGTACGAGTTCTGGCTCACCGCCGCGCCACTGCCCATCACAGGGTCCGTCGGCTCACCGGTGAATCCCATCGCCGTCAAGTAACGCCCTGGACGGCCGGGCGGGCCGCGCCCGGACGGCTACGCCACCCTCGCCCGCCCGGCCCGCAACACCCCCTTTGCCGCTCGAAGTCGCGCGGCACCATCTCAGGGAGAACCCATGAACGACCCCCGTCCCCGCACCGTCCTCGTCATAGGCGGCGGCGCGTCCGGCAACGCCGTGACCGTGCTGCTGCGGCGGGCGGGCATCGCCGTGGAACTGATCGAGGACAAGCCCGACTGGAACGTGCTCGGCTCCGGCATCACCCTCCAGGGCAACGCGCTGCGCGTGCTGCGCGAAGTGGGCGTGTGGGACAAGGTCCGGGAGAGCGGCTACGCCGTCGACGCCGTCGGCATGGCCGCGCCCGACGGGACCGTGTTCCATGTCCAGCAGGACTTCCGCACCGGTGGGGACGACCTGCCCTCGATCTTCGGCATGCAGCGGCCCCGGCTCCAGGAGATTCTGTGTGAGGCCGTTCTCGAGAGCGGCGCGGCGGTGCGCCTCGGCACCACCGCCGAGGAGCTGGTCCAGGACGCGTCCGGCGTCACCGCCCGGTTCAGCGACGGCACCGTGGGTCGCTACGACCTTGTCATCGCCGCCGACGGCGTCGGCTCCCGCACGCGCGCGATGATCGGCATCAGCGACAAGCCCGAACCGACCGGCATGGCCATCTGGCGCGTCCCCGTGCCCCGCCCCGAGAGCGTGGAGCGCATGACCCTGGCCTACGGCGGAACCTGCTACATCGCCGGCTACTGCCCCACCAGCAAGAACACCATCTACGCCTACCTCGTCGAGGCCAACCGCGACCGCGCCTCCATCGACCCGGCCTCGTACGCGGACGAGATGCGGCGGCTGGCCGCGCCCTACGGGGGTGCGTGGCCGGAGATCGCGGCGAGCATCACCGACCCGGCCGAGGTCAACTACACCTGGTTCGACCGGCTGCTCGTCGAGGGCGCCTGGCACCGCGGCCGGGTCGTCCTGATCGGTGACGCGGCCCACGTCTGTCCCCCCACGCTCGCCCAGGGCGCGGCCATGTCGCTGGAGGACGCCTCCGTACTGGCCGAGATGCTGAGCGAGGAGCAGGACTGGAGTTCCCTCGACGCCCTGCTGACCGGCTTCTACGAACGCCGGATCGACCGTGTCCGCATGGTGGTCGAAGCGTCCGTGCAACTCGGTCAGTGGCAGCTGGACGGCGTCCGTGACGCCGACGCACCCGGTCTGATGGGCCGCACGATGTCCGTCCTGAAGGAGACCCCGTGAACTCCGTGAACCCCGTGGGTTCCCAGGACAGCGCACCCACGATCGACGTCCACGCGCACGTCCTGCTCCCTCAGGTCGAGGACGCCGTGGCCGGACACCCCGGGCTGGCCGAGGCCCGCGATCTCGACGCCCGCCGCAACGGCCCCGAGGCCATCGCCGTCAGCGGCCCGATGTTCCGGGACCGCTTCCCGAGGCTAACCGACGTCAAGGCCCGGCTCGCCGCGATGGACGCCTCCGGGATCGACGTCCAGCTGGTCTCGCCGTCACCGTCGCACTACCACTACTGGGCCGACGAGGACCTGGCCCGTGCGGTGTGGGAACTGGCCGACGAGGGCACCGCCGCGCATGTCGCCCAGGCCCCGGAACGGCTGCACGGCCTCGGCCTCGTCCCGCTCCAGCACCCGGGCCTCGCCGTCGAAGCCCTGGAGCACGCCCTCGGCCTGGGCCTGCGCGGTGTCGAGATCTCAAGCCATGCGCCGGGACGCGAACTGTCGGACCCCGCGTACGAACCGTTCTGGACACGGGCCGAGGAAACCGGCGCGATCCTCTTCCTGCACCCCTTCGGATGCACGCTCGACGAGCGCCTCAACCGGTGGTACTTGTCCAACACCGTCGGCCAACCGACCGAGAACGCCGTCGCCCTGTCCCATCTGATCTTCTCCGGAGTCCTGGACCGGCACCCGGGGTTGCGCGTCGTCGCCGCCCACGGCGGCGGCTATCTGCCCACCCACATCGGCCGCTCCGACCACGCCTGGCTCGCCCGCACCGATACCCGCGGCTGCGCGCACCCGCCCAGCAGCTACCTCAAGCAGCTGTACTTCGACTCTCTTGTCCACGACCCGGACGTCTTGCGCGAGCTGATCCGGGTGGCCGGCCCCGACCGGGTGCTGCTCGGCTCCGACTTCCCCTTCGACATGGGCACCGACGACCCGCTCGGCGCTCTGCGCGACGTCACGGACCTGCCCGACCCCCACTTCCACGCCGTACGCGGCGGCAACGCGGCAGCGCTGCTGCGTCTCACCTGAGGAGCCCGACATGACCAACCGTCTGCTCACCCACCTGCGGCACGTCGACCTCGCCGTGCCGGACTACGACAAGCAGCTCGACTTCTACGCCGGCGTCTGGGGCCTGACCAAGGTGGCCGAGGACTCCGGCATCTCCTTCCTGGCCGCCGAGGGCTCCCCCGAGCAGTACATCGTCCGGCTCCGCAAGGCCGAGGAGAAGCGCCTCGACCTCATCTCCTACGGCGCGGCGAACACCGCCGACGTAGACACGCTCGCCGAGCAACTCCTCGCGGGTGGAGTGCAGTTGATCTCCCAGCCGGGCAAGGTCGACACCCCCGGCGGCGGCTACGGCTTCCGCTTCTTCGACATCGACGGCCGCACCATCGAGGTCTCGGCCGACGTCGAGGCGCGCCGGCACCGTCGTGTCGAGGAGAAGGAGTCCATCCCCGTCCGTCTGTCGCACGTCGTCCTGAACTCCACCGACATCAATGCCACCCGCGCCTGGTACGAGCGGCACCTCGACTTCCGGCTGTCCGACACGATGAGCATTCCGCACATGGGCGAGGTCATGCACTTCATGCGGATCAGCAACCAGCACCACTCCATGGCCATTGCCAGCGGTCCGCACACCTCCCTGCAGCACCTCTCCTTCGAGATGCGCGGCATCGACGAGTACATGCGCGGCTCCGGCCGCGTGATGCGCTCCGGCACCCGCAAGATCTGGGGCCCCGGGCGGCACATGGCGGGCGACAACACCTTCACGTACTTCCTCGACCCGCACGGCAACACCGTGGAGTACACCACGGAGCTCGAAAAGCTGGACGAGGACACCTGGCACCCGCACATCTACGACCTGACGAAGCCCGAGAACGCCGACCAGTGGGGCACGTCCAACCCGATGAACGAGATGATCGCCAAGGAAATGCACAACGACGTCGACCGCGGCGTCTTCGTCGCTCCGCCGGTCTGACCCCTTGGCCCCCGGGGGCTCGGCGCACTCCGCACTGCCCTGCCGCCGCGCCCCCGGCCTGTGTCAACCCACCCAGCTCCCTAGGAATGCCATGCGTTTCGCCACGTACGAACAGCACGGGCGCAGCCGTCTCGCCACCGTCGAGGACGACGGCGCCCTCTACCCCTGCCCAGGCACGGGGACGCTGCTCGACCTGCTCCAGGCCGGTCCCGAAGCACTGCGAGAGGCGGGCAACGCAAGCCTGGACGTGCCGCGCGGCCCGCACGTCTCCCAGGTGCGACTTATGCCGCCGCTCCAACCGCCGTCCGTACGCGACTTCGTCACGTTCGAGGAGCACGTCGAGGGTGTACGGCGAAGCATCGACGGAGTCTCGGGCGCCCCGGACGCCTGGTACGACGCGCCCACCTTCTACTTCACCAACCCCTACGCGGTCATCGGCGCTCACGAGGACGTCCCCGTGCCGCCCGGCAGCCAGGCACTGGACTTCGAACTCGAAGTCGCCGCGGTCATCGGCCGCGAGGGCCGTGACCTCACCCCCGAGCAGGCCCGCGACCACATCATCGGCTACACCATCTACAACGACTGGTCCGCCCGCGACCTCCAGTCCCGCGAGATGCAGGTCAGCCTCGGCCCCTGCAAGGGCAAGGACACCGCCACCACCCTCGGCCCCCACCTCGTCACCGCGGACGAGCTGGAGCCCTACCGCGACAGCGACGGATTCCTGCGCCTGGCGCTGACCGCCGAGATCAACGGCGAGGTCGTCGGCAAGGACCTGCTGTCCAACATGAGCTGGACCTTCGAGGAGATGACCGCCTACGCCTCCCGCGGCACCTGGGTCCGCCCCGGCGACGTACTCGGCTCCGGCACCTGCGGCAACGGCGGCTGCCTCGCCGAACTCTGGGGCGTACGCGGCCGCCAGGACCCACCATCGCTCAGGCCCGGCGACACCGTCACCCTCACCGTCGAGGGCATCGGCACCGTCTCCAACACCGTGGTCGCCGGGGCGGACCCAGTGCCGCTGCCGACCGCCCGGAAGCGCCCCCGGCTGCGCCCGTAAACCGGGCGGTGGAAACAAGCTGGAGGGCAAGGTCGTCATCGTCACCGGGGCGGCGCGCGGGCAGGGCGCGGCAGCCGACCCACAACCCTCGGCCGTGCTGATCAGGGCCAAGCCGGCACTTTCTGGTCTCGGTTCTGGTCTCATTCACCCCCGTCCGGCGCCGTCCAGAACCTCCATCATCGCCCGCTCCACTCCAGGTCAGACCCCCCCCGTCCCGCTTGGGGTGGGTGGGGCATTTGAGTGCCCGCGTGACGATCGTGACGCTAGTAGCGCGCCTGACATCCCATCAGCGGTTTTTCCCCTGATGGGTGCTTCCTCAGAATCGAGCGTTGACTTCCCACACGCCGTCGCTGACGAGGTGGTGGAACGGGTAGGCGGGCGTTGTCCTGTTGGGTGGGCCGTACTCGGTCAGCAGACTCTGCAGGTCCTTCTCCACCGCGCTGTAGCGGAGTTGCGTACCGACCATGGGCACGGCAGCCCCGGGACCGGGGTGCGGGTTCTCCGGGAGACGGGCGCCACCGGCCGGCTCGCACCGGGACTCAGAACCGCCCTGCAAGGCGAACCCGAACTGCTGTGACGCATGGCGCGGTTACTGCTCGACCTGCACTTCCCGCCCTCGCTCCACAGCGAGTTGTGCTAAGCCGTCCGCCTGGAACTGGAGCCGACGGAGACCGGGCACCTCGTGCCCGCGCGCGGACAGAGGGACCGGCGCATGCGCGAACTGGTCCTCACCGCCTACGAGTACCGGTGCGCCTTCCGCGGCTACGACGCCAGGATCGGCACGGTTCCGGTCGGACTGGAAGCCGCACACGTACGCTGGTGGGCCTTCGGCGGACCGGACGACGTCGACAACGGGCTGTGCCTCTGCTCGCTGCACCACAAGCTCTTCGACAAGGGCGTTCTCGGAGTCGAGGCCAGCCACCGCATACTCGTGTCCCAGCACTTCGTCGGCAGCCCCGCCGCCCGCGAGCACGTCGTCGCACTCGCGGGCCGTCCGCTCATCGGCCCACAGCCAGGCGTACGCCCTGTCGCAGCCGACCACCGCGCCTGGCACGCCAGCCAGGTCTTCCACGGCACCACACGCCCCGCCGACGCGGCTTGACGGATCCGCGGCCGCACAAGCGCCTCCTGACCCCGGCCTACTCCATGGCCTTCGCGCTCCCTGATGACGGACGTCTCCTCGCCGCCTCTCGTGCCCGGACCCTCGCTCTGGTCCGCCACCGCCGACGCGCCCGGCACGAGGCCGGGGGCGACGAGGGCGACACACCACTCGGCGCAGGGGAGACGCATGAGGCCCTCCGCCTCGCCTGACGCCGGATCCCCGCCACGGGGCCAATGCCGACGGACAGATGACTACACCGTCCCACTCCCCCGCCGAGCGCGGCACTGTCCCGCGACGGCCGCCTCGGCGTCCATGCGTTTTCCAGCCGGTGAGGGCGCCGAGGGGACCTCAATTGGCATGACGTGCAGAGGGATTGACGTAGAAATCGCTTACCACCTACGGTCCTCCCGGAATCGCGGACACCTTTCGGCATCTCGAACGTCTGGCGTCGGTACGCCCCACGAGAACTAGGAGTCGAAGCGGAATGGGCACACAGCGAAGACTCGGCTGGATGTCGCTTGCCGCGGCAACCACCATGGCACTCGCGGCCGGAGTGATCACCGCTCCCGCCGCCCACACCGCGGACGGTCCCGTGGAGGTCGTGGTCAACGGGGACGACGTTCGCGCGGACAACGTGAACGGTTTGACCTACAAGGGCCTCGGCGTGCTCAGCTGCAACAGCACGAGCAACCTGCTGATGGACTACAAGGCGGAGCACCCCGGCCGGTACTGGCAGCTCATCCGCGTGCTGTTCGGTGGGAAGAACCCCCTGATCAACCATGTCAAGGTCGAGATGGGTTCGGACACGAACACGTCGACCGGTTCCGATCCGGCGACCATGCGCACGGCGGACGAACTCGCCGACGCGTCGCGCTCCCCGGGCTTCCAGCTGGCAGCGGACGCCAAGACGGTCAACCCGAAGCTCAAGGTCTCGATTCTCCGCTGGGTCATGCCCCGCTGGGTCCAGAACGAGTGGAACAAGGGCACCGGCTCCGACGAGATGTACAAGTGGTACAAGGAGACGATTCTCGACGCGTACGAGAAATACGGGTACATGGTCGACTACGTGAACCCGGACACGAACGAGACGCGGGATCCGGACGAGGCCTTCATCAAGTGGTACAAGAAGGCGATTCTGGCCGACACGGACTTCGCTGATCCCCGCTACGGCATCCCGGCGAAAAAGCGGGAGCAGGCCGAGAAGGCCTACCGCGGCATAAAGATCATCGCCGCCGACGAGAACACCACCCACAATTTCGGGCCGTCGATGCTCAGCGACGCGGAACTCTTCGGCATGGTCGACGCGGTCGGCTACCACTACAACACCGATGACCGGCGCGACGGGCCCGTCGGCAGCGACACCAATCTGCCGTACACCAGGCTGGCGACCGGTGAGAACAAGTACGGCGAGGACAAGGAAGTCTGGTACAGCGAGGGGGTCGGCTCCTTCGGCTACACCGACTACCGCGTCAACAACACCGAGGGCCCGAACGGAACGAGCACCGGTATCGGCGGCGTCCAGAGCGCCCTCGATCTCGCGAACCGCTCCGTCAAGGGCTACGCCAACTCGAAGCGGACGCACTACGTCTTCCAGCCGGCGATCGGTTCCTTCTACGAAGGCGCGCAGTACAGCCACAAGGAACTCGTCAGCGCGCGAGACCCGTGGTCGGGCCACCTCCACTACGACGCGGCCATCTACGTGATGCAGCACTTCACCCAGTTCGCGAAGACCGGCTGGGAGAACGACACGAACACGGCGGGCATCTGGCGCACCGTGCCGGAGGCCAGTTACAGCGGGGTGAGCGGCACCGAGAACGTCGACGGCTCGAACGGGGCCCCGAGTTACATGACGCTCGCGGACCCCCGTAAGAAGGACTTCTCCACGATCGTCGTCAACGACAGCGACCAGCCCAAGACCTACCGGATCAAGGCCGAGAACATGCGACTCGGTTCCGACCCGACCATGGAGATCTGGGAAACCCGCGGACCGGACGCGGGCCGGCCCTACGACGCGAACCTCAAGCGCCTCGTCGACGAGATCCGGCCCGGCGGCGCCGGGTACTACACCTACACGGTCAAGCCGAGGTCGATCGTGACCTTGACGACGCTCGACAAGAGCCACGACAAGGCGACGAAGCAACGCCTGCCCGAGTCCCGGGACCGCACGGTGCTGGACACCGACGCGACCGGCAAGAAGCACAACACCCGCGACAAGGTCCTGTACGCCGACGACTTCGGGTACGAGGAGGAGGGCAGGGTCCAGGTCGGTACCGGCGACGGCGCGCACAAGGCGTCCCAGCCCTACCTGAGGTCCCGCGGCAACCAGCCGCGCTACATGGTCGACCAGACCGGCGCCTGGGAGGTCGGTGAGGACGCGAGCGGCGACAACGTCCTGTACCAGTACATGGACCAGTCCATGAAGGACACCGGCGCCTGGAACCGCCACACCCCGAACACGACGGTCGGCGACTTCCGCTGGGAGAACTACCGGGCCTCGGTCGACGTCTCGTTCCCCGACCCGGCCGGCGGACTCGCCTCCCTGGGCGTCCGTCAGCAGAAGGGCATGGCGATCAGCGACGCCGCCTACAACGTGCGCATCGCACCGACCGGCGCCTGGACGTTCTACGAATACGGCAGGGCCGTCACGTCGGGAACGGTCGCGGCGTCCGACGGCTACCGCCTCGCCATCGAGGCGAAGGGCGCGACGATCACGACCTACATCGACGGCAAGGCCGTCTCCACGTACCAGGACCCGACTCCGCAGACCGAGGGCCGCGTCAAGCTCGGAAGCGACTTCCACAAGACGGCGTTCGACAACCTGAAGGTCGAGAAGATCGACGGGTACACGCCCTACGCCCGCGCACAGCTCGACAACATGGACAGCTCGGTCGCCTACGACGGCACGTGGAGCCGGAAAGCCTCCTTCGGCGACGCGATGGACTGGTACCGGTCGACGTCGACCGGCACGACCGCCGGCTCGTCGTTCACCGTCCCGTTCACCGGCACGGGCATCGACGTCATCGGCGGCAACGACGGCACCGCCGTCCTCGACGTCTACGTCGACGGAAAGCTGATCGCACGGGACGCGAAGACGGCCGCGACCGACAAGCGCCTCGCGACGTACGCGCTCCGCGGTCTACCCGACGGCGCGCACACGGCGAAGTTCGTCCTCAAGTCCGGAAAGATCGTTCTCGACGCGTTCAACGCCATCTCCGGGGACGTGGACCGCACGGTGGACACGACACCGATCCGGGACGCCCTGGAGAAGATCGGACGTCCGGAGCAGGCGGACCACACGGCCGAATCCTGGGCCCTGTTCGCCTCCGCGTCGTCGGCGGCGAAGGCTGCCGTGTCCGGACGGCAGAAGGGCCTTGACGCCATCGGCGTCGAGCAGATCACGGACCGGCTCGAAGAGGCTCACGACCGGCTGGTGCGCAAGGACGGCACCGCCACCCCGTAGGTGCCCCGGGCCTGCGGGCCCCGCGCGTTCGCCGTACATGTTCAAGGGGCCGTATCGGATTCCTCCGATACGGCCCCTTGCATGGGGGCGAGGCACCGTCCGCTCGGCTCGGCGAACCGCGCCCGCACACACGACACCGCTCGCCCATCGGGCCGCCGGACAGTTTTTGTTATGCACCGGTGCGGCGCGCGTCTCCTCGGTACAGGACCGGAGAAGAACCAGGAGACAGTTCGATGGAGCAGGCCACCACAGACCGTTCGCTCAGCCGTCGCGGGATGCTGAAGCTCGCCGGCGCGGCCGGTGCCGACGCCGGCGCGATCGGGGCGGCCACGGGGACCGCGTCAGCCGTGCCGACGGCCCCGAAGCGCGGGTTCGCCCACCCGGCGCTGCTGCACACGCAGGCCGACTTCGACCGGATGGCCGAGAAGGTCAAGGCGGGTGCGCAGCCCTGGACGGACGGCTGGAAGCGGCTGCTGAGCAGCCGGGACTCGGCGACCGACTACCGGCCACGGCCCGTCGCCACCGTCATCCGCGGTGGCGAGGACGCGAACGTCCACCTGCTCTTCCGGGACACCGCCGCGGCCTACCAGAACGCCCTGCGCTGGAAGATCACCGGGGACGCCCGGCACGCGGACAAGGCGCGGGACATCCTCAACTCCTGGTCGGCCACCCTCAAGGAGCTCGGCGGGAACGCCGACCGGTACCTGATGGCGGGCATCCAGGGGTATCAGCTGGCCAACGCCGGCGAGATCATGCGCGACTACGACGGATTCGACCTCGGCCGGTTCCAGTCCATGCTGGTCGACATCTTCTACCCGATGAACGACTCCTTCCTGGTCAACCACAACGACGCCGTCCCCAGCAACTACCGGGCCAACTGGGAACTGTGCACCCTGGCGTCCATCATCGCCATCGGCGGGCTCACCGAGGACCAGGCCAAGATCGACCGGGCGGTGGAGTACTTCAAGAACGGCGACGGCAACGGCTGTGTCAGACGGGCCGTCCCCGTCCTGCACGAGGAGGCGGACGGCGTCGTCCTCGGGCAGTGGGAGGAGAGCGGCCGGGACCAGGAGCACACCATGGCCGGTGTCGGCTGGATGGGCGCGCTCTGCGAGATGGCCTGGAACCTGGGCGAGGACCTGTACGGGTACGACGACGACCGGTTCATGAAGGGCTGTGAGTACGTCGCCCGCTACAACCTCGGCAAGGACGTTCCCTACACCTCGTACTCACGCCGCATGGGCCGGCGCGTGGCGGGCCAGGCCGGAGCCCTGCACACCGAACCGGAGATCAGCGAGCAGGGCCGGGGCAGCACCCGTCCCATCTGGGCCCTGATCCACAACCACTACGCGGTGCGCCGGGGGCTGGAGGTACCGAACATCACGGCCTACAAGGACAAGCTCACGCCCGAGGACGGCGGCGGGACGCGCGGCGGGGCCGGCTGGAGTTACGACCACCTCGGCTACGGCACGCTGACCTACACCCGGGACCCGGAGGACGCCGGCGCGTCCGCGCCGGGCGCCGCACGCGAAACCAAGACGGCGGACGACGCCTCGGGCCGCGCGGCAGGCGGCGGGACGCGCCCGCAGGGCGGCGCCCCCCACGATCTGGCCGACACCGGGGCGGACGGCGTCCTGGCCTGGTCCGCTGCCGGGGCCTCGGCCCTCCTCGGGGGGCTGCTCCTGCTCCGCCGTCGCGGGCGCGGAGCGAACACGCCCGGATCCGACGCGTGATCCGCGGCGCCTGAGCCAGGCTGGGACCTCCGAAGGTCCGTCGGCCATCCCCGGACCGCGTACTCCGACGTCGTGCCCACAGCGTGCCCGTAAGGGCGGTCAACCACGGTCAACAGCGGTGGGATCCACCCCGCGCAACGCTCTCGGAAGCTAGGCATCTGCGCAGGTCAGAGCCACATCGGGCGCGCAAGCGCCATCGCTTCCCAAGCTGAGAGCGCGAGCGTGCCGGATCACGGGCGAGGAGGTCATCGACCGAGATCCCTTGAACTCACGCGTCACACCTGAGTCCTTCGTCGATGCGGGTGCGCAGGGAACGCAGCGCCTGTCTGAGCTTCGCCGGTTCGATGTCCGTGAGGTCTGCGTCGAACGTCAGAAGCAGTCCGGCCAGCCCCGCCCAGGACCACGCGCCCAGCGTGAGTCGGCAGCTGGAGTCGGTGGCGTACTCGACGGTCGACCCGCCGGGGGCGAACCGGGCGACGACGGGCGCAGGCAGTGCGACGAGCGCTGACCCGCGACATGGCCATTCCGCCGGGGTGTCACCGCGGTCGTGTGTAGTCATGACGAACGCGACCGGATCACCGTGCGGGATATCGCGGCGGTCGAAAGTTCTCCCGGTGGGCATGCCTGGTTCGAGGCGGTCGACGCGCATCGCGCGCCATCGGTCCGCAGCCGGTTCGAACGCGACGAGGTACCACCGTGCCGCCCACACGACGAGGTCGTGCGGTTCCAGCGTGAGTGTCGTCGGTTCTTTCGCGCCGGTGTAGTCCACACGAACGGTGTGCTGCCGGTTGATCGCACCACCGATGATCCGGATGATCTCGGCGTCGATGGGCGCTGCGGGGAATTCCCAGTAGTTGCGCGCTGCGGAGACGGTGAACGGTTCGGTGCGGATGCGGCTGCGGGCGGGCATCGCTTGCTGCAGCGTGGCGAGGGCGCGGGCGGAGTTCTCGCGGATGCCGGAGAGGATCGCGGGGACGGTCTGGAGCGCGACGGCCGCGGCGACCGCCTGATCCTCGTCGAAGACGACCGGCGGCAGCCGGGTGGCGCGGCCGAGCCGGTAGCCTCCGCCCGCCCCGCGCACGGCCTCGATCTCGTACCCGAGGTCTCTGAGCGTGTCGATGTCGCGTCGCACGGTCCGGACGGAGACTCCGAGTCTTTCGGCGAGCTGCTCGGCGGTCAGGGTGGCGCCGACGCCGAAGATGGACAGCAGCCTGAGCGTTCGCGCGGAGGTCACAGCCATGAGCCCATCCCTCCGGAAAACGGTCATTCGATGGCAACTATAGCTGTGACCCTGTCCGGCATGACCGCTCCACAGACCCCCCGAGAGGGCACACTGGCCCCCATCACTCCCCCAGCACTCGTCTCCGGCGCAGGCGCGAACCTGGCGCTCCTGGTCGTGCTGTTCGGCTCCTTCATGGACCTCGTCGACGCGACGATCATCACCGTCGCGGCCCCGGCGATGGCGCGCGACATGGGAGCGAGCGACGCTCAGATCCAGTGGACGATCGCCGCCTACACCCTCGCCCTGGGCGCGGGACTGATCACCGGCGGCCGGCTCGGTGACCAGTTCGGCCGCAAGCGCCTGTTCATGATCGGGCTGGCCGGTTTCATGGTCACCTCCGCGCTCTGCGCGCTCGCCGTCGATCCGGGGATGCTCATCGGCATGCGCGCAGCGCAGGGACTGACCGCGGGGATCATGGTCCCGCAGGTGTTCGGCGTGATCCGGGCATCGTTCGCCCCGGCAGAGCGCGCCAAGGCGTTCGGCGCCTACGGGGCCGTCCAGGGGCTCGCCTCGGTCGCAGGCCCACTGCTGGGCGGGCTCCTCGTCGAGGCTGACCTGTTCGGTCTGGGGTGGCGCACCATCTTCTGGATCAACGTCCCCATCTCGGTCCTGGCCCTCGTCGTCGGGGCCAAGGTCTTGCCGGAGTCCCGTTCCGCCTCTACCGCGCGACTGGACCTCGTGGGTGCGCTTCTCGCGGCCTCGGGCATCCTGCTCCTCCTCCTGCCGATCATCCAGACCGGGACATGGGGATGGACCGCGGCCGGCTACGTTCTCCTGGCAGCCGGAATCGTCGTGCTCACGATCTTCCTCACGTACGAGCGCGGCCTCGCCAGGCGTGGGGGCGAACCCGCCTTCGACCCGGCCCTGCTCAGGATCCGCGCCTTCGCCATCGGTCTGGGCGCGTCCACGCTCTTCTTCGGCGGTATCGGCTCGTTCTTCCTCACCCTGTCGGTCTACCTCCAGGCGGGCACCGGCCGGACCGCGTGGGAGACCGGCTTGGTGATCCTGCCCTATGCCCTCGGCTCGATCGTCACCTCAGGAGTCGGCGTCGCTCTCGCCGCCAAGGCGGGCAGAACCCTGCTGGTCACCGGCTCGCTCACCATCGCGGCATCTCAGCTGGTGCTCCTGGCCGTCATCCGGGACGGCAGCGTCCCCGGATACTGGCTGCTCGCGCTCGCACTGTTCATCGGCGGCCTCGGACTCGGCCTCGCCGCACCCATTCTCGTCAACGTCGTCCTCGCCGGTGTCCCCGGACGCAACGCGGGCGCGGCGGGCGGCGTCCTCTCCACCGTCAACCAGATCGGCGGCGCCATCGGCATCGCCGTTCTCGGCACGATCTTCTTCGCTGCCGTCGACGGACCGACGACCGGCGTGCCGGGACGGGCCGACTACGGTCACGCGCTCAGCATCGTCCTGGTCATCTCCGCGGTGCTCTACCTCGTGGCGGGACTCGTGATGCTCGCGCTCCCGAAGACCGCGGCCGGGCACGTCGAACAGTGACCACCGGGGGAAGCGCAGCGCTCGCTCAGCCTTCACGCTGCCTCGTCCTGTCAGCCGTACTCGGGCTGCCACATGGTGTCCTGGATCTGCTGGATCACGTCGTCCAGGCGGGCCCGGGCGACGTCCTCCTCGGCGGCGCGGCGGGCGACGGCCGCGGCGACCACGGCCGACGAGGTGCGCAGGTTCTCCACCTCCGGCAGCAGGGCGGCGCCGGGCTCCGACAGTTCGGCGAGGCCGGCGACGGCTTCCGCCGCGGCCTGGAGCATGCCGTCGGTGATCCGCTCGGCGCGGGCCACGACGGCTCCCAGCCCCAGCCCGGGGTAGATGAGGGCGTTGTTCGCCTGGCCGATGACGTACGTGGTGCCGTCCATCTCGACCGGAGGTACCGGGATGCCGGTGGCGACCAGGGCCTTGCCGCCGGTCCACCGCAGCACGTCCGCCGGCATGGCCTCGATCTTCTCCGTGGGGTTGGACAGCGGCAGGACGACCGGCCGGTCCACGTGGCGGGCCATGGAGCGCACCACGTCCTGGGTGAAGGCCCCGTGCTGGGTGGAGGTTCCCACCAGCACGGTCGGCTGTGCCTGGTCCACCACGCTCGACAGGTCGGCCGGCCTGTCGTCGGGCCACTCGTCGTCGGGCCGCGCGTATGGCTGCTGGTAGTCGCGGAGTCCCTCGGTGGACTGCCGCAGCAGGCCCTGGCGGTCCACGCACCAGATGCGGCGGGTCGCCTCCTCGCGGTCCAGTCCGTCGCGGACCATGGCGTCGCGCAGTTGGTCGGCGATCCCCACGCCCGCCGTCCCGGCGCCGAAGACCACGATCCGCTGATCCCGCATGGGCGTGCCGGTGACCCGTGCCGCGTTCATGACGCAGGCCAGCGTGATCGCGCCGGTGCCCTGCATGTCGTCGTTGAATGTGCAGATCTTCGCGCCGTACCGCTGGAGGAGCCGACGGCCGTTGCCGGGGCCGAAGTCCTCCCAGTGCAGCAGCGCGTGCGGGAACAGCTCGCCCACCGCCTCCACGAAGGCGGAGACGAACGAGTCGTACGCCTCGCCGCGCACCCTGTTGTGCTGGTTGCCGACGTACAGCGGGTCGTTGAGCAGCGCCTGGTTTCCGGTGCCGACGTCGAGCATCACCGGAACGGCCCGCCCCGGGTGGATGCCCGCGGCGGCGGTGTAGACCGCCAGCTTGCCGACCGAGAGCTGCATGCCGCCGACGCCCCAGTCGCCGATGCCGAGGAGTTGCTCCGCATCGGTGGCCACCAGCAGGTCGACGTCGTCGGGGCCGAGGCCGAGCGCCTCGAACGCGGGGCGGATGTCCTGGGGGCGGTCGATGGAGAGATAGACGCCGCGCGGACGCCGGTATTCGTGGCTGTAGCGCTTGACCGCCTCGCCCACGGTCGGGTCGTACACGATCGGCAGCAGCTCGGTGAGGTGGTCGCAGAGCAGCCGGAAATAGAGGACCTCGTTGCGGTCGTGGAGCTGCTCCAGGTACACGTTCTTCGCCAAGTCATCCGGCTGCGCCTGTAGTTGCTCCCAGGCGCGGCGCGCCTGGAGCTCCAGCGAGAGCACTGCGGGCGGCAGCATCCCGACCAGCCCGTGGCGTTCCCGCTCCTCGTGGGTGAAGGCGATGCCCTTGTTGTTCAGCGGGTCCGTGAGCAGCGCGCGGCCGCTCGGTCCCTCACGGTCGGTGTGGCCTTTCCCCTCTCCCTTGTGGACATCCTGTGCACGATTCCGGGGCGGGGCCATCGGGTCTCCTTACGTCGGGCGCTTGCCGTCAGGACTCGTTGTCCCGTGAGGACTCGTTTGTCCCCACGCACCCGGGTAACCCGCTCGACAGGACGGGGCACTGACGCCCCTCCCTTTTTTCGGGTCCTTTGACGTCGCCATCCACTCAGGTCCGACGGCACCACCACCTCCCTTCCGGTGAGCCAGTCCCCGCTCGGTCGGGGCACCCCTGCCGGTCCCGCGGCCGCGGCGACGGGGCCCCGGCCGAAGGCGGGAAGGCACGCACCCTGCCAGGCGACCGGAAACGCAAGGAAAGAGAAAGAAAGAAAGAGAACGAGGTACGTCCCCATGAACAAGCCCGCACAGCAGCAACAGCCTCCGGGTACCGAGGCGGAACTGCGGCCCAGGGCCGATCACGGTGAGCACAGCTACCGCGGATCGGGGCGACTTGCCGGGAAGGCGGCCCTGGTCACCGGTGGCGACAGCGGCATCGGCAAGGCCGTCGCGATCGCCTACGCCCGCGAGGGCGCCGATGTGCTCATCTCGTACCTGGACGAGGAGGACGACGACGCCCGCGACACGGCGCGCTGGGTGGAGGAGGCCGGCCGCAAGGCGGTTGTGGTGCCCGGTGACCTGAGCGATCCCGCCCACTGCCGAGAGGTGGTGGCACGGGCCGTCGAGGAGTTCGGCCGGCTCGACGTCCTGGTCAGCAACGCGGCGTTCCAGATGTTCCGCGACTCGATCGAGGAGATCCCCGACGAGGAGTGGAACCACACGCTGGCGACGAATCTCAGCGCCATGTTCCACCTCTGCAAGGCGGCGGTGCCGCACATGAAGCCAGGTGCGTCGATCATCGCGTCCAGTTCGGTGAACTCCGACACGCCGCCACCGGGCCTGCTGGCGTACAACGCGACGAAGGCGGGCCTGGCCAACATGGTCGGCTCGCTGTCCCAGTCGCTCGCCGAGCGGGGCATCCGCGTCAACAGCGTCGCACCCGGCCCCATCTGGACGCCGCTGATCCCCGCCACGATGCCGCCCGCGCAGGTCGAGGGCTTCGGCGGCCAGACACCGCTGGGACGGGCCGGGCAGCCGGCCGAACTCGCCCCGGTGTACGTCCTGCTCGCTTCGGACGAGGGCGCGTACGTCTCGGGCGCGCGCATCGCCGTCACCGGCGGTCAGCCCATTCTCTGACGCCCCATCAGGAAGCATGCCACCAGGAAGCTGCCATCAGGAACCAGGAGTGACCGTGGACTGGTATCCCTTGCGGCTGACCACCCCGGTCAAGCAGCACGTCTTCGGCGGCCGGGCCCTCGCCGAACGGCTGGGACGCACCGGCCTGCCCGGCGGCCCGGTCGCCGAGACCTGGGAGGTCAGCGATGTGGACGGCGAGGGAGCACAGGTCGCGGACGGCTCGCTGGCCGGGCTCACGCTACGACGGCTCGCCGAGGACCACCCCGACGAACTCGTGGGGCCGGGATGGCGCGGCCCGCACTTCCCGTGGCTGACCAAGTTCATCGACGGCGCCGGTGCCCTCCCGGTCCATCTGCACGCCGACGACGTCACCGCACGCCGGCTGGAGGGCGAGCCTCACGGCAAGACCGAGGCGTGGCACATCCTCGACGCGGCCCCGGGAGCCACCGCCCTGGTGGGGGTGAAGGCCGGTGTGGACCGGGAGACGCTGCACCGGGCCCTGCTCGCACAGGACTTCGACGCGGTCATGCGCCGGCTTCCGGTGCGGGCCGGGCAGACCGTCTACGTACCCGGCGGCGCCCTGCACGGTTTCGGCCCGGACACCCTGGTCTACGAGATCGAGCAGACCTCCGACATCCAGCAGCACGCCATGCGCCGGCGCATGGAGGACGGCGCGGAACTGGACGACGAGGAGTGGCACACCAACCTCGGGCGGCTGCTCGACGAGTGGCGTCCCGGACCACGCCCCGAGTTCCACTCCGGCTTGAGCATCCAGGTCGACGACGGTGTGGAGCGCACCGTGCTGTGCGCCGGCCCGTATTTCGCGCTGGAGCGGTGGCGGGCGGGCACCACGGCCCCACTGGTGCACGACTTCTCCACGGCGCTGATCGTCAGCAACGCCGGTGCCCCGGTCACCGTGGAGTCCGGTGGCCGGTCCGAGCGGCTGGGGCGGGCCCGGAGCCTGTTGCTGCCGGCTGCGCTGGGCCGCGTGCGGATCCAGGGCCCCGCCGACGTCCTCCTCGGCTACCTGCCCGACCTGGAGCAGGACATTCGCACGCCCCTGCTCGCGGCGGGGCACGGGGCCGCCGCCGTGGCCGCCCTCGGTGAGGACCTCTCCCCTGTGCCGCCGGGGCCGGGCACCGAGCGGCACTGAGACCGGCACTCCGGGAACACCCCGGCAAACCACCGCTGATGAGGAACCGCGGCGGGACACACCATCCACGTCGAAGGAGAGCCATGGGCAACATGACCACCAGCGACGGCGTCACGATCCACTACGAGGAACGGGGCTCCGGTCCCCCTCTCCTCCTTCTCCACGGCTGGGGCTTCAGCGGCCGCTTCTTCACCCGCAACGTGGACGCCCTCGCCGAACACGCCCGCGTCATCACCGTCGATCTGCGCGGTCACGGCGACTCCGGCAAACCCCGCCACGGCTACCGGGTGTCGAGGCTGGCCAAGGACCTGTTCGAGCTCCTCGAGGAACTCGACCTGCGCGAGGTCACCGTCCTGGGCTGGTCACTGGGCTGCCCGGTCATCTGGAGCTATCTGGAGCTGTTCGGCAGCCACCGCCTGGCCCGCGCGGTGTACGTCGAGCAGGCACCCCGCCAGTACTACGCACCGGACTGGAAGCACGCACACGCCACCTGTTACGACGAGCCCTCCCTGGCCGCCCTGCAGACGCAGCTCACCTGCGATCCCCCGGCCTTCGACGAGGACCAGATCGACACCATCTTCGCGAGCGAACCCACTCCGCAGGAGCGGGAGTTGCTGCTGGCCGAGATGGCCAAGTCACCCCCGTACGCACGCAACGCGCTGATGGCCGACCACACCCGCCACGACTGGCGCGACCTGCTGCCCACGATCCGGCTGCCCAGCCTGGTCCTAGTGGCCCGTCAGGACCAGGTCTTCCCCTGGCAGGGCCCCGCCTGGGTCGGCGAGGCGCTCCCGGACGCCCGGACCGTCTTCTTCGAGCACAGCGGCCACGCGCCGTTCTTCGACGAGCCGGAGAGGTTCCAGCGGACGGTCACCGGCTTCCTGACCGACAGCAGGAACGACACGGAAGTACTCGTATGAACAGCCCCACGCCCCCGTTCCCGTTCCCGTTCCCCTACGGCGTCAACCAGTTCACCACCATGCCCTGGTCCTTCGAGGAGGACCTGGCGCACTACTCCCGACTCGGCGTCGAAGCGATGGAGCTGTGCGAGACCAAGCTCCACGACGACCACGACCGTGCCAAGACACAACTCGCCTCGGTCGCCGAGACGGGACTGCCGATCAGCTCGGTCCAGCCCCTCGTACGGACCGTGTTCCCCAGCGAGACCCAGCCGGACCCCGCCGGTCGGCGTGACCGGCTGGCCCGCTTCCGCCGCAGCGTGGAGTTGATCGCACCCTTCGCCCCGGGCGCGGTCTTCGTCACCAACACCGGGCCGGCGCCCGACGGAAACCTGCACGAGGCGATCCGCCAGGTCGTCACCCACCACCGCGAACTGGCGGACATCGCCGCCGACCACGGCGTACGGATCGCGCTGGAACCCCTCAATCCCGTCCTGCTCAACGCGGAGACCGCCATCTGGACCTACCGGCAGGCGCTCGACATCGTCCAGGAGGTCGACCGCGAGAACGTGGGCGTCTGCCTCGACCTGTGGAACCTGTGGCAGGACCCGGACCTCGTCACCGGCCTCGGCGACGCTCCCGACCGCCTGTTCCTGCTCCAGGCCAGCGACTGGCGCACACCCCGCTCGCGGATGGACCGGCGCGCGGTCGGCACCGGCGACATCCCGGTCGGCCCACTGCTGCACGCCGCGCACGACACCGGCTACCGCGGCCCCTGCGTCCTGGAGATCTTCTCCGACGACGTGCCGGACTCGCTCTACGAGACGGACCTGGACGATCTTCTGCGCGCCAACCGGACGGCCCTCGAGTCGGCCTGGCGGACGGGCTGAGCGCGGGCGGGAGCGCCCGCCACGGCGGGCGGGCCGCCGGATGACGCCATCAGGGCTGGAAGGGCATCGTCCAGCAGTTGGACCCGGTCGGTTCGCCCTCCAGACGGTCGGTGAGCCAGGAGATCGCCGCTCCCTGGTCGGTGAGGAGGGGGGCGAGGTGGTTGGTGAGGATCCTGTCGCCGAGGTTGGGCAGTTCGACGGCTTCGTAGGTGACGTTGCCGCCCTTGCGGCACCAGTCCACGGCCAACTGACGGGCCTGGCCGTGCGGAACGATGTCGTCGTTGATGCCGGTGGCCACACGGACCGGACCGGCCGGCTTGAGCGTCCCGATGCGCTGATCGTCGAGGACGGCCTGGGCGCGGGGTTCGGCGGCGATGATGTCGGCGATGGACTTGCCGCTGGTCGTCCACGCCGTGCTCCGGGTGAAGCCGTAGCCGATGACGGCCTCACCGACGCACATGGTCGACGTGTCGGCGAGAGCCTTGCGTCCGGCGTCGTTGAGGTTCGCCTCGGTGACGCTGCGCACGTCGGGGTAGGTCTGGGAGAAGCCGTTGATCGCCCAGCCCAGGGCGCTGACCAGGGCGCTTCCGTCGATCCCCTTCATGACCGCGGTCAGGTTGGCGGGCGGCGCGCCCGCGTAGGTGCCGGCCAGTTGGACGTCGGGCGCGTAGGTGGGCTGGAGTTCGGCCGCCGACGCGCTGGCGCCGCCGCCCTCGCTGTAGCCGTACAGGCCGATGCGGGAGCCCGAGGTGAGGGACGTGCCGGGGAGGGCGCGCGCCGCGCGGACGGCGTCCAGCACCGCGTGCGCCTCGTCCAGGCGGTTGACGTAGGTGTGCAGACGGTCGGTGGCGCCCAGGCCGACGTAGTCGGTGACGACGACGGCCGCTCCGGTGAGGAGGAGACGGTAGATCGCCAGGTTGTCGTAGCCGACGGACAGCGTCTCCCCGTTGACGGTGAGCGGGTGTTGCAGGGCGAACGAGGGCGCGCACTGGTCGCCCTGGCCCATGGTCCCCGAGGCCACGGCCACCAGGGGGCGGGGCCCGGCGCCCTTCCACTGCGCCGACGGCTCGATGTAGGCGCCGGTCACCGCGACGGGGTTGCCGCTCGAGTCGGTGGACTTGTACATCAGGCGGGTGGCCGTGCCGGGCAGGGGGCGGCCGTCGAGGCCGGGCAGCGAGAGTCCCAGAGGGAAGGGCTCTTGCCGGATCAAGGCGCCGTTGGCGGCGGGCAGTCGGGCGGGCGGGGTGTAGAAGGCCGGGATGGTGACTCCCCGGGACACGACAGGTTCCGTGTCGGTCCCGGTGGCGGCGCCGACGGGGGTCGCGCCGACACAGACGCAGGCCACAGCGGCGATCGCGGCGGCGGTCAGGCGGTTGGACGTGGAACGCGGACGGCTTCTGTAGCGGCTCACAGTGCACTCCTCGCGCTGCTTCGTTGCAGGGTGCGCGAAAAACTAGCACCGTTAGTTAAATCCAGTAGCGCCTCGATAAGTTACGCTTCGGTAAAGACTTGCCGGAGTGGGTGCGCATGGTGAAGCGGGTCGGGCCCAGGGTTTGTGCCGGGCCGCGCGGTGACGGGCAAGGTGTGCTGCCCCCACCGTGCCCTTCCGTCCCTGGGGCCGGCGGCCCCGCCCGCCTAACGTGGCTCCATGCGTAGCCATGAGATCCCCGGGCAGGCACACAGCGCGCCGCCCGCGTCCTCTGTACGGAACAGCCGTGGCCCTCGCACGCTCGCGGCACTGCAAAGCACCGCGGGCAATACGGCCGTGGCGCAGATGATCACGGTGTCCCGGATGATGACCGAGGGCGAGTTCAAGCAGAGCACGGCGGCGTCCGGACTGCGTGGCCGTTCCGAGATCACCAGGGTGGACAAGGCGCTCAGGGCGTTCTACGCCCTGCCGGACGCCAGACAGGGCGCCCGGCTGCTCGCCCTCAAGGACATCGTCAGGGCGTGCAGCGACTACGCCACCCACAAGGCCGAGGGCGGTTCGCGCGTCAGGGGCACCGAGCAACTCGGCCAGCAGGCCCAAGCGGCACAGGGGCAGCTGGACCCCGAGGCGGTTTTCCGGGACCTGCTGACCGAACTCGACCGCATGATGAGCGAGGGGACGAACCCGGACCTCGACATCCGGGGTCCGGCCGGTGAGGCCCAGAAGGCGGCCCAGGCCATCCCCGCGGATCGGTTCCACGCGATGATGGGCGAGTTCGTCCAGAAGCTGGGGGCGCTCCGCGAGGACCGGGTACTGCCTGAGGAGACACGCGTCATCATCGGGGAACTGATGGCCGTGGTGCCCCTCGTGACGGTGATGCAGTACCCGCGGGGCGGCATGCCGGGCATGAAGCTCGACCCGGCCACCGACGGCGGCGGCCCTGCGTACACGTTCAACGTCGACACCCAGACCAGGGGTGGCACCTCCTTCCTGCTGGGGCACATCGCCCACGAGCTGACCCATGTCGCGGCCCATCAGGCGTTCGGCAGCAGCCCGGTGATGGAGCTGGTGCAGTCCGGGGCGACCGATGAGGAGGTCGCGGCGCTGGCGACGGAGCGCAAGCGGGCGCTCAGTGATCTGAAGGCGGCCTTGGCCGGAAACCCCGAGTTCGACGAATTCCAGCAAGCGATGCTGGAGGAAAAGCTGGGCTATGGCGCTCAGCCGCACAAGCTGGAGCGGTACGCGGAGTCCTACGAGAAGGCGGGCAAGATCACCGCCGCGCAGAAGGAGCGCCTGATCGGCTGGGGCAGGGCGGCCGGAGACGCGTCCGGCACCCTGGTCGAGTACGACACCGTGCTCAACCAGATGCTGATCTATCTGCACATGTGGCAGACCAGCCCGGACAACCTCTTCTATCTGCGGCTGCGGGAGGCGGCACAGGGAGCGTACGACCGCCGGAGCCAGGCCCGCCGGACCACGGGGCAGCCGACGGATCAGTCGTCGTAGAACCCTTCGCACCCGGCACGTGCCGCCGGGTCAGCTTCGCTGGAAGAACTCCACCTCCGCCAGGGCGAGGTGCCGGCCCGGAGCCAGGCCGACGGGCGAGCGCAGGACCAGGCGTACCGTCTTCGCGTCGCTGATCCCGGTGGGAATCGTCTGCGGGCCCGGTTTGTCACTGAGGGTGATCTCCTTGTGCTGCTGCTTGCCGTCCTGCGTCGTCACCTCCAGGTCCAGCTGGAGCGCGCGGGCCTGGCGGGCGTAGTCCTCCGGAGACACGGACGCGCCGTTGGTGATGATCAGGTCGACCAGCCGGAACGGCTTGCGGAAGGTGTAGGTCACCGAAGCACCCGACGCGGGCGCACCCCAGTAGCGGTTGTTCAGCCCGTCCGTGGTGTTCGTCGCCGGGTGCCGGGGAACCTCGGCGCTCGCCTCGATGTTCACCGGGGTCACGGGTTTCGGCTTGCCCAGCTTGTCCCGGGTGTCCTCGACCAGGGCGCGTCCGGCCGGCAGCAGCAGGAGACCGCCCGCGCACAGAGCCACCACCACGGCCAGGATCACCAGGAGCCGGACCGCTCGGCCCGAGCCCGCCCGCACCCGACGGCGCAGCGGCCACACGGTCCGCCACCACGGCAGCGGGGCGGGCTTCGTGGTGGAGTTCAGCTCGGTCGCGCAGCGCCGGCAGAACCGGCGGCCCGGCGGGTTGGGTGTGCCACAGGCGGGGCAGGGCGTCCCCGCCCCTTCGTCCGGCTCCGCCACGGGTCGAACGACGGGGCGTGGGGCGACCGGCTTCGCGGGGCGTACGGGCTGTATCGGGTCGGGAGCCGACGCCTCGGGGGTGGGGGCGGCGGGGGTTCGAGGACCTGTGATGTCGCGGGTGGCCGGGGTGTGGGCGGGTGGTGTGGCCGGCGGTCGCGGTGGCTGTGCCCCGGATCCGGACGCGACGGGTCCGGACGCGGCGGGTCCGGACCCGGGAGGCCTGGGGGACGACGCGGACACGGGGGTCGCAGTGGGGGGAGCGTCAGCGGTGCGGGTGCCCTCGCCGCCGCGGGGCGTCCCGTCGGTGCGGGAGGCCTCGTCGTCGCTGGTGGTGGAGCGCTGCGCAGAAGCAGCGGGCTCGGTACCGGCATCGTCGGCCCGGGACGGAGGGTTCGTACGCGCGTCCGGGCCGGCAGCGGCCCCGGCGCCCTCGTCGTCGCCGGGGCGTGAGCCGGCGGCGTTCGTCGCGCTCGCCGCCCTCGCCTCGCTGCGGTTACGGCCCGTCAGCCGGCTGCGCGACGACGAGGTGCGGCCAGGCGCGGCGGACTCGGGCTCGTCCGCCGGGGGTGGTGCGGACGCCGGGGTGGCGTCGGGCGGGGGGAGGTCCGGCGGGGTGGAGTCCGGTGGGGTGGGGTCCGGTGCTTCCGGGGGCTGCGCGGGCGTGCTCCGGGACGGCCCGGTGTCCGACCAGCCCAGGTACGCACCGCAGTTGCCACAGAAGTCGTCCGTGGAGCCGTTGGACGCCCCGCACGAGGGACACGCGCGCATGGCGTCACCTCCCTTCGTCGGCGGGTGGGCCGGGCAGGACCTCCACCCGGCAGATGGTGTGCACCGGGCACATGGCCCGGACGATCTCGCGGACCCGGTCCGGGTCCACCCGTGCCGCGCGGCCCGGCCACACCCGGACCAGGGGCTCGCCGGAGGGCTCCGGCGGCAGGTCGGCACCGGCGGTGCTCGACCACGCCGCGCCGCCGTCCCCGGTCACCTCGGCGTGCACGCCGAGCGCGAGCCGCAGGCCCTCGACCAGGCCCCGCCTGGTGCCGCGCCACCGGTGCAGTTCCACCGCGCGGACGACCGCCTCGCGGCGCTGCTCCTCGGGCCACTGCGGGTCGTCGGCGGCGCCCACCCACGACGCCAGCCAGGCCAGGAAGTCGGGCGGCGTCACCCGTGGGTCGAGGTAGGCGGGCAGGTTGTCGAGGGTCGCGAACACCGGGGCGAGGACGGTGTCGAGACCGGCGGTGAACCGCTGCGCGAAGTCGTCGTCGGTGTACAGGGCCGGCAGTTGCCCGCCGATCGGGTACCTGCTCGGCAGGCCGGGTACGGCGGCGCGGCTCATCCTCCTACCCCCGGCTCGGCAGCCGTGACGACGACCTGGTGCTGGTAGGAGAAGACCAGCGCGCCCGCGGCCACGTCGACGCGGTCCGTCGGCGCGCCGCGCCGACCGGTGATCGGGTCGGCGGGGAAGAGGCGGATCTCCTCCACGAGCGCGCTGCCGGTGGCGCGTTGGAGTACGCCGAAGACGTCGCCGTACTGGACCGGTCGCCCAAAGGGCCAGCCCGTGCCGTCCGGGCCGCCGACCAGCGGGTTGAGGTGCCGGAACAGCGCGGCGAGCGCGGCGTCCCGTACCCGGTCGGTGTCGCCCGGCGCCGCCGCGAGCCGTGCCACCACGGTGACGCCCTGGTAGACCGGCGGCTCCACCACGAGGCGGGTGCCGATCAGGCGCCGCTCGTCGAGGCTGTTGGTGATCGCTTCCAGCACCTGGTCGGAGGGGATCAGCTGCTCGAAGCGGAGCCGGTCGTCGCCCTCGTCGGACACCGCGTCCGGCACCACCAGGACCCGCACCGCGCCCGCACCGTCCGCGGCGGGCAGACACCGGACCCGGCGCACCGAGGGCGCCGCCTGGCGGCTGATGATCTCGTAGTCCTCGGCGGTCACCGCGCGCTCCTGCATCCGCAGTGCGTCCGGCGCCCGCAACTTGGCGTTCTCGACGGTCTCTCCGGCGACACCTCCGCGCGCCGCCTCCCGGTTGGTGACCCGGGCGACGTACGGAACGGAGCTGCGCAGCACGGAGATCGCGCCGCGGGCGACGTTGCCGGCCGGGCCGCCACCGGTGCGGTAGCGGGCCACCCGCACCTGGGCGCCCTTGGGCGGCACGGCGCCGCACTGCCGCATCGTGCCGTCCGGCTCGCGCAGCGCCGGGGGGAAACCGAACTCGCCGGTGGTGGCGTCCACGCGGACGTGCCGGTCGGCCGGCCCGGAGCGGCCGAAGTGCTCCACCACCTCCCAGCGCTGCCATCCCTCGGCCGAGGACACCTCCACCACGGGGGGCTCGCCATCGAGGAGGACGGGCGGGCGGCCGAGCCGGAACGTCTGTCCCGCGACCCCCTCCGAGGTGCCGAGCGGTACGTCGGTCACGGTCTCGGCGTGCTCGACGGACATGGTGCCGCCCACGGTGAACACCGCCGCCTCGCGTACCGTCGGGGACTCCGAGTAGAACGGCTGGCCCGGCTCCGCCTCGGTGACGCGGCAGCGCAGCCAGCCGGCCCGGGTCCCGCCGATCACCGACGCCGTGTGCCCGGCCGGTACGTACACGATGACCTCGCCCGGCCGGTTCAGCCCGCCGGTGGTGTCCGTGCCGGTCTCGCACATCCGCCAGCCGCCGCCGTCCCACGCCTCCCACACGAGCGGGGGCTGGCGCGGGTCCACGCCGACGCCCTCCACGCGGCTGTCCAGGCGCACCGCGACGACGCAGCGCGGCACCGCCGTCGGCAGGCCGAACAGCAGCGCGTCACCCGGCTCCGGTGCCGCCTGGAAGCAGGGTATGTCGCGGCCTTCGGCGAGCGTCCCGGTCCGGTCGGTCTGGTCACCGGTCCGGTACGCGGACACCAGGCGCGTCAACTCGCTGGGCACGATGCGCAGTTCGTCGGTGGTCGTGAACACCACGGCCTCGTCGGTCTCACCGCGCGCGGTGGTCACCTCGGTGCCCGCGGGCAGCACCACCGTGTCGGGCTGCGGCGCCGACAGCCAGAAGTCGACCTCGGCCACGGCCGCGGCCGGCGGGAACAGGCGGATGCCCAACAGGTCGAGGAACGCGGTGTAGTTCTTGTCCGGGACCCGGTTCAGCCGGTACAGCAACTGGTCGACGAGGTAGGCGAACGTCTCGATCAGGGTGACACCCGGGTCGGAGACGTTGTGGTCGGTCCACTCCGGGGCGCGCTGCTGCACGTACCGTTTCGCCTCGTCGACGAGTTGCTGGAACCGCCGGTCGTCCAGGTTCGGGGAGGGCAGGGCCATCAGTCGGCGACCATTTCCTCGGCCCCCTCCTCGGAGGGGATCGTGTAGAAGGGGAAGACCAGGTTGCGCCGGTCGTTGGTGGAACGCACGGTGTAGTGCACGTCGATGTAGAGCGTGCCGTCCTCGATGGAGTCGAAGGCGACCACCACGTCGTCCACCGCGATGCGCGGCTCCCACCGCTCGAGGGCCTCGCGCACCTGCTGCGCGATGCGTCCCGCGGTGGCGCCGTCGCCGGGGGCGAAGACGTAGTCGTGGATGCCGCAGCCGAACTCGGGGCGCATGGGGCGTTCGCCGGGCGCGGTGCCGAGCACGAGGCGGATCGCCTCCTCGATCTCCCGGTCCTTCTCGACCATGGCGATGCCGCCGGTGGGCCCGACCCGCAGCGGGAAGGCCCAGCCGCGCCCGATGAACCGTTCGCTCATCACACGCCCCCGATCAGGACGTTCGGGGCGCCGGTCAGGACCATCGCGCCGCACGCGGTCTGGTCGCGTGCCCGCGCGGCCGGCAACCCGCCGATGAGGACCGTGCCCGCGGCGGCCGCGGCCGGGTTGGGCAGGATCACGTTGGCCGGCCCCGTGGCCGCGTGCGGTGGCATCGGGCAGACGTGCAGGCTGCCCACGACGGCGGCGGGGCGGCCGCCGATCAGCACGGTCGCCACTGCCCGGGCGGCGGCGGGCGGCGGGGTGGCGATCCGGCCACCGTGGTTGGTGGGGTCACCGGTACGGGCTGCGGCCGGCATGCGGCGCTCCTTACGGCAGTTAGGGGACAGGGGTCAGTTGATCCGGATGAGCTTGGCCTTGAGGACGCCCAGCAGACCGCCGTCGACGGTGACGTCCGAGCTGCCGGTGACGCTCACCGAACGGCCGCCGATCTTCACCCCGACCCTGCCCTGGATGTCCACGTTGCGGCCCGACACGCTCACGTCGCCCCGTCCCGCGTCCAGGGTGATGCCCTGCTTGTCGAGCAGGACGGAGGTGAGGGGTTGCCGGCCCCTGGCGTACACCGTCAGCTCGATCCGGTCCCGCCGGTCGTCCAGGAACACTTCGAGGCGCTCGTCACCGGTCGTCAGCCGCACCCCGGAGCGCCCCGGAGCCCTCGCGTCGAGCAGCTCCACCCGGTGCCCCGAACGCGACACGATGGAGCGGCGGTTGACCTTCCCGGTCGTCTGGTCGATCAGCGGGACGTCGTGGGGGGACGGCTTGTCGACGCCGTTGTAGAGCCCTCCGATGACGTACGGGCTGTCCAGCAGGCCCTGTTCGAAGCCCACCAGGACCTCGTCGTTGACCTCGGGGCTCACCACGCCTCCGCCGCCCTTGCCACCCCACTGCACGGTACGCACCCAGTCGGTGGTGTACGTGTCGTCCAGCCAGGGGAACTTCAGCTTCACCGCGCCGCTCTCGGCGCCGCCCGGCTCGCGCACGTCCGTCACCACGCCGATCGCCAGCCCCGGCATGCGCGGTCCACGGCTCGGCGCGTTGGCGCCCGTCACCAGACCCGTCAGGGAGCGGTCCGGGCTGGCGCTGACCCACACCGTCGTCCGGTACCCGCCGTGCGGCTCCAGGACGTGCTGCACCGCCGTCGCCGTGTACTTGCCCGAGAACGCCTGCCCGACGTTGCCGAGCGCCACCGGCTTGCCCGCCCGCAGCCGGGGGTTTCCCTCGGCGACCGCTTCCAGCTCCCCGAAACCCGCGCTGACTTCAGCGGCCAGGGCGTCGGCGACCGCCGTCGTCTCGGCCTGGGTGCGGTACGGGGTGTCGGTGACCGTCAACTTGGCCGACTTGCCGAACCGGGCGGCGAACGCCGGGCTCAGGCCCGGTACCACCGTGTCACTGGTCACCGACGGCTGCCGGGCCACCAGCGGCCGCTTCGTGGTGACGTCCCAGCCGCGCACCTCCACCTGGGACGCGCCGTCCGCGGCCGACAGCGAGGCCCGCAGCGCCAGCAGGTTCCGCCCGTACTCCAGCACCATCGGGTTCCGGGTGGCCGGGGTCGACGGCGCGGGCGCCCCGGACGCCTTCCGCGGCCGGGTGAACTGGAGCAGCCCCTTGTCGTCGACGCGCACCTGGGCGCCGCTCTCGGCCGCCAGGTACTGCAGGAAGTCCCAGTCGGACACGTTCGGCTGCGAGAGCTGCTGGTAGGTGACCGGCGCGGCCTCCACGGTCCCGCAGGCCAGCCCGGCCCCGGCGGCGACCTTGCGGACGATCGCCGCCGCCGTCATGTTCCGGTACGCCACGACCTTCCGGCCCCGCTGGAGGCGGTGCGCCTTGGAGTAGGCGCGCACCACGGTGAACGAGCCCGTGCGGTCCCGGTCCACCTCAAGGGCCGTCACCTCACCGTCGAACAGCCGCTCGCGGGCCTGCCCGGACACGGTCACCACCGACACCCGAAGCGGGGTGCCGATGGTGATGCCGGCCGCCCTGAGGAACTCGTGGTCGGGGTCGCGGAAGGTCAGCTGTGCCGCGTCCGGCAGGCCCACGTTCTCGTCCACCACGCAGCTCACCAGCTGGGCGGCCCAGACCGGCGGAAGTTCGGCCGGCGTCTCGATGACCGGGTCCGCCGCGAACGACCGGCCGCCCCGTGCCTCGGGTGTGGTCACCGTTCCTCCTCACCGCCCGCGTCCCGCAGCCCCGGCACCACCAGTTCGGTGCCGGGCACGAGCGCCATCGGGTCGTCGATTCCGTTCGCCTCCGCGATGACCCGCCAGGCCGTCGCGTCGCCGTACTCCCGCCAGGCCAGCAGGGCCAGGCTGTCGCCCGCCACCACGGTGTGCGTGCTGCGCGCGGTGCGTGCCCCGGACGTCGGGTTCTGGCCCGGCGGGTCGACGCTCGCCTCCTCGATCGACAGCGCGCAGGTGGCCCGCAGTGGCTTGCCGTCCACGTCGAACAGCGTGTACGTCACCGACAGGCTGGAGAGCACCCCGTCGAACGAGGTCGTCCGCGCGGTGCCCCACTCGAACCGCACCCAGGGACTGGCCGGCTTCTTGCGGCCCAGGCTGGCCGGGGTCGGCACGCACGCCTTCATCAGCTTCTCCACCGCCTGCTCCACGGAGTTGTCGTGGGTGGCGGTGGCGTCCAGGAACACCTCGAGGCTCAGCTCGCGCGGGCCGCTGCCGACGAACTCGGGCAGCGCCGACTGCCCCGCCATCCGGGACGGCGAGCGCCGCCACTCGGTGGACTTGCTCAGCTGAAGGGTGGAGGGGTTGAACTGCAGGTCGAGCCGGGCGATCGTCCCGCCGGGCTTCGCGCCGACCGAAGCGGGGGGCTCCTTCAGGGTCAGCTGGGCCCTGGCCCGGCTGGAGCGGACCGCTGGGGACATGCCGGGACTTCCTTTCGGGGGCGGATACGTGGGTGGAAAGCGAGGGTGGAGAGCCGAGGCTGTGTCAGGACGGGCGCAGGCCCTCGTGGGCGATCTCCAGGGTCTCCACCGCCGGCTCCGAGCTGGAGGGGTCGAAGGACGGCCCCTGCCAGCGCACCGGGACGATCCCGAACACCTGCCAGCCGATGATCCGGGTCAGGTCCGGTTTCAGCGCCACGATCTCGCCGTCCTTGGGCTCCACCCGCTTCAGCGTCTCGTCGAGCCAGCGGCCGATCTTCGCCGTGTCCGCGGTGACCGGCCGGGTCAGCGTGATGTTCGACCAGCTCACGCGCCCGGGCAGCTGCCAGGTGAAGCCGTTGTTGCCGCCCTCGGCGTAGCTCTCCATCTCGACCTCGGCGCCCATGCCGGAGCAGGTGTGGAAGGCGCCCAGGTCGTTGCCGCCGATCGCGAGCCGGAAGAACACGCTCGTCGCGAAGATGCTGTCCGTCATTCGTCCGTCATCCGTTCCGTGGCCTCATGCGTTCCATGGCCTCATCCGTTCCGTGGCCTCATCCGTTCCGTGGCCCCATCCGTTCCGTGGCCTCAGCGGCGTCCGTCGTGGGGGCGGCCCGTGCGTTCCCGGCCGCGCCGCAGTTCGGCGCGCAGCAGCCGGGCCACCGGGTCGAGCAGACGCCGCGCCAGGTCGTCCAGGTCGAGGCCGGGATCCTGCGGTGGCGCCGCGCGCTGGGAGGGGCTCTTGCCGGAGACGGACGACGTGGCGGACGCGGAGGCCGGCCGCGGTCGGCCGCGCGTCGGTACCGCCTTGGCCGGTGCGCCCTTGGGTACGGCGCCACCGGCGCGGGAGACGTCGCGCTGGACCGGGGTGGCCCGCCGGACAACAGGGACAGGCCCCACCGGTGCCGGTGGGGGTGCCGACGCGGCCGGCGGGCGGTCCGTGAGCGGCGGCCCCTGCGGGGCGGTCACCGGCAGGGAACTCGCCGGTGCGGCGGCGGCCTGGGCGAGCGCCCCGGGCCCGGGTGTCTCCCGGTGGGGCGGCGCGGGCCGGACGACCGGGACGCGTTGAACGGAGTTCACGGAGCCGGTGCTTCCCTCGCCCGAGTCCATCGGCCCGGGGCGGACGGTCGCGGCCCGCTGGATCCGCGGCGTCGCCGGGGCGGCCGCGGACCTGCCCGGCGTCGGCCGCACGGGCGCCACGGCGGGCGGCACGGAGCTGCCCTGGAGGGCGGCCGGTGCGCCGGAGTGGGAGGCGGCCGGCTGTGCCGGGGCGGTCCGGGCGGCAGCCGGTGTGCCGGGCCAGCGCGCCGCCACCACGGGACGGTCGCCGGAGCGGGGCCCGGCGGGCGGTGCCACCCCTTCCGGGGCCCGGGTGTTCAGGGTGAGCGGGCGCGCTGCGAGCAGCGAGAGGGTGCGGGGCGCCGCTGGGGCGGAGCGCACTGCGGAGTGGGTCACAGTGAGAGGGTGCGGGCCGGCCGCGCCGGGGGTCCGGGCGTCCGAGGCGCCTGACGTGGCTTCGGTCACGGCCCGGACGACGACGACCGGGCCCGCGGCGGCCGTGCCTGAGCGCTCCGCTGCTGGTGCCGCCACGGGTCGTCGGGCCTCTGCGGCGCCGTCGTGGCTGGTCGCGCCCCGTGGCGGAGCCGCATAGGTACGCAGTCCCGCGCCCCTTTGGGGCGCTGCCGGACCGGAGCTGACTTCGTCACGGCCACTCAGGGGCCGCTGCCCGCCGGAGCCCGGCCCGCCGGACGCCGTGCCGGGTCGTCGCGCGTCTCCTGCGGCGCCTGCCGGTGCCTGGCCCTGGGACGCGGTGACCGTGGACGGCGTCACCAGCGGCGTGGCGGGCCCGCTTCCATGATGCGCGGGGCCGGGCTCCGTGGTGCTCCCGCCGGAAGGCTCGGCTGCGAGACGGCGCTGCACGTCACCAGCCCCCAGCAGCGGCGCGTCCGCCCCGCTTCCTCCCGTCGCGGGGGACACGGACTCGGTGGTCGTCCGTTCGCGATCCGTCGTGGGCGGCACCGGAGCGACTCCGGGTCCCCGGTCCTGTCGTACCGCGGCGCGCTGGACATCCGGGCCGGACGCCGTGGAGCCCGGCAGGTCGGCGCTCGGCGGCAGCGCGGACAGCGGTGCGCCCAGGCCGCCGCGCGCGCGTGCCCCGGTGCGGGCGGGGGGCCGGTGCGGGGTGTCGGCCGGTGCGGCGGGGCCGTCCGAGGTGCCGTGAGCCGTTCCCTTCGCCCTGTCGTCGTACGGGCCCGGGGTGCCGGCCGTGCCTTCCGCGCGGCGCTGGAGGACGGGAAGCGCCGGACCGGACGCGGCGGCGGCACCCGGCACGGGGACGGTATCCGTCAACGGGGCTGCCGTAGAGGGCAGTTCACTTAGCGGGGCACCGAGGGGCGCGCGGGTGGCCGCGCCCTGTGCGGGGGCGGCCGAGCGCGCAATCGTCCCGGCCGGTGCGGGGGCGCCGGGTGCGTCAGGGACCGTGCCGTTGCCGGGAGCCGGAGTGGTGGCGGGGCGCAGTGCGGGGACGCGGCGCACGGGTCCGGCCGGGCGCCGGGCGACGGTCAGGGTCGGCCCCACCCGGCGGAGCCGGACGGCCGGACGGGACACGTCGGCGCCGGAGGCACGGGATGCCTCCGGCAGGTCACGTCTCTGGGCGGACCGTGTCCCCGTCGTCCCCTCAGCGGCGCGTTGGACGGGCGGGCCGGAAGGCGTACGGCCCTCGGAGCCGGCCCTCGGCCGGGATGCGCCCCCGGAGTGGGGCTCGGGACCGCCGGATCGTGCCCGCGGGGCGTTCTCACCGGAAGCAGGCCGGACCACGGCCCCGTCGGCGGCTGCGCCCGGGACCACCGACACACGCCGTACCAGCGGAATCCCCGGAGCGGCCGGCTCGCGGCCGGTGTCGTCGGGGGCCACGACCGGCCCGGAGCCCGGCTCCACGGCCCGTTGGACGGAGGGTGACGAAGGGGAGAGCACGGCGGGGGAATCCGCGGACGCGATGCCCCGAGCCCGAGGAACCCCGCCCGAACGGCCCTGCTCCGCAGCGCTGTTGTCGCCGGGACGGGCCACCGCGGGCTCTGACCCGGAGGCCCTGTTCGCCGACCCCCCACCGCCGGAGCCGCTGCGGGAAGGCCGTGCGGCGGGGGACCCCGAGCCGGACGGGACCGAGCCGGACGAGACCGTGCCGGACGCAACCGAAGCGGCCCGCGCGGGGCCGGATGGCCGTACCCCCGGACGCGTCCGGCGCGAGACCTGCGGTGGCGGGGCATCCGACGGCCCGGCCGCACCGTTCGACGTCCCGGCGTCCGGTGTACCGTCCCGCGCCCCGTCCGCCCCCTCCGGCCGAAGCGCCCGGAGCAGCAGCGGCCCTCCGCCGGTGTGGGTGGGCTGCGGTGCGGCCGGGCGAGTGACGCCGCGCACCAGGCCGGTCGGGGCCGTGGGCAGCAGGGCGTGGCCGAGGCCGCTGTCGAACGACGGGTTCTGCCAGGCGGCGAGGCCCGCCCGGAAGGCGAGGCCGTCGCTGACGCCGAGCGGGGCACGGGAGACGGTGAGTTCCGGCGCCGCGGTGCGACGCCAACCGCCGTCCCAGTCCCCGGGCACGGCGGGTCCCGGGGCGCCGGGCGCGGCAGAACCCGAACCGGAGTCCTCCGTACGCCGCGCAGAGTCCGCGGCGAACTGTCCGGCGGCCCGGCGGCGCAGCCTGTCCCGCCATGCCATGTGCTCAACCGCCTTCGTTCACGCGGGTGTTGATGCGGGCGATCTCGGCCACCCACTGTCGGCGTTCGCCGTGGGTCAGGTCGAGGATCTCCTCGCGTGGCCAGTGGAAGTGATAGGCGATGTACGCGATCTCCTCCCGGAGCCGGGGAAGGGCGTACGTCACGATTCCCCCAGGCGCCCACCCGAGAGGTCGACCTCGAAGCCGCCCTCGCAGTGCGGGCAGGTCACCGCCGCGCGGGTGTGGCCCTCGCTGTTGACGCGGCGGTAGAAGTCCTGGAGGAAGGCGACGTCTGTGGCGTACATCCGTTCCACGACCCCGACGTGCACATCGGTGATGGTGCCGATCCGGGTGATCACCTGGCTCAGCAGCACCACGCTCAGGTACGCCGGGTTCTCCTTGACCCGCAGGTCGATCTGGGGCCGCAGCTCGTCACGAGCGGTGGCCAGGCGCATCGCCCCGTGGCGGTGCACCGTGCCCGCCTCGTCGACGTATCCGCGCGGCAGTTCGAACTCGAACTCGGTGCGCAGCCCGTGGTCCTCCCGTGGCGGCGGGACGGCGGCCGGCTGTGCCGCCGCCTGCTCGGTCGCCTGGGCGGGCGCCGTCACCTGGAGGATCTCCTCCAGGTTGCCCGCCGTCACCGTACGGCGCCTCATTCGACGATGATCTCCTCGAACACGATCGTGACGGACTCGGTGGCCGCGGACGACTCGCCCGCCTTCAGGGCCGGCCCCTCCCACTTGGAGGCCCAGCCCTGCATCAGCTGGATACGGCGGACCGTGGTGCCCTCGGAGTCCTTGATCTCGATGGTGAGGTTCTGCCGCGCGGTGTTCACGGCGCCGTTGTTCAGGGTCTCCTTGATCCAGTTGGTGAACTCGCTGCTCTGGTCGAGTCCCCGGGTGATCGTGATCTCGCCCGCCTGCCGGCCGCCGGGCTGCTTGCGGATGATCTGCTTGCCCTCCGCGCTGACCTGCTTGATCTCGACGACATCCTCTTCGACGGTCAGCCCGCTGATCTCCTGGATCGACTCGACCAGGTAGCCACCGAGCTGCACGCCGAAGACGTGGGTGGAAAGAGCATCGCCCGTTGCCATGACTGTCTGTCACCTATCCTTGCCTGACCCGCGGGTCACTCGTCGATGAGGCTGGTGCTGTCGGAGAACTGGGCCAGCCGGAACACCACGAACTCCGCGGGCTTGACCGGCGAGACGCCGATCTCGCAGACGACGCGGCCCTGGTCGATGGACTCCTGCGGGTTGTTGTCGCGGTCGCACTTCACGTAGAACGCCTCCTCGGCGGTGCGGCCGAACAGCGCGCCCCGGCGCCACTCCTCGGTGAGGAACGCCGTGACGTTGCGCCGGATGCTCGACCAGAGCCGGTCGTCGTTCGGCTCGAAGACCACCCACTGGGTGCCCAGGAGGATCGACTCCTCCAGGTAGTTGAACAGGCGGCGCACGTTCAGGTAGCGCCAGGCCGGGTCGGAGGAGAGGGTGCGGGCACCCCACACCCGGATGCCCCGGCCGGGGAAGGCCCGTACGCAGTTCACGCCGATCGGGTTCAGCAGGTCCTGCTCGCCCTTGCTGAGCCGGAGCTCCAGGTCCACCGCGCCGCGGATCACCTCGTTGGCGGGTGCCTTGTGGACACCGCGCTCGGCGTCGCTGCGCGCCCACACACCGGCGATGTGACCGCTCGGCGGGACGGTGGTGTTGTGTCCGGCGGCCGGGTCGAAGACCCGCACCCACGGGTAGTAGAGGGCGGCGTACCGGGAGTCGTAACCCGCCTCGTCGTTGCGCCAGGTGCGCACCTGCTGGGCGGTCAGCCCGGGCGGGGTGTCCAGGACGGCAACCCGGTCGCCCATCTGCTCGCAGTGCGAGATCACGGCGAGCTGCACGGTGCGCACGCCCTCGGCGTCGATGTCGCCGCGCTGGTAGGCGCTCATCAGGTCCGGCACCGCGACCATGGTGATCTCGTCGATGGTCTCCAGGCCGCCGAACCCGGTGCGGGCACCGGCGTCGCCGACGTACTCGGCCGGGTCGAGACGGGACACCTCGCCGGAGCCGGGCGTGGCGGGGGCGGCCGGGGCATCGGCCAGCGTCACGGTCTGGTTGGCGGGCCGGCTCTGGGTGGCGTCCTGCTGCTCGGTGACCTCGATCAGCTTGGAGGCGCGGGCCTGGTTGACCAGGTAACCCTTGACGTTCTTGCGGGTGGACGCCTCGTACGTCTCAGCCACTTGGTCGCCCTTGCGGACCAGGACCTTGAAGCGGTCCTCCGGCGGGTTCTCGCCGCCGGCGTCGGCGATCTCCACCGACACGCCGGAGGCGCCCGACCGGGCCGCTACCAGGAAGCCGCCCAGCTGCACCGGTTCCGCCGCCTTGGTCCCCCGCCGCCGGTCACCGCCGGCCGCCGGGGCGGAGGCGTCCTCGGCGGAGCCGCCGATCCGCACCACGTACGCGGCGCCGCCGCCGTTGGCGAAGTACCCGTAGACCGCGTGGGCCAGGTACGTGCCCTCCGTGAAGCCGCCGAACTGCCGGGTGTACTGGTCCCAGCCGGTGACCAGCGTCGGCGCGTGGAACGGGCCGGTCTCGGCGAACCCGACGAACGCGGCGACGGCGGTGCCGACCCCTTCGATCGGTCGGGCACCGGACTGCACCTCCTCCACGTACACGCCCGGGGTGAGGTACGTCGGCATGCTCGCTCCTTCGCGTCCTGCGGGTCAGTCACCTGTGTCCAGGCCGAGTCTGCGCGGCGGTTCCGACGGGGGACAGAGACCCGCGGACCTGGGCGGGGGCAGGACCGCTGCCTTCCGGAGTCCCGCGTGAACCGCCCGAGCGCCACCCGGGATTGCCCCCGCACTGCCCGCACGACTCTGGACGCCGAGTGCGTCCGGGCGGTCCACTGGGGCGGCAGCAGGCGTGCGCCGACAAGGAGGCAGCGGGTGCAGACGTCCAGGCCGCGCACCGAGCGGACCGAGAACCGGCAGCCGGCGCCCGGCCCGGCCGCCGCCCGGCGGGAGACGGCCAGGGGCGCCGCCGTGCCGCCCCCGCTCACCGCCGACGCGCTCCGCGCGGTGCAGCGCGCCGCCGGCAACGCCGTGACGACCGCCATGATCGCCCGCCGCGCACGCACCACGCCCGCCCCCGAGCAGCAGCCGGACACCGGGGTGCACGAGGTTCTGCGCTCGGCCGGCAAACCGCTCGCCGCGCCGGTGCGCCAGGAGATGGAGGCCCGGTTCGGGACCGACTTCTCCGGCGTGCGGCTGCACACCGGGGCCTCCGCCGCCCGCTCGGCCCGCGCCATCGGGGCGCGCGCCTACACCTCCGGCAGCCATGTCGTACTCGGCGACGGCGGCGGCGACAAGCACACCCTCGCCCACGAGCTCACCCATGTCGTCCAGCAGCGCAACGGTCCGGTGTCGGGCACGGACACCGGGCACGGGTTCGCGATGTCGGATCCGGGTGACCGCTTCGAGCGGGCCGCGGAGGCCAACGCGCACAAGGTCATGTCCGGGCCGGCGCCGGACGTGCAGCGCCTGCCGGGGTCGGAGCCGGACGTGACGGCGGGGGCGGCGCGGGCGGACACGGTGCAGCGGGCCAGCACCACCGTGCTGGAGGACGCGGAGGTGGCGACCTACCACCCCAGCAAGCCCAACGCCCCGTCGGCGGAGAAGCTGAAGATCAAGCGTCCCAGGAGGGTGACCGGTCCCATCACCCCGACGGGCACGGCCGGCCGGGCTCAGGCACCGAACCCCATCGCGGTCAAGACGTTCCACGCGGCCTACCAGGGAAAGTCCAAGAAGCACAGGGTCTCCGAGGCCCTGGTGTGGAAGGACCTGTTCGGCGGCGCGGGTTACGACCGCGGCCACGTCATGGGTCTGGAGGTGGGCGGCAGCGATGTCACCGAGAACATCGTCCCCCAGTGGTCGCTGAACCAGGGCACCGGCGTGTGGCGCCGGATGGAGCAGGACATGGTGAAGGCGGGTGGGGGAAACCTCCGTTTCGAGGTCAGCTACGACGGGTCGGAAGGCAACTACCGCCGGGTGATGGTTCCGACCAAGATTGACATCTACCTCAACGGCACCCTCAGCAAGAGCTGGGAGAACGAACCGGACATCAACGACCTGATCAGGGCGGGCCGGGACCCGGTGGACCTGGCGGAGTTCTACACCGCGGTGAAGGACGGGCTGGGGGGCCGGACGACGCTGAACGAGACGGAGATGGACGCGTTCGCCCTGAAGGCGCTGGCCGGCGACAAGGCCACCTTCCTCGCGTACCAGGACTACGAGGACCTGAGTGCCCAGGGCAAGCCCCCCGCCGCCGGTACCAGCACCGCCGACACCCATGCGCAGGGAATGACCCGCTCGGACATCACCAAGGAGCGCCGGGACAAGCTGATCGCCTCGTACATCGCCACGGGCTGGGTGACCAAGAGCGGCACCGGTCCCGCCGTGACGTACACGCTGCACGACGTCCCGGCTCCCGCGTCCGACAGCGACACCAGTTCCAGCAGCGAGTCCGACGTGGACATGTCCGACGGCTCCCAGCCGCAGTCGCCGGGACAGCCGTTCGCCAGCATCCAGTTCGGCTCGCAGGGCAGCAGCTCCGACTCGGACTACGACCCGATGTCGATCGACTCCGACTGACCGGGTGCGGGCCGCTCGGCCCGCACCTCAGGCGCCGGTGGCCTCCGCCAGGTACGGCCCGAACTCGCTCTCCAGGACCAGCCGTCCGAGCTTGCGGTACTCCTGCGCGACCGCCGTCACCACCTGACGCATGGTGAGCGGCTCCCCGGACTCCGCCGCGAGGTAGGCCGCGGTCACCGCGCAGGCCCGGATCGAGCCGCCGGCCAGTTCGAAGCGGTCCGCGCAGAAGCCGAGGTCCAGGTCGCCGGCCCGGGGCAGCCGGTCGCCCAGGCAGCGCTCCCACAGGGCGAGGCGCTGACCGGAGTCGGGCACGGGGAAGTCCGCCACCACGTCCAGGCGGCGCGTGAACGCCTCGTCCAGGTTGGCCCGCAGGTTGGTGGTCAGGACCGCGATCCCGTCGAACGACTCCATGCGCTGGAGCAGGTACGCCGACTCGATGTTGGCGTGCCGGTCGTGCGCGTCCTTCACCTCCGAGCGCTTGCCGAAGATCGCGTCGGCCTCGTCGAAGAGCAGCACGGCGTTGACCGCCGACGCCTCGGTGAAGATCCGCTCGAGGTTCTTCTCGGTCTCCCCGACGTACTTGTCGACGACCGTGGACAGGTCCACCACGTACAGGTCCATGCCCAGGTCCGCCGCGACGACCTCGGCGGACATGGTCTTGCCGGTGCCCGACTCACCCGCGAACAGCGCGATCACGCCGCGGCCCCGGCCGCCGCCGGGCCGCATGCCCCACTGCCCTAGCACCTGCTCGCGATGGCGGGCACGCAGCGCGAGTTCGCGCAGCCGCCGGTGGGTGGTCGGCGGGAGCACCAGGTCGTCCCAGCCGACCTGCGGCTCCACCCGGCGGGCCAGCCGGTCGAGTCCGGCGCCGTTCTGGGCACGCACGGCCGTCCGCAGGTCGTCGGGGCGGACCGGGCGGCCCGCGAGGGCGGCCGTGCGCACCGCCACGTCGGCGGCACGGCGCAACTGCCCGGAGTCCAGGCGGTGTGCGGCGACCGCCCGGGCGAGCGCCTCGGCGTCGCCGGTCACGGAGCCGTCACCGGCGGCAGCGGAGGCCCGGTCGAGGGCGTGCCGCCAGCGCGCGGCCTGCCGCTCGGGAGAAGGCGACGGAACGGTCAGGACGACGGGACTGTCGGCCGCCCAGGCCGGATCCCATCCGACGGCACCGTGCGTCAGCAGCGGGATCCCCCGCAGCGCCGCGCACAACGTCCTCAGTGTTCGGGCCCGTTCGGCGGGTTCCGCGGGCAGCGCTTCCAAGGGGCCCAGGACGATCCCGGCACCAGTCAGGCGGGCTTCGAGCGCGGCTGTCCGGGCGAGCTCCGGTACGTCGCCGGAACGCCGGGCGAGCGCGACCGCGTCCAGGGCGAGCGGGCGCAGCCCGGCCGCGCGCAGGGCCGCGGTGGCGAGGCCCTCGGCGTCGCCGCCCCGGCCGCGCAGGTGGACGAGGCCGACGCCGGTCCCGGCCGCGGCCGCCGTCCGTCGGACCTCCGCGGCCTCGGCGGTCGGGTCCTCACGGGCCTCGTCGAGCACCCCGGCGAGCCGGGCGTCGGGCCGCGTGCTGCCGAGCAGGTGCCCGGTGACCCGGTCGGGAACCACCAACTCCCGGGACAGCGGCGGCCGTTCCGGCTCGGTGACCTCCACCAGACCACCCGCGACCAGCGGCGCTCCGGGGACGAGCCGGAATCGGGCGGATGCCGCCCCGGCCAGCCCGCACAGCTCCAGGGCGAGCCCGACCGTGGGCCGGCGGCGCGTCAGGTCGTCGTTGAGGTAGCCGTAGAGCCGTTCGAACCGCGCGTCGAGGTCGGGTGCCACCGCGACCAGCAGCAGGTCCAAGTCCAGCGAGGACAGGCCGAACCGTCCGGCGAGTCCGTCGAGGACGGAACCGGCCGGCGGATGCCAGGGTTCGTGGGCGGGTACGTCGAGGCCGCCCGGCTCGTCCAGGATGCGGGCCGCCGCCTCGGGGGTGAGGTACTGGCCCCGGTACGGGTCGTCGGGGTCGGGGTCGGCGGCGCGACGCACCGCCACCGCGTGCCGCACCCGCTCCTCGACCGCCCGAAGCCGCGTCCACAGGTGCTCCACGCCGGCCGATCCGGCTTCGGCGCCGGGCCCAGCGGCAGCACCGGCGCCGGACCCACCGTCAGGCAGCGTGCCGGGTCGGCCGGCGGCATCGGCTTCGGGTGGAGCGGCCCGTCGGGCGTCAGGCGACGGGGCCGGTCGGTCGGCGGCATCCGCCTCGCGGGGAGCGTCGAGCCGAGCGCCGGGCCCAGCGGCAGCATCAGCGCCGGGCCAAGCGTCAGGCCGGTCCGCGGTATCGGCTCCGGACCGAGCAGCCGATACGGCGTCAGGCCGAGCGGCGGCACCGGCACCGGACCCACCGTCAGGCTGGATGCCGGGCCGGCCGGCGGCATCGGCGCCCGGTTGAGAGGTGAGACGGTCGGCGGCGACCGGGTCGGTGGTGTCTGTCACGGCTGGCGGTCTCCCCGGCGGCGCCGGGTGGGGGCCGCCCCTCGTTCGCGCGGGCCGGCGAAGCCCTCCGGGCCCGGATCACTCGTCTCCGTGTAGCGCAGCCGTCGCCCCGGCACCGCTTCCCCTCCCTCGCGCCGGGCGGCGGAGCGCACGACGAGCCCATCGGTGACCGGCGGCGCGACGGCCGTGGTCACCCCGGCGAGCGGCGCCCGCACCCGCACCCCGAGCGACGCCTTCAGCTCCCCGCCGAGCGCCGACCACACATCGGCGGCGGCCGGTGCGTCGGCCCCCGCCCCGGCGGTGTCGACTCCCACGGTCAGGCCGAGCTCGGCGAGCGTTCCGGTGAGCAGCCGCGCGGGCAGGGTGTCGGTGGCCACCAGGCAGGCGAGCACCTGCGAGAGCAGCCGGTGTTCGTCCTGCGGGCGGCTCGCCCACGCCGTGACCAGATACGTCAGCTCGAACCAGCGTGGCGGGGTGCGCCGCGCCACGAGGTGCCCGTCCTCGTCGTACACCTCCCCGGCGCCGCTGCCGCGCCGGCTCGCGTCCTCGCGGATGTCGTACAGGAAGACGCAGACCGTCGGCGCGCTGCGGCGCGCGGCCCAGTCCCGGGTGGGAGCGTCGAAGACCACCTCGACCCCCGATGCCTCCAGGCCGGACTCGCCGAGCAGACGGCGCAGCCCCTCGTCGACCTCGTGGATCATCGGCGGGTCACCGTGTCGGGCGGCTGCACGGTGCCGCTGACCACCAGGAAGTCGGTCTTCACCGGTGAGAACCCGGGGCCTTTGGCGATGATGACGCGCGGCCCGGTCTGGTCCTTGGCGAGGATGAGCAGCTGGCCGATGAACGTGCCGTCCGGCTTCGGTACGGTCGGCGCCGCCGCCGCGGTGATCCCCGGCTTCCAGGTGAACCGCACCGGCACTCCCGGCGGGAAGTCCTTGCCGCGCACGGAGGTGACGAAGCCGGGCTTGCCGATGTCCGGCACGGCGACGATGCGCGGCTGGAGGATGCGCAGCCGCTGCCGGGCGGTGTTGTCGCTCCGGTCGGCGTCCGTCCCGGTGGTGGTGAGGTCGCCGGTGACGCGGCCGGTCAGCGCCTTGTCGGGGCTGAGGACGACCCGTACGACGGTGCTCTCGCCCGGGTCGAGGTCCGGCAGCGCGCACACCCAGGAGGCGTCGCAGCCCGGCGGCGGACCGTTGTCCGGGATGCCCGTGGGCAGGCCGATGCGCAGCCGCAGCCCGGTCGCCAGCGCGTTGCGGCCGTTGCGCACGGTGTACGTCACCACGACGCGCCCGCCGACGTAGCCGGGGTTCGGCTGGGCCGTGACGCGCACCCCGGGGCCGGCCTCGGGATCGTCCGGCTCCGGGGGCACGGCGGTGGGTGGCGCGGGGGCGGGCGGCACGGGGGCGGGAGGCACAGGGGCCGGAGGCACCGTGGTCGGCGGTGCGGGAGTGGGCGGCACCGTGGTCGGCGGCGCGGGAGTGGGCGGCACCGTGGTCGGCGGTGTCGTCGGGGGCTGCGAAACCTCGCGCACCGGTACGACCGTCCGGCCGGCGTTGTCGCCGGGCCGCGGATCCAGGACGGTGCCGGTGACCGACCAGTCGACCGGCGCCTCGCCGGGGGTGACCCCCGTGAGGGTGACGTCCACCGGAACGGTCGTGCCGGGCGGCACCACGCCGACGTCGCACTGGAGGGAGGCGGCATCGCAGGTACCCCCGGGCCAGGTCAGCCGCGTGATCCGCACGCCGGACGGCGGAGCGATGGTCAGCCGGGTGCCGGGTGAGGCGGCGGGGCCGTTGTTCACCACGTCGACGCCGACCGTGGTGGAACGGCCGACGGTGACCCCGGGAACGGTGCCGGGCGCCTGGACCGCTAGGTCCACGGACTGCTGGACGCTGGGTTCCTTCTGCCGGCCCGGGAGACCGGTGGTGAGGGGGGTGAGGTCGCCGGACGCGATGTCCAGGATCCGCAGTTTCTCGGGGCTGTTGACCGCGAGCCCGGCGCGGGAGCTGAACACCAGGCCCGTGCCGTCGGCCGTCCAGGCGGCGTCCCGCGGCTGGTGCGGGCCGGTGGCCGAGGTGTCCGGCAGCTCCCGGCCGCAGGCGCCGGGCAGGTCCCGGGCGGCGGCGGGCAGCAGTACCCGGCAGTCGTCGCCCGACAGGGACGTCAGGAGGATGCCGTTGCGTTCGTCGATCCGGCCGCCGCCGTTCTTGCGGTTGAAGGCGATGCTCTGCCCGTCCGGGGAGAACGCCGGACTGTCGTCGATGACCTCGCAGCTGCCCGGGCAGTTCGCGGCGCTCAGGTCGCGCTGCCGGCCCAGGTCGTTCACGGGCACGGTCCAGATGTGCTTGTTGCCGCCGCCCCCGTCGATCACCTGGTTGCGGGTGAAGGCCAGGGTGGTGCCGTCCGAGGACCAGGTGGGCTGGGCGTCCTCACCCCGGAGCTGACCGGCCGGCGGGGTGACCTCGCCGGTGATCGCGCCGGTGGCCACGTCCGCGATGAGGATGCGGCTGGGTCCCGCCGCCTCACCGACGCCGCCGGGCGAGGTCCGGGTGAAGGCGAGGTACTTGCCGTCCGGGGAGAACGTCGGGTCGGTGTCCCAGTCCCTCGGGCCGCGCCCCGCGAGCGGCATGGGCGCCGCGTCGGAGCCGTCGGCGTCCGCCATCCAGATCCGCTCGATCCGCCGGCCGTCGGGGTTGTCCTCGAAGCGGGTCACCACGATCCGGCGGCCGTCCGGCGTGTAGTTCTGCCGCTCGGTCCACGGGTCGTGGCCGGACGCGGGCCGGAACAGCGGGTCCTTGGCGGGATCGGTGTCGGTGTCGGCCGCCGGGTCCTCCTTCAGGATCGTCAGCCCCAGGTCGCGGGGGTCGGCCCCGTCCGAACGGACGTCCTGCAGCGTCACCACGTGCGGGCCGGACGCCGAGGTGCGCTCCACCACGACACCGCCGCCGTCGAGCGGGCCGAGCCAGGTGGGCGAGAGGACCTCCCGGTCCTCGTCGAGCACCAGCGCGGGAGTGTCGGCGGAGTGCGCCGGCGCCCGGAACACATGGTCCCAGTCGCCCTCGCACTCACAGGTGATTTCAGGGCTCAGGAACAGCACCCCGTCCCCGTCGGGCAGCCACGCCGCCCCGTGGGCGCGCCATTGCGCGAACGCGCCCCCGAGCAGCGGCCCGTCGGTGCTCCCGCCGGTCCCGTCCGTCACGCGCAGCCGGGGCCCGTTCTGCCCGGAGGCGGTGGCTGTGTACGCGATGAGGTCCCGGTGCGCGTCGTCGTCGACCGGGTTCCACACCGGTTCGGTGGCCGCGCCGTTCGCGGGGTCGGTGACTCGGATGGTGGTGCCGCCGGCCAGGGGCCGTACGTAGATCTGCTGTCCGGCCGACGGGTCGCTGTCACTGGAGTACGCCAGGCGCCGCCCGTCCGGGGAGACCGTCGGACACTCCTCGTCCGAGGGGGTGTCGGTCAGCCGGGTCAGTCCGGTGCCATCGGTGCGCACCAGCCACAGGTCGCGCTGCGTCCCGCCGTCCGGGCCGCCGGACGCGGCCGAGTCGAACACGACGGCCCGGCCGTCCGGCGTCAGCCGGGGGTGCGCCGCGTCCATACCGCTGGTGAGGCGGCGTACGGAACCGTCGGCGGACCGCAGGTAGATCTGGGGGGTCTTCTCGTCGCGGCGGCTCGCGAAGGCCAGCTGGTCGCCGAGGGCGGACGGCTGGACGTCGAAGTGGGCCGGACCCGCACCGAACAGCGGTGTGCTGGAAGTGGTGGTGGAGACCTCGCCGAGACTGCGGTGCCGGGTACCGGCGTACGCGACCCGGGTGTCCGCCGCGTCGGCCAGCCGTGGCCCGGGCTCGGCGCTGCCCTGCCCGGCGGCCGCCGTCACCCCGAGCAGCGGGATCAGCAGCAGCAACGACGTGCCGAGCCTCCCCAGGCGGTACCGCCGACCGGGCCCAGCGGTTCCCATCACGGCCCCCTCGCATTCTGGTGCGGCATCAGGATGTGCCCCGCCCACCCTGCGACGGCCGCGCGCGGCGCGGCAGGGCGGCGGGGCCACATCCAGGGGAAGCGTGCGGTGTGCTTTCGGGCAGTGCCGCTTCCCGGCCGTCGGGGGAACGGCCGGTCAGATCAGACCGTTGCGCAGCGCGTAACCGACCGCGTGGGCCCGGTTGCGCAGTTGCAGCCGCGTGATGACCTCGTGCAGGACGTTCTTGACGGTCCGTTCGGAGTACGCGGTCTTGCGGGCGATCTCCGCGGTGTCCAGGCCCTCCGACACCATGCGCAGCATGTCCGCCTCACGCGTGGTCAGCGTGGACAGGGACAGCCCCCGCGGGTCGAGCGCCGAACGCTGGAGGCTGCCCACGTGGGTGAGCAGCTTGCCGAGCAGGTCGCCGGGCAGCACGCCCTCGCCGTTGGCTATGGCCAGGACCAGGTGGAGGAGTTGGTCCTGGTCGGCCTCGGCGCGGCGCAGCACCGCCGCCACACCGCACTCGATGACGCGTTGCAGCGAGCCGGAGCCGAGGGTGGCGACCACGAGGCCCGTGCGGGTGGCGGTGTTGTGCCGCAGCCGGTCCAGCAGGGCCGCCACGTCGTCGTCGACGTGGTCCACGACCACCAGCGACACCTGGGCCCGCTCCGCGTCGGCGTCGGCATCGGCGAGCAGCTCGACCTCCGGGCGCTGGCGTAACTGCTGGACGACGCCCAGGCGCAGGACCGGATCAGCGGCGTATACGGCCACGGTCACTCGGTCCTGGCGATCGGAGCGGGGGGTCCTGTGCATGGCCCAAACCGACGTGGGCATACGTGAGGTGGTGGCGGACATGGCCAGTCCGGTCTTCTCTGCTATGGACATGAGGGCGTACCTGTTTCATGAGTTCGTGGAGGACGATGCGGGAGTTCGTGGGATGACGGGGGCCGCGGGACGACCACCGGAAGGCGGTGCACGCGAGGCGAAGGGCCGTGTCAACGGCTCACCGACGCGAGGGGGTCGTCCTTGACCCCCAGGGCAGCGCGCCTGCCCGGGCGTTGCCCTCGCGCTTGTCGTGGCGGCCCGGACGCGGTCCTACGGTGGCGGCGTGACGCCTTCTGCAGCCTCTTCCCGTCCCGGTGCGCCCGGCCTCGACATTCCGGAAGTGACCGTGGCGCCGGGTGGCACCGCCACGACCAGTCTGACCGTCCGCAACGACAGCGACATCGTCGAGGCGTACACCCTGGAGGTCGTCGGGGACTGCGCCTCCTGGGCCACCGTGGAACCGCCGCGGGTCTCTCTCTATCCCGGCACCTCCGAGACGGTGACGATCCGTCTGGAGCCCCCGCGTTCTCCGGAGATCCGGGCCGGTGAGGTGCCCCTCGGCGTGCGGGTCCTGCCGGCCGAGCACCCCGACTCGGTGCGGGTTCTCGAAACCACCGTGCATGTCGAGGAGTTCCGCGAGCTGCACACCGAGCTGACCCCGCGCCGCCGGCGTGGCTGGCTGCGCGGCCGCTACCGACTGGCGGTTCGCAACCAGGGCAACACCCCGGTGCAGGTGGGCTTCACTCCCGGCCAGGCGGGCGAGGAGCTGGCGTTCGCCTTCAGCCCGGCGGAGCCGAAGCTGGAGCCCGGCGAGTCGGCGGAGGTCGGCCTGCGGGTCCGCACGGGCAAGCCGGTGTGGTTCGGCGCCCCCGTGGTGTGGCCGTTCACCGTGGACACCTCCGAATCCGGTGACGAGGAGGAGACACAGCAGGACGCGAGTGCCGTCCGGGCGCCGCTGGACGCGGAGTTCGTCCAGATCCCGGTCTTTCCGAAGTGGCTGCTCGCGGTGCTCGCGGTGCTGCTTGCGCTGTTGCTCGCCTGGTTCACACTGGTCCGTCCGGCGGTGCGCAGCGCCGCCAGGGAAGCGGCCACCGAGGCGGTCCAGCCGCGTCCCACGCCGGCCGGGGGGCAGGCCGGGCAGACTCCGGGCACCGGTTCCGGCGGCGGTTCGGACGCCCGGCCCGGCGGCCAGGAGCCGGGTGCGCCGTCCGGAGCGGGCGGTGACGGCGCATCGGCCGGCGCCGGCACGTCGGCCGGTGACGGCACATCGGTCGGCGGCGGCACATCGGTCGGCGGCGGCCAGCAGAGCTCGGCGACCATCGACCTGCAGACGTCCGGCGGAGAGAGCAAGACCGGTACCTACCAGGTGCCCGAGGGCAGTGTCTTCGGGGTGACGGACATCGTTGTCGCCAACTTCCAGGGTGACGAGGGGGTGCTGACGCTCAGCTTCGGCGATCGCAAGATCACCACGATCGCGCTGGAGACCTTCCGTAACCAGGATTACCACTGGGTGACCCCCATCAAGATCCCTGAGAACGACACCGTGACCGTCGAAGTGACCTGTGACAAGCCGGGCACACCGGCCACCGGCCGTCGGGCGCAGGGGTGCCACGAGGTCCTGAACGTGAGCGGTGTGCTCAGCCGCACCACGCGGTGAATCGTGCGTCACGGTTCCCAGACATTGTCGATCAGTATTGACGTCGTCTGTAAGAGTTGGATCTTGTTCCGTCCGGAAATCGATAACTCGGGACCAAAAAGGCACCGGCCCCGGACGGACTCATCCTGCCTCGGCGCCAACCCCCGGAGCACCGGAGCCGCCGACCGCGCAACGCCCCGTCCGCACGGTCCACGAGACCGGCCCAGGTACGCGGCGGCCGGCGTCAGTTGCTGAGCGCGGTGCGCAGCACGCTGGCCATCAGTTCGATGGCCTCCTTGCCGGCCGACACCGGGCCGGTGTGTGTGAAGTAGTGGTCGACGCCCTCGAAGACACGGTGGACGACTGGGACACCTGCGGCGTCCAGGGCCTTGGCGTAGGCGTCGCCCTCATCCCGCAGGCGGTCGTGCTCCGCGACGATGACCAGGGCGGGCGGGAGCCCGGCAAGGTCGTCGGCCAGACCGGGAGAGACGAGGGGGTGGGCGCGGTCGGCGGGATCCGGGACGTAGGCGGCGGTGAAGACACGCATGAGGTGGGGGCTGAGCAGCGGCTTGGCGATGGGGGAAAGCTTGGTGGAGGGGTCGGAGAGCTGGTCGAGCGGTGCGGAGTCGATGATGTGGAGCCGGGGCGAGAAGGCGCCGCGGTCTCGGGCCGTGCGACAGACGGCAGCGGCCAGGTTGGCCCCGGCGCTGTGTCCGCCCACGGCAAGCCGCGAGCCGTCCCAGTCGTTGGCGGGGCCGTTCTCGACGACCCACGCGGTGACGTCGTACGCCTGGGTGACGGGTGCGGGGAACTGCCGCTGCGGGGCGACGGCGTAGTCCACGTTGATCACGACGCAGCCGGCCGTGGCAGCTATGTAGCGGCAGATGTGGTCGTCCTGCTCAGGGCGGGCGACGACGAAGCCGCCACCGTGGAAGTTGACGTACACGGGGGCGGGGGTGTCGGTGGCCGGCGGACGGTAGACGGTGCAGGTCACCGGTCCGGCGGCGGTCTCCACCTGGAGGGATTCGGTGCGCTTGGGGATGTCGGTGAAGCGCAGGTCGTTGTGCACGCGGGCCATCATGCCGCCGAGCAGCAGCTGAATACCTCTGGCCTGGATCCTGGTGAATGGCACGGCCCGGCTCACAATCGTCGCAAGTTCAAATAACAGGATTCCTGATAATGGCCTGCTGGTCCCGCATCACGCAACAGTGAGCGCACCGCCCCTCAGAGCCCCTCAGTGGGAACGGGCCGGCTCAGGGGCGGCCGATGCGGCCGCGGTGGCGATGTTGCGGGCCATGCCGCCGAAGACCGCGGCGTGGAAGGGGGCCACGCTCCACCAGTAGGCGTGCCCGGCCAGGCCGTGCGGATGGAACAGGGCCCGCTGCCGGTACACCGTGCGCCCCTGTGGATCCCGGTCGACGACCATCTCCAGCCAGGCCAGGCCCGGCAGCCGCATCTCGGCGCGCAGCCGGAGCAGCCGACCCGGCTCGATCTCCTCCACTCGCCAGAAGTCCAGGCTGTCGCCGACCCGCAGCCGGATCGCGTCCCGGCGGCCGCGGCGCAGGCCGACACCACCCACCAGGGTGTCCAGCCAGCCTCGCAGGGACCAGGCCAGCGGGGAGGAGTACCAGCCGTTCTCGCCGCCGATCGCCTCCACCACCCGCCACAGCGCCTGCGGCGACGCCGCGACCGTGCGCTCGCGGTGATCCGTGTAGAGGCTCCCGCCCGCCCAGACCGGGTCGGTCGGCAGCGGGTCGCTGGGGGCGCGGGGAGTCGAGGCCGAGGACCACCTGGTGGCCACGTCCGCGTCCTGCACGCGCCTCAGAGCCAGCCGGATCGCCCGGTCGAGGGTAACCGGTCCCTCCGGCGGGTCCGGCACGTAACGGACGATGTCCCGCTCGGCACAGACCACCTCGTGCTTCAGTGACTCGACCAGCGGGCGCGCGAGAGCGCCCGGCACCGGCGTGACCAGACCGACCCAGAGGCTGGACAACCGCGGGGTGAGCAGCGGAACGGGCACGATGATCCGCTTCGGCAGCTCCGCGATGGCGGCGTACCGCCGCATCATCTCCTGGTACGTGACGACATCCGGCCCGCCGATGTCGAAGGCCCGGCTCACCTCGTACGGCAGCCGCGCGCACCCCACGAGGAGGCGGAGCACGTCGCGGACGGCGATCGGCTGGATGCGGGTGCGCACCCAGCTCGGGGTCACCATCACGGGGAGCCGCTCGGTCAGATGGCGCAGCATCTCGAACGAGGCCGAACCCGACCCGATGATCACGGCTGCCCTCAGTACGGCGGTCGGCACGCCCGAGGCCAGGAGGATGCGGCCCACTTCGGCACGAGACCGCAGATGGGGTGACAGCGCGTGCTCGGGTACTCCGGAAGGACTCAGCCCGCCGAGGTAGACGATCCGCCGGATTCCGGCGGCACGCGCCTGCTCACCGAAGATCCTGGCCGCGCGCCGGTCGGTCTCCTCGAAACCCCGCCCGGTGCCCAGCGCGTGCACCAGGTAGTACGCGACGTCCGTTCCCTCCATGGCCGCGCGCACGGATTCCTCGTCCGTCACGTCCCCGCGCACGACCTCCGCCTGCCCGGCCCACGGATGGTCCCGCAGCTTGCCGGGCGAGCGGGCCAGGCAGCGCACCGAGTACCCGGCGGCCAGCAACTCCGGCACCAGCCTGCCGCCCAGGTAACCGGTGGCGCCCGTGACCAGACAGCGCAGCGGCCGGTCGCCGTCGGTCATGCCGATCGCACTCATGCCGGTCGAGTGCGCCATGCCCGGCGACGGCCGGAGGACCGGGCCGCAGGAAACGCCATGGCTCTCATGCCTCCTCGAGGCGTGCCCCTTCGAGGGGCTCTGTCGCTGTCCCCCTGAGCCCATGCTTGGAGCCGCGGACGAGCACCGCAACCTCGCGGTCGCGACGAACACTCCGGACCGGCAGTGGCCTGGGGCTGATGCATCTGTGGACCGCTCCGGCCCTTTCCGGCACATCAGGACCCGAAGATGGGGCACGCGGAGGGCACGCTGGGCATCGCTGACGCAGGCACGCCTAAGGGTGCCCGTCTTGGCCTTGACCTTGCCGGCGGCGCACGACGAGTCGCGGTGTCGAACACGCCCCGCCACCCATCGGGGCGGCGGGGCGGGCATGTCGGTGGTGCGTCAGTTCGGGGCGGGCGCCCCCGGGCGGGTACCAGGGACGGCTCCGTAACCCATCTGCTCGGGAGTGTCGCCGTCCTGGCCGTAGACCTGCACCCGGTAGTAGGAGGTGGCCCCAGCCGGTGCGGTGGTGTCCAGGTAGGACACGGCAGTGCCGGGCAGGGTCGAGGTCAGTTCGTCCCACACCTGGGTGGCGGGGTTCCAGCGTTCGACCGTGACCGAGGACGGTGCCGGGCACCACTCGTTCTGGCAGGACCACGTCCAGTCGAGCAGCACACCGTCCGCGGAGCCGCTCGCGGCCAGGCTCATGGAGGCGCCGTAGCCGTCGCCCATCCACGGCAGCACCGCCGCCTCGGAACGCACCCCGGCGGCGTCCACGGCCACCACCGCGTAATAGGCGTTGGAGGAGGAGGAAGGTGCGGCGGTGTCGGTCACGGTGGTGCCCGTCACGGGCTGGTCCTGGATCCGGGTGCCGGGGTCGGCGGCGTCGCCCCAGTACCGGTAGACCAGGTAGCCGGTGGCGCCGGAGACGGGCTGCCAGGACAGCACCGCGTGGTCGCCGTCCCGCCGCGCGGCCAGGTCCGCGGGCCGGTCGGGGCGCACAGTGCCCTCGGCATACGGGCGCACCGCGCAGTCGTCCTCGGAGAAGCCTGAGCGGTTCCCCGCCGCGTCCACGGCGATGGTCCGGTAGCAGGAGGGCACTCCGGCCGGTGCGCCGGTGTCGGTCCAGTCCGGGGATGTCGTCGCGGGGATGTCGGCGGCCTTGATGTACACGGCGTCGGTCTCGGTGCGGCGCCAGACCTCGTAGCGGGCCGCGGCGGGGTCGTTGACCGTCCAGGTCAGCCGAATGCCGTCAGTGCTGCCCGCCGCGGTCGGCATCTCGGGCGCCTGCGGGGCGGGGGCCGGCCCCTCGTTCGGGTCGGGCACGTCGATCCAGATCGGGTCGCTGTAGTTGCCCTCGAAGCCGCGCACCGTCAGGCAGTAACGGGCCTTGCGGGACGGGTCGGTGTCCAGGTAGTAGGAGTCGGCCGTCTCGAAGGTCCAGGCGTTTGCGTCGCACGGGCTGCCGTAGGTCGTGCGGTACAGGTAGTAGAGGTGGACCTCCGACGCCGGGGAGTCGTCCCAGTCGAGCAGGATGCCGCCGCTGTCGTCGCGGGTGGCGGTCAGCCCGGTGGGCGTGGACGGCTTGGGCGCCGACGGGGCCGGCCGCTTGAGCCGCACCACGGTGCCGGAGGAGCGGTTGCCCAGCTGGTCGACCGCGACGACCCGGTAGTAGGGGGTGGCGTCGGCGGCGATCGGGCCGTCGGTGAGGGTGCAGCGGACCTGCTCGTCGGTGTCGGGCACGGCGGCACACTGGGGGGTGCGGGGGCTTCCGACATCGGTGAACGGGCCGTCGGGGTTCGCGCTGCGGGTGACCTGGTAACCGGCGAAGTCCTGCTCGTAGCCGGGCCAGCCGTTGGTGGTCCAGGTCAGGGTGGCGGTGGTGCCGCCGTCGGGTGCGGTGACCTCGGGCGCGCCGGGCGCGGCGGGCGGTGTGGTGTCCGGTGGCAGCGGGCGGCTGACGGCGACCGGCTCGGTCCAGGCCGAGTACGCGCGTGGCGTGCCGACGTCGGCGGCGTCGTCGACGGCGCGCACCCGGTAGTGGCGGGTGCCGCCCGCGGGCAGGGCGGTGTCGGTGAACTGCGACGAGGTGAGCGGTGCGCCGTCGCCGGCGCGCAGGGTCCAGGGGCCGGAGGCCGAGGACGCGGACTGCACCTGATAGCCGCCGGTCAGGGCGTGCACGGGGCTGCCGACCGGGTTGTCGGCCCAGTCCAGCGCGGCGTTGTCACCGCTGAGCTCACCCTTGAGCCCGGTGGGCTGCTGGGGCGGGTACAGCCCGGTGTCGGGGCGGAGCGCGGAGGCGACGGTCATGGCGTACTCACCGCGCTCGGTGGTGGCCGGGGCGGACTCGTTGCCGGCGGTGTCGACGGCCGTCACCCGGTAGTACGCGGTGATGCCGATCGGGGCGGCCTTGTCGGCGTAGGCGTTGTCCTGGACCACTCGGGCGTCGGCGCTCCTGATCCTGCTCCAGGGGCCGCCGGGGGCGGTGGCGCGGTAGACGTGGTAGCCGGCGAAGGAGTCCCGGGTGCTGGAGTCGTCGTCCCGACTCGGGCCCCAGCTCAGGTGGTTCTCGCCGAGGTCGTCGTCGGGGTCGGGCACGCCGTTGCCGTTGAGGTCGATGTCGCCGTGGCCGTCGGCCCCCAGGACGTCCGGAGCCCGCGGCGGGGTGGTGTCGGCCGGGACGGCCGAGACGTTGGCCGAGGCACGGGACTGGTTGCCGGCGCGATCCACGGCGGTGACGGCGAAGAAGTACTTGGTGCCGTTGCGCAGCCCGGTCGACGTGAGCGTGTTGTCGGTCAGCAGACCGGAGCCGCTGATCCGGTGTGCGGTGTCGATCGCCACGGGTGTGCTGGTGGAGCGGTAGACCCGGTAACCGGCCAGGTCCGCCTCGGGGTTGCGGGCCCAGCTGACGGTGGCCCAGCCGTCACCGCGTGCCGCCTTCACGGAGGTGGGAGCCAGAGGGGCCACCTTGTCCGGAGTGGTGGGGGCAAGACTGGCGGCGACGTTGGCCGAGCCCGTGAGAGCCACATAGTCGACCCGCACGGTGTGCGTCCCGGCCGGCACGGTCACCTTGACGCTCGCGCGCTGGGTGGAGGCGTAGTCGCGCCACAGGTTGACGTGGCGCGTGCCGTCGATCCAGACCCGGATGCCGTCCTGGGCCGCGGTCTTCAGCAGGAAGGGGCCGCCCCCGCCGAAATCGCGGCGCATCGTCCAGCGAACGCCGAAGCGGTCGTTGGGCAGGGATATCCCGGCGGGGTGGCCCCTGTCCCAGTTCTCGTTGATGGATGTGTCGCACAGTGACTTGCGGGGTGTGCCGGTGAGGGTGGCGTTGGGGTAGTAGTCGGCCTTCCACACGCCGGCGGCGCAGCTCACGGCCGCGACCGGCGCCGGGTCCGGCCGGGCCTGTGGCGGGGCCTGCACGGTACCGGCGATGAGCGCGGCTCCGGCGGCAGCGGTGGCCGGCCACAGGAGCCGGTGCGGCGCCCGGACACGGGATCGCGCGGGAACGGGTCTGCCCATGCGGGGCGTCATCCTTCCTCAGGTCCGGTGCACCACCTGCGGCTTGACGGCTCGGGTGGTCCACAGGAGCTCACTTTCTGCACCGCGATGATGGCATGCGATCGAATATTTGCGTGCGAAATCGTGCAGAATTCGTGAATGAAGAGGCATCGTGGTTCGCACGCACCCAGACGTCGAAGCGGCCGCACCGGATGCTGACGCAAAGATCGTCGGCACCGGCGACATCACCGGTGACGGCAAGGCGGACCTCCTGGCCCAGGACACGTCCCACAACCCCTACCGCTACGACGGCAGGGGCGACGGCACGTTCGCGGCCCGAGTCAAGGTGCTGTCGAACTGGGGCGGCTCGTACACCGCGGTCGTCGGGGTCGGCGACATCACGGACGACGGCAGGCCGGACCTGGTCTCCCGCGACACCAGCGGCAACGTGTGGCGCAACAGCGGTGACGGAAAGGGCTCGTTCGGTCCGCGGACGCAGATCGCGAGCGGCTGGAGCGAGTGGAGCGGCTACAAGTTCCTTTCGTAGGCGGTGAGTCTGCTCCTCGCGGGCGGGCTACTCCGTCAACGCGACCGTCGCGGTGCCGGAGCCGACCGGGCCGACCCGCAGCACTGTTCCCGTCAGGTCGGTGAACGACATGACCTTGGGGCGGCCGCTGTTCCCCGGAGTGGCCGCGGTCACGTGGTACGCCGCCGGGTCGGCGTCGCCGATCTCCAGTTCCAGGACGGCGCGGGTGTTGGGCGGCAGCGTCACCCTCAGGGAGTGGGCACCGGCGGATCGGCGGACGGAGACCGAGACCGGGCCGCGCAGTGACGGGACCGTGCCGTCGACCTCGGTGAGGCCGCCGGTCCTTGGCCGGATCCGGAACTCGGCCGCGCCCGCCTCCGTGACCTGCACGCCCAGCACGTGCCGGGCGACGGCGTTGGCCGGGGCGGAGGCCCACGCGTGGGAGAAGGTCGTGTTGGACTTCAGCGACGGGTCCCACGCCTCGGTGACGAGGGTGGCCTTCAGGTCGTCCAGCATGTGCAGCCAGGAGTTGGTGGCCTTCGAGGTGAGCAGGGCGAGGGCGGCGTCGGAGCGGCCGAGCCGGAAGAGCGCGTCGAGGAGGAACTGCGCCCCGTACACGCTCACCTTCATTCCGCCCGAGGCGAGCGTGTCGCCGAGTCCGGCAAGTACGGCGTCGTCCAGGGCGTCGGCGACTCCGAGCGCCACCGGGAAGGCGGTGGCGTGCTGGGCGCTGTGGGTGGTGCCGGCGCCGTCGCGGAACCTGCCCGCCGAGCGGTCGAGCAGGGTGTCGCGCATGGCGGCGGCGAGGGTGTCGGCCCGGTCGCGCAGGGACCTGGCGTCGGCGGCCTTGCCCAGGGCGGTGGCGCACTTGGCGAGGGCGTCGAAGGCCGCGTACTGGAAGGCGTTGACGACGGTGTTGACGCTCGTGAAGACGTAGCCGTCGCGGCTGGCGGCCGGCCAGTCCACCAGGTCGCCGAGGTCCTGGCTGGTGTTGCCGGGCGACTTGTGGACGAGGCCGTCGGAGCCCAGGTAGGAGGTGAGGTTCTTGGCGGCGAGCAGGTCGTAGTCCTTGGCGAGCTGTCGGTCGTCACCGGTGGCGAGGTAGTCCTCCCAGGCGGATATCGCGCACATCAGCCGGTACTCGGTGGGCCAGGTGCCCTGGCGTACCAGGTAGTCGTTGGACCAGCGGGCGAGCGCGTAGGAGCGCTGGACGCCGTACTCGGAGAGCTGGTTGATCAGCGCGTCACCCTCGTAGGGTCCGCGCTCGCGGGTCGGGGTGTCCTGGTAGAGGTCGCCGCGGGTGGCCTCGATGGAGTAGCGGCAGAGCTCCCAGACCCGGTCGAGGTCCTTGTCGGAGCTGGTGAAGGAGGAGTCGGAGTCGTCCCAGTCGAGCTTCCAGGCGCGGCCCTTGACCGTCGCCCCGGTCAGGTCCAGGGAGGTGCGCAGCTCCGCCCAGCGGAAGCCGCGGTATCCCCAGTGCTCGAAGCGCTGGGCGCCGTCGCGCAGGGTCCACACCTCGCGGTAGGTGTTGGTGGCGCGCAGCTGGTACTTGACGGTGCCGTCGGTGTTCAGCTCCTCGCCGAGGCGCACCTCGACGGTGTCGCCCACGCTTCCGGTGACCTCCAGCGCCAGTCCGCCGACGATCTCCCGGCCGAGGTCCACCAGCCAGCGGCCGTCGGCGACCTTGGTGACCTCGGCTGGTGTGACGTCGTGCAGCCGTACCGGCTCGATCGGGGCGGGGACGAGGCCGTCGATGGCGGCGCGGACCGCGGGGGCGGACCAGTCGCCGTCGTCGAAGCCGGGCTCGGTCCAGCCGACGGGCTCCCGGCGCAGGTCCCAGTACTCCTGCGGAACTGTGTAGTAGCTGCTGCCGGCGCTGCCCCTGGCCGGCAGCAAACCGGCCTGGCGGCGGGCCTTCCAGTCGCCGCCGGAGCCTATGGTGGCCCGGCTGCCGTCGGCGTACGTGACCTCCAGCTGGGCCAGGAACTTCTGCTGCGAGGTGGTGTAGCAGAGCGCGGCCAGGGCGTTGGCCTTGCCCGCGCGCAGCGTGTCGGTGATGTCGAAGGCCTGGTACGCCACTCCGCTGCCGGAGCGCACCGAGGCGTGGCCGACCGGGCTGCCGTTGCTCCACACCTTGGCCACGTACTGCCGGGCAGGGGTGGCGGAGGTGGCCGCGACGTAGAGCACGGCGGCGGCGATGTCCTTGCCGGCCAGGTCGTACTCGTGGCGGAGCAGGGCCCAGGTGTCGTCGGCGCCGTAGGAGGAGAGCGAGGAGGCGCCGGCCGGGAAGGTGAGCACGCCGCCCGCCACGGTGCCGGCGGAGAAGGTGCCCTTGTCGGAGGCGAAGTCGTCCTGCAGCAGCACGATGCCGTCGGCGGCGGTGAAGCGGACACTGTCGTACGTCTGCGATTCGGTGGAGCCGTTGCGCAGACCGACGTTGCCCGAGGTGTAGCGGGTGTGGGTGGTCGTGTCGACGACGGTGCCGTTGACGGTGGTGGTGAAAGTGGAGCCGGACATGCTGACCGCGAAGTCCACCCATTCGCCGGTGGCGACCGGGAAGGGCAGCGTGACCTCGCCGAGGACGGTGTACGTCCCGTTCACGCACACGTGCTTGCGCAGCACCGCGGCGGTGCTGCCGGCGCGCAGCTGCCACATGTAGTTGTTGGCGGCGTTGGCGGCGCGGAACCACAGGCCGGCGGCCACCGTGGTGATCTTCAGCCGGGTGGCGAAGGTGCCGTCGGTCATGGTCGGCCCGGCCTTGACCCAGATGGGCTCGGCCTCCCACTCGTCCTCCACCGAGGTGGCCAGCAGCACCGGCTCCGACCAGGACGACCGCTCGCCCTTGTCCGCCCAGCTGCCGACCCGCCACCAGTAGGCGGTACGGGGCTTCAGCGCCGGTCCCCCGTAGGCCACGGCGGTGGAGGCGGCGGAGGCCACCTTTCCGCTGTCCCAGAGCAGCTGGTCGGCCTCGAACCCGGCCGGGGTTGCGGCGAGCTGCAGTTGGTAGGCGCTCTGGAGGGTGCCCGCGCCGAAGTGGGGGACCTGCCAGCTGAACCGCGGCTGCTTCCCGGCGGTGGTGCCCAGCCCCTTCGGCAGCAGGTCGGTCAGCATCCCGGTCGGCGCGGGGGGCGCGCCCTTGCCGGTGTCCGCGCCCTGCGCGGCGGCGACCGCGCGAGGTCCTGTGAGGACGACGGAGGCGGCCACGGCGCCGCCCAGCTGGAGGAGACTACGGCGCGACAGCGGTCTGGGCATGGGGCACCTTCAGGATGAAAGGTTTCAGTCAGGGTGCCCGGAGGTTAGAGGCAGGTACGGAAATCGGTCAACAGATGGAACGGAATCAGCCTGATTGACCTTGAAACGATTTAATCGGCAGCCGAGGTTCCGTCTCCGCGCCGCCGTCCGGATGGTTGCGGGAGGTCAGGCGGGTACCGAGTGGCACTTCGACGCCGAGCGGTACCCGGGGAGGCGGGACGAGGCCGGTCTCCCGATCACCGACGCGTCCACGGCATCTTCCACAGCGCCGAGGGGAGCCACGGCGCGCTCCCGCTCCGCACCGACGGCAAGGTGCAGGCGGCGGAGCCGGACCTCACCTCGGTGCGGACGACGCTCTACCGGAGCGGCAGGAAGGTCGGCTCGAACGCCGACCCGCTCACCGGCCGGAAGGCCAGGCGGAGCGCCAAGGTCCAGGCCTGGACAACCGGGTCAGCGCCGGCCAGCTGGTCACCTACCCGGTCACCGTCGAGGGCGCGGCCGAGGGCCGCAATCTCAAGTCGCTGTCCGTGTACGTCTCTTACGACGAGCGGGTCAGCCGTACCAACCGCCCGCGCCTGTCACCGGGATCCTCGGCGCGCTCCACCAGCCCGGCCGCCTCCATCCGGTCCACCAGTCGCGTCGCCCCGCCTGTGGTCAGCACCTGCTCCTGGGCGATGGCCCGCATCGACAGCCCGGGATCGCCCGCCCGCCCGAGGATGAGCAGCACCTCGAACATCAGGTGGCTGATGCCGCACTCCAGCTCCAGCGACCGCCCGAGGATGTACTCCAGCCGGTTCGCCGCCCCCTGCAACCGCCCGAACGCCAGCACCAGCGCATTGTCCGCGGCCTCCTTGGCGAACAGATCTCCGTCGGCTCTCGCACGTCCCCACCGCCCGACGGGTCCTCCACACCATGCATCCACTGATCATGCCTTGTGCGGCCTCGGGCGCTCACCTCGCCGGAACGCGTCAGTCATGGGCCTCCGCCGTGAGGACCTGCGTGGCCTGCCGCTCCTCACCCGCTCCTCCGCTCGGAACTTCTGGCCGAGCATGGGAGCGGGGGCAGCGACTCACCGGTCGATGTAGCTGAAATCGCCCACGGTCCATGCGCTGACGTCCTTGATCGCGACTCGGTACATACCGCCCGTCTCGGGGATACCGAGGCTGCCCTGAAGGATCCTGGCGAGATGGAAGTGCAGGTGCGTGGGCGCATCGCCGCTGCCGGGCCGATTCTCTCGTGGGCCGCGGGCGAAGACATCGGAGAACGGGCCGAGCCGGTCCGAGTCCTTCAGGACATCCGCCACCCGCTGCCTCCACACGGCCTCGGGAGCCAGTCGGCCGGTGATGACGGCACCGCCGACGACCACGGTCAGTGACATCTGATTGCTTCGCTCGGACTCCACAGCGGCGGAGATGGCGACGAGCAGCTCATCAGGGTTCGACATGAGTGCACATCTTATTCAGCTGCCTGCCCCAAAACCCCCGCGGGGCGGAAAGTGGCTGCGCCGGCGGCGGGAGGCGGCTCCTGGTAAGCGGTGAGGGGCCGATCTGGCAAGTACCGGCTGGGCCGGACAGAACATGGGCGGGCGGTCGAGGCGGCTCACATCACTCCGGGCGTACCGTGCTGCCGGGCCGGGGAGCGAATGACGGGTCGTTACCCCGGGTGGCGTCGGGGGCGCTCCAGCTGGCGAGGAGGGCGAGGGCCTGTGCGGAGGCGGAGCCGGGTTCGGCGGTGTACACGCACACGGTCTGGCCGGGGTCGGACGGGAAGGCCAGGGTCTCGTGGTGCAAGGTGATCTCGCCGACCACGGGGTGGTCGAAACGCTGCGTACCGTGGACGCACTGGGCCACCCGGTGGCTGTCCCACCAGGCGCTGAACTCCGGCACCTTCACGACGGCCTCGCCGATCAGCTCGTTCAGCCGGGCGTCGTCGGGGTGACGTCCCGCTTCCAGGCGCAGATCGGCCACGACGATCTCCGCGACCTCGTCCCAGTTCAGGTACAGCTCGCGGGCGCCCGGCTCGAGGAGGACGAAGCGGGCGAAGTTGCGCTCCCGGTACGGCAGTCCGTCCCAGTCCGTGATCAGGGCGCGGGCCAACTGGTTGGTGGCCAGCACGTCCTGCCGGTGGTTGGCGACGAAGGCCGGTGAGACGCCGTTGAGGGTGTCCAGCATCTGATGGACCTCGGGGCGCACGCGCTGTACCCGCTCCGGGCGACGGCGCCGGGTGCGCGGGGTGCGGGGCCGGGCGAGGTCGAAGAGGTGGGCGCGTTCGTCGTCGTCCAGGCGCAGGGCACGGGCGACGGCGTCCAGTACGGCCTCGGAGACATTGGGGTGGCGGCCCTGTTCGAGGCGGGTGTAGTAGTCCGTGCTCACACCGGCGAGGTGCGCGACCTCCTCGCGGCGCAGTCCCGGCACTCTGCGGACGCCGCCGCCCGGGGCCACGCCCGCGTCGGCCGGGCTCAGGCGGGCCCGGCGGGTGCGGAGGAAGTCGCCCAGTTCAGCCTTCTGCTCCATTCCCCCAGTATTCGCCCGGGCCACGCAGGCCGTCCGGCCCAGGGTGGCCCAGCTGGACCCAGGCTCGGCTGGGCCACTCTTGCGGACTGTCCCGCCTTCCGGCGGCGTGAACCTGGAGACCCGGCGACGTCGTCATACGGAGCACCCCCACCATGCCTTTCATCATCTACATCCTCGGGTTCGGTACCTTCGCCCAGGGCACCTCGGAGTTCATGCTCTCCGGGCTGCTGCCCTCCGTCGCCGGTGATCTGGATGTCTCCCTGTCCGAGGCGGGTTTCCTGGTTTCGGCGTTCGCCGTCGGCATGGTCATCGGCGCACCGCTGCTGACACTGGCCACCCTGAAGTCGCCCCGCCGCGCCGCACTGGTCGGTTTCCAGGTGGTGTTCGTCGCCGGGCACGCGGCCGCCGCACTCGTGCCGCATTTCGGCTTCCTGCTGGTCATGCGTGTGGTCACTGGCATGGCGTACGCCGGGTTCTGGGCACTGGCCTCGGTCGCCGCGGTCTCCCTCGTCCCGGACGGCCGACGCGGGAAGGCGATGTCCGTGGTCGTTTCCGGACTGAGCCTGTCCATGATCCTCGGTGTTCCTGCCGGCACCCTGCTGGCTCAGCACGCGGGCTGGCAGGCGGCGTTCTGGGCAGTGGCCGTGATGACCGCGCTGTCCGCCATCGCGCTGCTGCTCGTCCTGCCCGGCGGGCGTGAGACCGGGACACCGCGCCTGAGGCTGCGTACCGAACTGCGCTCCCTGGCCGTGCCCCGGCTGTGGGTCGCCTACGCCACCACCGCGCTGACCCTCTCCGCCACCATCGCGGTCTTCTCCTACCTCGGTGCCCTCCTGGAGGACGTCACGGGCCTCTCCGAAGGGCTCGTCCCGGTGGTGCTCGGGCTGTACGGGGTGGGCGCGCTGGTCGGCCTGACGGTGGGCGGCCGCAGGGCCGACCGGGCGCCGTTCGGTGTCCTGCTGACCGGCATGGGCACGGTCGCGGTCGTGGCCGCCGCCATCGCGCTGACCGCGGACATCCCAGCGGTGGTGGTGCCGCTCACGGTCCTCCTCGCCGCCGGCGGCTTCCTGACCAACCCGGCGGTGAACGCCCGGGTGTTCGGCGTTCTGGGCGAGACCAGGACGCTGGGCGGCGCCGTGAACATCGCCGCCCTCAACGTCGGTATCGCCGTCGCTCCCTGGGTGTCCGGTCTGGTCGTCGACGCGGGCCCCGGCCTGGCGGGCATCGGCCGGGTCGGAGCGGCCTTCGCCCTTGCGGCTGCCGCGAGCACGCTGCTCGACCGGCACCTCACCCGCCGCCACCAGCACCCGACGCCCATGCCCGCCCCGGCCGTGCTCCCAGGTGAGGGTCTGCCACCAGCGGCCCGACCAGTCGTCGCCGCGGGTGCGGTAGAGGGCGACGGTGTCGCCGGGGAAGCTCTGCGGGAACGACACCGGCAGGCCCGGTAGACGCCCGGCGACTATGCGGCGAGGCGGGGTCCAAGGTGGACGCGCCGTGCACGCTGGATGAGCTGGAGGCGGCCACCAAGAAGAAGGCCGTGGGCGCCGACGCGGAGAGGAAGCACGGCATCGCGACCCTGGTGACCGAGCGGCGTGCCGCTCAGCGACCTGGCGCCGGGCAAGTACACGGTCTCCGACATGAAGGGCGTCGAGCAGCAGTTCCTCGTCGCCGAGAACACCGAGATCTGGGGCTACGGCGACACCTGCGGAGACTCGGGCACGGGCGAAGGCGGCCAGGGCGGCACCGAGTGCACCGAGGCCGAACCGGAGACGGCCGCCAAGAAGGGCTTCACCGCCGAGGTCGTGATCAGCAACGGCATTGCGACCACCATCCGCGACGACCACTGAGGGCGGACGACATCCGCGCGGACGATGGCGGCATGATGGCCGCCATGCGCATCCGCATCGACGCCGTCGACCTGCCCGGCACATTCCCCGAGTACGGCAACCTCCACGTCGCCGTGCAACGCCGCGACCGTCCGGCCGAACTCCTCGAACCACAGCCCGGCGACGCACCGTCCGCGACCTGGACCCTGGAGTGCACCACGAGCGCCTCGCCGACCGGCACCGAGATCAAGGGCCCCTACGTGCAGGACCGTCTGGGCCGACGGTTCATCTACCTGTCGTGGGGCACGGTCGACGAGTCGGGCACCTTCACGATGTTCCGCCGAGCCAAGCTGATGCTCGACGTCGTCCCCGCCGACGTACTCGCCGCCGCCGCACGCGACGGGCTGCTGGTCGGACGCCTCGGCCTGACGGACGCGCAAGGCGGACCCCTGTGCGCACGCGTCGAGCCCCCTCACATCACCTGGACCGCCGAACACGCCGGCTAGGAGAGGTCGCGTCGTGGAGGACGGCCGGCCACCGCGTGGTGGTCAGCGCTCCCAGTTCTCCTCGCCACCAGGCCCCACCGTGATCGGCTCGATTCCGCTCCCGATCAGACGCCAGGACACGAACTGCGGGTCCGGGCCCACCCAAAGCCCTGCACCGTCCTGAAAGTCGATGACCAACACACCGCGGTCGCGGACATCGACCGCAACCACTGACTGCCCGAAGAGCGCCAGAACGGGGGCGAGACTCACACCTGTGCCGGGGTCCAGCTCGTGCCACTCGCCGGTGGCGTCCCGGAACAGAAACGGCGTGTCCAATACCAACTCGGCACCCAGCCGGTACCCCTCCTCCGGGTCCAAGGCACAGAGAGTCAGCGAAACCTGCAGACTGAACGCTGTGCTCTCCACCCGAGCACCGATCAACGCCGTAGGAACCTTCACCCGGCCTCCCCCTCCTCCATGTCCTCGGCAGGCTGCAAACATAGGACTCGACGTCCGATGGCACAGCCCAATTCCCAGGGTTGAACCCCGCCGATCCACGGCGCCGTGCCCACAGCGCACGAATGGCTCGCCCCGAGGTGCCTGGCAGGCCCGAGCTGCTTAGCGTCGTCTGCGTACCCCGCGCAGTCCGCGCCGAGACGAGGCGAGGCGATTGAGAGGCACCTCCATGGCAGTCGCGATGACTTTGTCCGGCCCGAGATCACGCCCGAGTTGTACGACGCGGCGCGCCAGAGGGTGCGTTGGGAAGAGGAGTACCCGGACGGGTGCGTGTCGCACGTGGCGTGGTTCACCGCCGACGGCCTGAACGTGGTCGACATCCGGGAGTCGGAGGAGCACTTCGCCCGGTTCATCGCCGGCAGGATCGACCCTGTGCTCAAGGGCGAACTGGGGGTGAAGAGCGACCCCCGGCCGGAGTTCTTCCCTCTCCACAGGCGCTTCGTCGCCCCGGGCGTCAGCGGCGCTGCCTGAACGTCGGCGTTACCCGACGCCCCCGTCGGTTCGACGAACCCCGGGCACCCGGCCGCCTGGCGAAGACCGCGTGGACACCACCGCCCGACGGGCTCCCCCTGCCCCGGGACGAAGGGAAGCAGACAGCGATGACGGACGGTGGGCGCAAGCCGGACAGGATCGGGGTGGACCGGTCGGAGGGGTTCGGCGAACGACTGCTGGGTGTGCTGCTGGACCGGGCCCACGAGATGCCGCCGGACTTGATCGCCCCACTCGTCGCGGAAGAGGTGGCCAGGGTCGGGGGGCGGGAGGTCTCCATCCTCCTGCAGGACTACGAGCAGGTGCTGCTGGTGCCACTGCCGGGCCGGAGGCTGAAGGTCGGCGGCCCCGAGGCGGTCGAGGACTCTCCCGCCGGCGAGGCGTTCCTGAGCCGCAGAACGGTCGAGGTGCCGCAGGACGGCAGTGTGCGGATGTTCCTGCCGCTGCTGGACGGCAGCGACCAGATCGGGGCGATGGCCGTCACCCTGGACAGCGTCGATGACGACGACCGGCGGCTGCTCCGCAGACTCGCCGGTCTGGTCGCGGACATGATCGTCACCAAGGACGCCTACACCGACCAGTTCTTCCAGGCCCGCCGCAGCGCCCCGATGAGCGTGGCCGCGGAGATCCAGTGGTCGTTGCTGCCCCCGCTGTCGATGGCCGTCCCGCAGGTCGAGGTGGCCGGAATCCTGGAGCCCGCCTACGACGTGGCCGGCGACAGCTTCGACTACGCCCTCAACGGCGACATCCTGCACGTGGCCATGCTCGACGCGATGGGCCACGGGCTGGATGCGGCGACCATGGCGACGGTGGCCGTCGGTGCCTATCGCCACACGCGACGGGCCCAAACCGATCTGTCCCAGGTGTACGCGTTCATGGACAGGGCCATCAACGAGCAGTTCGGCCAGGACCACTTCGTCACCGCGCAGATGATGGTGCTGAACATCGCCACGGGCCGGCTGCAGTGGGTCAACGCCGGCCACCCGGCTCCGTTCCTGATCCGTGATCGCGCCGTGGTGGACCGGCTGGAGAGCCCGACGACGCTGCCGGTCGGCTTCGGCGGTGAGGAGCCGGTGGTCAGCGAGCGGATGCTGCAAGCCGGGGACCGGTTGCTGTGCTTCACCGACGGCCTGATCGAGGAGCACCAGACCGGCGGGGAAGAGTTCGGTGAGGAACAGCTCATCGAGTGGACCAACCGGATCCTCCGCGACCGCACCGAGGTACGGGCGGTGGTGCGAGCGCTCTCCCACGCCCTGAAACACGAGCGTGGCGGCATCACGACCGACGACGCGACCATCTTCCTCGTCGAGTGGCGAGGCGGCGACGCCGATCATCTCGCCGCCCTCGAATGACTCCGGGCACCTGCCGTACGCACTCCACGAACAGGTCACCCGTATGCCGATGTGACCTTCATCGCGATCGTGGCGTCCCGGCGCGTTCGCCGTTGTCCCGTCCTCTGATGGGGACAGCCGCGGCTCAGGACTCATCGAGGGAGGTCATGGGGCTGCGGCCGGGAGGACGCGGCAGGAACAGTGCAGCCACACGGGACCAATATCTGTTTTTGCGAGATGAGAAATTTATGCGGCACACGGCGAGTATTCCTCGGCCACCGGACGGGGCGGAATTATCGATCCGCACAGGGCCGGTCGCGCCATGCTACTGTCGATCTCAAGTTGCAGGTGTGGTTGCCAGAAGGTTCATTTTCCTACGGGGTAATCAGCACGGCGACGCGGAATCCGCACAGGGCGAATTCCGAACATCGTCTCCGAAGGAGAATTGACATGGCTACTGGTACCGTGAAGTGGTTCAACGCGGAAAAGGGCTTCGGCTTCATCGAGCAGGACGGCGGCGGCGCCGACGTCTTCGCCCACTACTCGAACATCTCTGCCCAGGGCTTCCGTGAGCTGCTGGAAGGCCAGAAGGTGTCCTTCGACATCGCGCAGGGCCAGAAGGGCCCGACGGCCGAGAACATCGTTCCCGCCTGACATCGCGGCAGCAACGCATATTTCGCAGCTGGGGCCCGCACCTTGGGGTGCGGGCCCCAGCTCGCTGCTTTTCAGGGCGCGTGGCAAGAAGCCGCGCCCATCATCTCCGGCTCGTTCTCGCGATTCTCTGCGCCGTTCGTTTTCGCGGCGGAAATTCCTTGCTACGTGCCCACGAGCTCACATCGAGGAAGGTTCCGCTTGAACCGCGCACGCACCGCCCGCCCGACCCGCACCTACGACCGCTCCCGGGGTTCCGCCGCCAAGGGCTCGGGGGCTCCGCGGCGCTCCAAGGGCTACGAGCGCCGGCCGGCCGCACTCCAGGGGGAGTTCGCGCTGCCGGTGACGACCACGCCCGCGCTGCCCGCCGTCGAGTCGTTCGCCGACCTCGACCTGCCGGCGCCGTTGCTGGCCGCGCTCGGTCACGAGGGCGTGACCGTGCCGTTCCCCATCCAGGGGGCGACCCTGCCGAACTCCCTCGCCGGGCGTGACGTGCTCGGCCGCGGCCGTACCGGGTCGGGCAAGACCCTCGCCTTCGGCCTCGCGATGCTGGCCCGTACCGCGGGCCGCCGCGCTGCAGCACGGCAGCCGCTCGCCCTGGTCCTGGTCCCCACCCGCGAGCTCGCCCAGCAGGTGACCGACGCGCTCACCCCGTACGCCCGCTCCGTCCGGCTGAAGCTGGCCACCGTGGTCGGCGGCATGTCGATCGGCAGGCAGGCAGCCGCGCTGCGGTCCGGTGCCGAGGTCGTCGTCGCGACGCCGGGGCGGCTCAAGGACCTCATCGACCGCGGCGACTGCCGACTGGACGACGTCGCCATCACCGTCCTCGACGAGGCCGACCAGATGGCCGACATGGGCTTCATGCCCCAGGTCACCGCCCTGCTCGACCAGGTGCGCCCCGAGGGGCAGCGGATGCTCTTCTCGGCCACCCTGGACCGCAACGTCGACCTGCTCGTCCGCCGCTACCTGACGGACCCGGTGGTCCACTCCGTCGACCCGTCGGCGGGTGCGGTCACCACGATGGAGCACCACGTGCTCCACGTGCACGAAGCGGACAAGCACCGCACGACGACCGAGATCGCGGCGCGGGACGGCCGGGTGATCATGTTCCTGGACACCAAGCGCGCCGTGGACCGGCTGACCGAGCACCTGCTGAACAACGGCGTCCGCGCCGCGGCTCTGCACGGTGGCAAGTCCCAGCCCCAGCGCACGCGGACCCTCGCCCAGTTCAAGACCGGCCATGTGACGGTGCTGGTGGCGACCAACGTCGCGGCCCGCGGCATCCACGTCGACAACCTCGACCTGGTCGTCAACGTGGACCCGCCCACCGACCACAAGGACTACCTGCACCGCGGCGGCCGTACCGCCCGCGCCGGCGAGTCCGGCAGCGTCGTCACCCTCGTGACACCCGGCCAGCGCCGCGGCATGACCCGGCTGATGGCTTCGGCCGCCATCACCCCCCGGGTCACCCCGGTGCGTTCGGGTGAAGCGGAACTGAGCCGGATCACCGGTGCCCAGGCCCCGTCCGGTGTCCCTGTCGTCATCACCGCACCGGCTCCGGCTCCCCGCCGTGCCGCGTCTTCCGGGGCCCCCTCGTCCCGGGGCCGCCGCCCCGCCCGGGGGCGCCCGACCGGACAGGCGGGGCGGCGCAGGGCACAGCGGTCCGCCTTCGACCCGGCGGCCTAGTGGCGCCGTTCCTCAGCTCACCCATCTCCGAGGAGGCAGCTTTGACACCGGTTCAGACGCAGTGCCAGCAGGCGGATCTCTCCCTCGTGTCCGTGGTCGACGCCATGGACGCGTCCGGCCCCCGGGTCCGGGACGACATGACCGTCGAGGTGGCTTTGTCCGTCATGGCCGGTGCCCGTGTCGAGTACCTCCTCCTGTGCGACGGGGACGACCAGTGCACGGGTTCGATCACCCTGGCCGAACTGGTCGTTCACCGCGGCAGTTCCACATACACGGACCGGACCCGGCTACGGGACGTCCTCGACGGACCGTTCGCCTCGCCCGTCCCCCGGCTCACCGCCACCGGGGAGCACGGTCGGACCCCGGGCGTCCTCGCCCTCTCCAGCTGATCCGCCTCGCCCGGTCAGCCGTTCTCCTTCTCTCTGAGGAGCCATCATGCGCTGTGTCATCGCCCGGTACCCGTTCGACCTGACCAAGAGCGGGGTGCTGGCCTCGATGAAGGGCGTCACGCCCGAGATCGTCACGGGTGAGTCCGTGACCATCGGCCGTCGTCGCTACCCCGTCAAGCAGGTGGGCCAGGTCATCACCCGGCAGGACCGCCGCGACTTCACCGGCGGCGAAGTCATCCGGGCCATGACCCGCCTCGGCTTCACCTGCCACGACCACCCGGAGGCCGCGCCCGTGCGCGTCCCCACCCCGCTCCAGACCGCGTCGGCACTGCTCGGCGCCGCGCCCCTGGACGCATGAGGACGGGCGGACAACCGCCCACCCCGATCCCGATGAGGGCCCTGCCGACGCGCGTCGGCAGGGCCCTCGTCGTCGTCTCGCCGTCCTTGCAGGCCACAGGCTATCTGCGCCACCAGAGAACAAAAATCTACTCTTGCCAGAGTAGACATTGAGCTCCGGTGCAGTTAGCCTTCTTCTTGTTGACACGGATCACTGAGCAGAGAAGGAATGGAGGAGCAGACGCCATCAGGATCGCCCGGCCCGAGCGGCGCTCGGCCCGGGTACCGCAAGACCCCGGATTGGAAGGTGGTCCCCGGTCACGCAGCCGCGATCCCCGCACACCCCCTCCTGCAGGGCCGGTAGCGGAAACAGAAGGTCGGCGCAGCATTAGGGCCGACAGATGGTGTTCAATTTCCTTCGGGGCCCTGGTGCCGTACGGCACCAGGGCCCCTCGACGCGTTGCACTACGAGGTGACATGACAGCAGATACCCCGCTCAGCGATCGTCTGGAAGACGACGACTACCCCGCGTACACGATGGGGCGGGCCGCCGAGATGCTCGGCACCACCCCGGCCTTCCTCCGAGCCATCGGTGAGGCCCGGCTGATCACTCCGCTGCGCTCGGAGGGCGGACACCGCCGGTACTCCCGCTACCAGCTGCGCATCGCGGCGCGCGCCCGCGAGCTCGTCGACAGGGGCACCCCGATCGAGGCCGCGTGCCGCATCGTCATCCTCGAGGACCAGCTCGAGGAAGCTCAGCGCATCAACGCCGAGTACCGCCGCCGTGCCGGGCACGACGCACCCGAGGGTTCCGTCGCCGATTCCCGCTGATCACATGGGCGCGGTGCCGCCGCAGGCCATCCACGTCGTGTCATGGGCGCCGCCGACGGGCGGGGTCAGATGTTCCAGACGCCCTGTCGGGCGGTGGTGTCGGCGTACCCGGAGAAGTCCCGGGGAGCTTGGCCCAGGGCCTTCTGGACACCGTCGCCGAGCGAGGCCAGGCCGCCTGCGCGGACGTGCTCGTACAGGCCGACCGTCAGCTGCACCCACTCCTCGGGCACACCCTGCGCCCGCTGCTCCTCCGCGTACGCCTCCGGCGTCAGCGGGACGTAACGGAGGTCGCGGCCGGTGGCCCGGGCGATCTCCGCGACGGCGTCTTCGAAGGTCATCAGCCTGGGGCCGCTGAGTTCGTAGTGCCACCCGGCGTGCCCGGCCTCCGTGAGGGCGGCGACCGCCACCTCGGCGATGTCCTCGGCGTCGATGAACGCCTCCTTGCCGTCCCCGGCCGGCAGCCGTATCTCGCCGCTCAGTACGGGGTCGAGGAGGAAGTCCTCGCTGAAGTTCTGGAAGAACCACCGCACTCGCAGCACGGTCCAGTCCAGACCCGCGTGTTCGAGGGCCCGCTCCGCGGCCAGGACGTGTTCCCGGGCAGGGCCCCGGGCATCGGAGGGTGTGGACAGCAGCACCGCGTGCCGGGCTCCGGCAGCCGCGGCCTGCCGGGCGAACGCGGCGACATCGTCAGCGGCCTGCGGGCTGCCCAGGCCGGGGTGCACGACGTACGTCCCCGTCACCCCGCGCAGCACCGGCTCCCAGGTAGCGCGGTCCGTCCAGTCGAAGGACGGCGTACCGGACCGGGACGCCGCGCGGACCGGCACGCCCCGTTCCCGAAGCAGCCGCGCCACCCGGCGGCCGGTCTTGCCCGTAACCCCTGTCACCAGGATCATCTCGTCGCTCATGGCCTCGAGCGAACCAGTCGGCATCCGCCGGAACCATGCCGTGCGGACTCACGTCCATACGCGTTCGTCTACGCTGACCGGCATGGATCCCATGGGGCTGACCAGCACGGATCCGCTGACGGCCCTTCTGAACGGGGTGCGGACCAGTGGCGCCGTCTTCCATCAGTCCTCCCTGACCGGCTCCTGGGCGGCACGCTTCGAGGACGGTTCGCCGCTGGCCCTCGCGGTGCTCGTGCGCGGCTCCGCCTGGATCACGCCTCAGGGCGGCGACCCGGTGCGGATCGGCTTCGGAGACGTCGCGGTGCTGTGCGGCGGCGCACCGTACGTGATCGCGGCCGACCCCGGCACCGAGCCGGACGTGGTGATCCGTCACGGTGGCCGCTGCACGACCGCACAGGGCGAGGAGCTGGACCGTCCCCGGATTCCGGGCGCGGGCGCCTGGGATGCGGAAGGGGCTGCCGGCACGCTCCTGCTCAGCGGGCTCTGCACCGTGGACAGCGGCGCCCCGGGCCGGCTGCTCGCCGCGTTGCCGCCCCTGGCCGTCATCGAGGCGGACGTGGGTACCTGCCCGGTCAGCCGGACGATGTTCGAGGAGATCACCCGCGAGGAGCCCGGGCAGCAGCTTCTCCTGGACCGGGCACTGGACCTGATGCTCATCACCGCCCTGCGTGCCTGGTTCACCCGTCCCGGCGCCCAGGTCCCCGCCTGGTACCGGGCCCACAGCGACCCCGTGGTCGGCCCCGCCCTGCGCCTGCTGCACGGCGATCCCGCCCACCCGTGGACCCTGCCGGCCCTGGCGGCGAGGACCGGGGTGTCCCGGGCCAACCTCGCCCGGCGCTTCACCGCCCTGGCCGGCCGGCCGCCCATGACCTACCTACGGGAACAGCGCCTCGCCCTGGCCGCCGACCTGCTGTGCGAACCCGACGCGACGCTCGCCGTGGTGGCGGACCGCGTCGGCTTCGCCAACGCCTTCGCCTTCAGCACCGCGTTCAAACGGGAACACGGCATCAGTCCGAGCGAGTACCGCATGCGCGAGGGGCGGGCGGCGACCTGACGTCCCCCGCCCAGGTCACGCGTCGGCCCTCAGCCGGACCGTCTGGTGCGGTTCTCGTGTGCGGGGCCGTCCGTGCGGGCAGTCGCGCGTGGCCCGATGGGAAGGACCAGGACCCGCATCGGCGCGGGAGCTGTCGGCCGGAGGACCGTGGGATCCGGCGGCCTGCGGATCGTCCCGATGTCCTGCCATCCCCATGACAGGAAGGCGTCGCGGGCCGGAGCGTCGGCCTCGTCGACCAGTGTCGCCCCGAGCGAGGTGTGGTGGTCGGCCAGCAGGCGGTTCTGGAGCCTGCGGGCGAGGCCCTGGTCGTCCGTGCGGGGGTGCACGAGGATCTCGGTGATCGCGAAGACGTGTCCGGACGCGGTGAGCTGTTCGACGCTCTGCGGAAGGGTCCCCTCGAAGCCCCTCCACCATGTTCCGTCGCGCGGTACGGGGAATCCGTAGGCACATCCGGCGAAGGTCGTGTCCTCCCCGACCAGCAGCGCGAATCCGGACCGCCGGATGGCGCCGGTGAGCCGCCGCAGAAACGCCTCCCGGGCCCGGTACTCCTGGCCTTCCTGCGCGCGTGAGGACTCCACGTACAGGTCGGCCAGGTCCTCACGCAGGGTCTCGGCCTGCCAGCGGTTCAGCCGGCGCAGACGCTCGGGCGGCTCCCGGCGGAGCGGGGCCGTCACGGCGAGCCGCCCGCGCCGGCGCGAATCCGACGCGATGCCGACCGGACGGCGTGAGGCCGGCGGAGCAGGAAGGCGGAGCCGGTCATCTCGATGATGCGGACCGTGGCCGGGGGCGGGCAGTGCAGTTGGAAGGTCATCCCGGCATCGGCGGCGAGGCGGGATGCCGCGAGGAAGGCGTTGAGTCCGCTGGCGTCGCAGAAGGTGACCGCCGTGAGATCGACGTCGGTGGTGCGCATGCCGTCGTGCACGCACGCGGCCAGCGCGGCATCCACGAGCGGTGCGGTGGCCAGGTCGATCTCTCCTGCGAGGGTGACCAGCGCGCGGGTGGTGTGGTCGTGCCGGTGAACGTTCAGCCGTGTAAGGGGCATGGTTCCTCTGTTCGGGATGCCCGTCGGGGAATGCCGCCTGGGCGGACCGGGACCTGCCCTCGTGGCGTGCCGCCGATACGGGGTGTGCGTGGTGCCGGGTGAACGGACGGTCCGCAGGCCTGAGTCGGCGAGCGCCGTGGTGGATCGACGGTCCGGGGATGCGTCATGAACCGGACGGATCCGCGCCCGGCGAGCATCGTGGCCTGGAGGGATGGTGGCTCTGTGCCGTTCCCGGGCCCGGGCCGCCCCGGGCCCGAGAGCACGGGACGCGGGGGCCCCGGCCTGTCGCATGCGGTACCGCGGCCGGGGTCCCGTGGGGCTCATCCGGCTTGCTTACGGGGGCGGCGCCAGGAGAACCGCCCGCGTCCGCCGGGCCCTCGATGGTCGTGGCGGCGGCCGGTGCCGCTCGTCCACGCCCGGCCTCGGGCCTTCCGCGGAGCCGGTCCCGCGGCAGGCATCCCGGAGCGGCCGTAGTGGAAGGCGGCGATGCGGTCGTTGTGCTGTGAGTTCAGCTGGTGGATGAGGAACACGCCGAGAACGATCATCCCCAGGATCACAGCCACGGACACGAAGATCTCCACGGTCCTCACCTTCCCATCGGCTGATACGACACCGAGGCGGTCACGGCCGGGCCCCGCGGACGTGCGGCCGCGTCGCGGGCCCCATGTCCTCCTTCGGAGTCCCAGACCGCCTCGACGGCCCGGTCGGCCTCGGACGCCGTCCGCGAGCGCTCCTCCTCCGCCATCAGCCGGCTCGCGGTCGACGTGACGAGCGGGTCGCTCGCGGCGGCCATCAGCCGGGCGGCCGAGTCGGGAGCCGTCTGCGGCGGGATCACCAGGAGGTTCCAGCGGCCCACGTGGTACGAGAGCAGCAGCAGTTCGTGCGCGTCCTGCTCGGGCAGGAACCAGCCCACCTTCACCACGTGCCCGGCGACGGGCACCTTGCGGGGAACGACCGGCCAGAGGGTGGGATTCACCGTGACCCGGGTGATCCGCCCCCACAGCGGATCCAGTACGGCGGTCAGGGAGGGGAGTTCCGCCCCGAGATCACGGGAACGGGGCCACCAGGCGCCGTCCAGCAGAGCCGGTACGGGACCGACGGGAGCGAGCGACAGACGCAGAGAGGACGAGGAGAACCGGTCATCGGCTTCGGCTGTCAGCGGGTGGGAAATGGTCGCAGTCATGACGCGAACCCTGCTCCGGGCCAGCCGCGACCGGCCCGGCATATTCGATCGCCGAAAACGACACGAGCCTGGAAGCCGGTGCGCGAAATATCCTCGGTGCTTCCAGCGTACTCCTCGAACAGGCCCAACGGATCGTACGGACAAGGGGGGGAAGGCCCGCGAACGTCGTCCGGCCGACAGGCCAAGGGCGTGCCGGCGGAGCGCTGGAACACGTCCGCCGGTGATGCTTCCCGGGCTATTCGCCGGGGGTGGTGGGGACTTCCGTGGCGCTCGGGTTCGCTCGCTCGGTGCCGGTGGCGATGAGGATCTGTTCGGCCTGCGTCGCGCTGCCGGCGCGAACGGCCTCGGTCATGGCTGCACGCGCGGCGTCGGGCGTCGCGTGCGGCGGGACCACGAGGAGGGAGAAGAGATCCTGCCCGCCCCGGGTGATCAGGACGGTGTCGTCGCCGACCACGGAGGAGTCGATGTGGACGACACGGGTGTCGATGGTCATCCGCGTCGGCAGCTCTTCCCAGGCACCGGCGTCCAGACCGACACGGGTGATGGGCCCGAGGTACGCGGACAGTGCGACGATCAGGCCGGGGAGCTCGGCGGCGATGTCGCGGGAGCGCGGCCACCACGCCCCGTCGAGGACGCCCTGCCGGTCGTGTGTCGTCTCCAGCCGTACGACAGCCGTTCCGGGCCGTACGGCCTGGTGGACGGCGTCCGGCAGGAGCCTGGTCACACGCGGGGGGTCGGAGTCGGACATCGCTCTCGCCTGCCTGCCGGAGATCCTGCCGGGCACGAGGAAACCGAGTGGCTTCCTCGTTTCACGGTACTCTCCAGCCGGCCGGTGGCAGCCGGACGCGCCGGTCACTCGCGGGGCCTGCGAGGTGACCCGGAGTAGAGTGAAGGATCCGGGTACCGGCCGCCTCATACCGGTCCGTCTCATGCCAGGACATCGAACTCCGAGGTCGCCATGCAGTCCACGGAACCACCCTCGGACGGGCGCGCCGAGGTCCGCATCGTCGCCGTCTCGCCCGAGGTCGCCCGTCGGGTCGCGGAGGTTCTCCGCCATTGTTTCGACGCCACCGAGCAGCGCAGCTACCCCGCGGGCCCCGACGGAGGAACCCGCCTCGACCTCACCGTGGACACCAGCCGCGCGGCAGAACCCGCACGGTCCTGGCTGGAGACCAGCCGGTCCGCGCAGGACGGCCGCCGACGAAGTGCGACGGCGTCCGGGAACCGTCCGCCCGGCCCCTTCGGGGAGTAGCGCGAACCCATCGGGAGCACTTCGCACCCCGGCTTCGACACCGGTGTCGTTCCCGGTGCACGACGACATCGGGCGACTGCGCCCGCACAGCGGTCCGGAGACGGCTTCGCGCGATGTCCGCGACCACGGCGCCTGGTGGCCTCGTTCACGTGACCTGACGAGCGAGCCTCTCCGACGCAGAGACGTGACCGCCGTGGTCACGTCTCTGGCCGTTCCGCGGTCACACGTGGTCGCTCGCCACGGCCGCCATCAGCGGTTCCGCGGCCTCCTCGGTCGTATCCGGCGGCACGACCAGCAGGTCCCAGCGGCCCCGGCCGGGGGCGAGCAGGACGACGGTGTGCGGGGCTGACGCCGTGAGGGCCCTGTGCAGGCGTACGACCTGGTTGAAGACGAGCATCCGGCCGGGTGCCGCCGACCACGTCGCCCCGTTGACGGTAACGCTGGTGATGTGGCCCCACGCCCGCGGCAACCCGGAGAGCAGCGACGGGAGTTCCGCCGGCAGGTCGTACGAGCGGGGCCACCACGCTCCGTCGATGGGCCGGGGCATCCCGCTGCGGTGGGCGAGACGCAGCCGGAGGACCGGGTGGGAGGGGAGCGGGGGTAGCGCGGTGGTCATGAGGGCTCCTGCCGACTTCATGAGGGGGCCGGTGGTCGGTGTCAGACGCGACGGGCCGCGACCCGGTCCGCGGTCGGCCAGCGCACGTCGTGCACCCAGCCGAGGCGTTCGAGGAGGCGGATGAAGGCGGCGGAGGGGTCGACCTGACCTCGGTCGACGCCGTGACGGGCGCTGGTGGGGTCGGCGTGGTGGAGGTTGTGCCAGCTCTCGCCGAACGAGAGCAGGGCGAGGGGCCACAGGTTGGTGGCCCGGTCGTGGCGGCGGGTGCGGAACGGGCGCTCACCGATCAGGTGGCAGAGGGAGTTCACGCTCCAGGTGACGTGGTGGAGCAGCGCGATGCGCACGAGCCCCGCCCACAGCAGGGCGGTCACGCCGTACAGCCACGTACCGCCGATGGCCCAGCCCACTCCGAACGGCAGGGCGAGGGTGAGGACGCACAGGATCGGGAAGGCGCGGGAGACGGCACGGATGTCGCGGTCGGCGAGGAGGTCGGGGGCGTACCGGTCGGCGGGTGTGCGGTCGTTGCGGAACAGCCAGCCGACGTGCGCGTGCAGCAGCCCGCGCAACTGGCCGCGCAGATGCGTGCCGTAGCGGTACGGGGAGTGCGGGTCGCCCGGCCGGTCGGTGAAGGCGTGGTGGCGGCGGTGGGTGGCGACCCAGCCGATGACGTCGCCCTGGAAACTCATCGACCCCGCCACCGCGAGCGCGACGCGCACGGGGCGGGCGGCCCGGTAGCCGCCGTGGGTGAGGCCGCGGTGGAAGCCGACGGTGACGCCGAGACCCGTGATCGTGTACAGGACGAGGGCGAGCACGATGTCGACGGGATGGATGAGGCTCCCCCACAGCAGCCAGCCGGCGAGACCGATCGCCACGAACGGCAGGACGACGATCGCCGCCGTCACCGTGACGTACAGCCGCTCACCGCCGTCGCGGGCCGGCGCCGGGCCGCCCTCCGGGAAGGGGGACGTCCCGTCGTAGCTCTGGGGCGGCGGGGCGGGGTCCGACGGTGTGACCGTCGTGGACGTGGTCGGAACAGATGGCATACGTGGCTCCTCGGCCTGGATGCGGATGCGCGGCCGGGGTCACGGGCTGCCCATGTGAGGACGGGTGGGTCGGAATTCCGGCATACGGAAAGTCCTCGTCCTCCCCACCGTACTCCGGCTCGGGCCGGAGTAGGGTGAACTGGCGGGACCAAGGTCTCCCACGGAGGCGAAGGAAAGGTGGTCCGCGGATGGCGCTCTTCCTTCTGGTCATCCTCGCGGCCGTCGTACTGGGAATCATCGGTGTGGCGGCGGAGGGCCTGGGTTATCTCCTGGCCATCGGCATCGCGCTCCTCGCCGTCGACGTGATCTTCTTCGCGGTACGGCTGTCCCGGCGCGCGAGGCGGCGGCCTGTGCGCTGACGACGGGTTCGCTGACGTGTTCCTCGTTCCGGTTCCTCGTTCCGGTCAGGAATCGAGAAGCGCGGATCTCGTGCCGCGCCTAGCGTCGTTCTCATGACTTCCATCGAATCCATCACCCTTGAGGTGGACGACCCCGCCGCCGCCCACCGCTTCTACACCAGCGCGTTCGGACTGGGCGGTCAGGTACGCGTGCGGGCCTCGGAGGCTCCGACGACCGGCTTTCGCGGGTTCACGCTGTCGCTCGTGGTGTCCCAGCCGGCCGATGTCGACGCCCTCGTCGACGCCGCCGTGGACGCCGGTGCCGCGACGCTGAAGCCCGCCGCCAAGTCGCTGTGGGGCTACGGGGGCGTCGTGCGGGCACCGGACGGGACGATCTGGCAGGTCGCGTCGTCGTCGAAGAAGGACACCGGTCCCGCCACCCGGCGGATCGACGAGATCGTGCTCCTGCTGGGGGTCACGGACATGGCCGGGAGCAAGCGGTTCTACGTCGAGCACGGCCTCCCCGTGGCGAAGAGCTTCGGCAGCAAGTACGTCGAGTTCGCCACCGGGTCGGGCCCCGTCAAGCTGGCGCTGTACAAACGCCGGGGCCTGGCCAAGCTCGTCGGGGTCTCTCCCGACGGCACCGGATCGCACCGGCTCACGGTCAACGGCGACGCCGGGCCCTTCACCGACCCGGACGGGTTCGCGTGGGCGACCGCGTCGGAGACCGCCTCACTGTGACCGTGCGCGACCTTACGGAGTCATGACGTACGGGCGCGGTCCCGTGGTACGGCGGGGACGCGGGCCTAGCGTGGCCGTATGCGCGTACTGGTCACCGGCGGTGCCGGGTTCATCGGGTCCCATGTGGTCGCCGCCCTCCGGGAGCGCGGGCACGAGGCGGTCGTGTTCGACGTGCGGGAGGACTCCGGCGCCGACGTGCGGGACCCGGCCGCCGCCGGCCGGGCTCTGGCCGGTGTCGACGCCGTGTGTCACCAGGCCGCGAGGGTCGGGCTCGGCGACGGGGTCGCCGACGCGGCGGAGTACGTCTCGCACAACGACCTCGGGACCGCCGTGCTGCTCTCCGCCATGGCGGAGGCGGGTGTGCGGCGTCTCGTGCTGGCCGGGTCGATGGTGGTCTACGGCGAGGGCCGGTACGAGTGCCCCCGGCACGGGGCCGTACGGCCCGGGCCGCGTGCCGTCACCGACCTCGACGCCGGCCGGTTCGAGCCGCCGTGTCCGGTGTGCGGCGCGGACGTCGTCCCCGGGCTGGTCGGCGAGGACGCCCCGGCCGATCCGCGGAACGTGTACGCGACGACCAAGCTGACCCAGGAGCACCTGGCCGCCGCCTGGGCCCGCTGCACGGGCGGGTCGGCGGTGTCGCTGCGCTACCACAACGTGTACGGGCCCGGCATGCCCCGCGACACCCCGTACGCCGGTGTCGCCTCGTTCTTCCGCTCGGCGCTCGCCCGGGGCGAGGCACCGCGCGTGTTCGAGGACGGACGGCAGCGCAGGGACTTCGTGCACGTCCGGGACGTGGCGGAGGCCAATGCGGTGGCGCTGGAGGCGGAGGCCGCCCCGGGTGTGCTCACGGCGTACAACACCGGCAGCGGCGACCCGCACACCGTCGGGGAGATGGCCCGGGCGCTGGCCGCCGCGTACGGCGGGCCCGAGCCCGTCGTCACCGGCGAGTACCGGCTCGGGGACGTACGGCACGTCACCGCCGACTCCGCGCGGCTGCGGGACGCGCTGGGCTGGAAGCCGGGGGTCGGGTTCGAGGAGGGCATGGCGGAGTTCGCGCGGGCCGGGATGCGGGACGCGTAGGAGCTGTCCCACCCCCTGGGGCCCGGCTCGCGAAAGACCGGTGGTGCTGCCCGCGTTACGAAGCGGCGGCGGGCAGCACCACTTCGAAACGGCAGCCGCCGGGGATGTTCCGTACGGATGCCCGGCCCTGGTGCGCCTCCACGATCCCCCGGACGATGGCGAGGCCGAGGCCCGCGCCGGCCGGGGGCGTCCTGGCGTGCGTGCCGCGCCAGCCGGTGTCGAAGACGCGCGGCAGGTCCTCGTCGGGGATGCCGCCGCAGCCGTCCGTCACCGACAGCACCACGCCCTCGGTGGAGCGTTCCGCGGTGACGGCGACCGTGCCGTCGGCCGGGGTCCGGCGGATGGCGTTGACCAGCAGGTTGCCCAGCACCCGGCTCATCTCCTTGCCGTCCACCTCCACCGGCACCGGCTCGATACGGCCGCCCACCAGCCGCACCCCGTGCTCCCGGGCGAGCGGGTCGGCTCCCGCCAGGGCGTCGCCGACCAGGTCGTACAGCGAGATCCGGCTGGGGGCGAGGGCGAGCGCGCCGGCGTGGATGCGGGAGAGTTCGAAGAGGTCGCCGACCATGTCGTTGAGGCGTTCGACCTCGGTGCGGATCTGCTTCAGGTAGCGGCCGGGGTCGGCGGCGACACCGTCCTCCAGAGCCTCCGACATGGCGCGCAGACCGGCCAGCGGGGTGCGCAGGTCGTGCGAGATCCAGGCGACGAGTTCCCGCCGGGAGGTCTCCAACGCGCGTTCCCGCTCCCGGGATTCGGCGAGTCTGGCGCTGGTGGCGGCCAGTTCGCGGCTCAGGTGGTCCAGTTCGGCGGTCGTCGGGCCGACGGGGGCGGCGAAGTCCCCGTCGTCGCCGAAGGAGCGTGCGGCCACGGCGAGTTCGCGGCTGCGGGCGACGACCCAGCGGCCCAGCAGCAGCGCGGTGGCCAGGGAGACGACGGCCGCCATGGCGACGACGGTCGTGACGACGGTCAGGTCGTGCGGCGACAGGAACATCGCCCAGGCGACGGCGAGCGTGCCGGCGAGCATCGCGACGACGCCGACCGCCGCGACCACGGCGAGCGAGGCGGTGAGCGAGCGGCGCCGGATCAGGCGCAGCGCGCCGGCTCCGGCCAGGCCGGTGGCCGCGGCACCGGCGAAGGCGTACAGGGCGATGAGGAGGGTGTCGTTCACGATCCGGTCTCCGCTCCCGTGGGATCGAAGCGGTAGCCCACGCCCCACACGGTCTGGATCAGGCGGGGCCGGGCCGGGTCGTCCTCGACCTTGCCGCGCAGGCGGCGGACGTGGACCGTGACGGTCGACAGGTCGCCGAAGTCCCACCCCCACACCCCGCGCATCAGGTCCTCACGGCCGAAGGCCCGCCCGGGATGGCGCAGGAAGAAGGAGAGCAGGTCGAACTCACGGAGGGTGAGGGCGAGTTCGGTGCCGTTCTTGGTGGCCCGGCGGGCGGCCGGGTCGACGGTCAGACCGGCCGCTCCCAGTTGGTGCCCGGGGGCGGCGGGCCGGCTGCGGCGCAGCACCGACTCCACGCGCAGCACCAGCTCGCGGGGGCTGAAGGGCTTGGTGACGTAGTCGTCGGCGCCTACCTCCAGGCCCAGGATGCGGTCGTCCTCGTCGCCGCGGGCGGTGAGCATGATGACCGGGACCGGCCCCTGTCCCCGCATCCGCCGGCACACCTCCAGGCCGTCCATACCGGGCAGCATCAGGTCGAGGACGACCAGGTCCGGCCAGTGCGCGGCGGCGCGGGCGAGGGCGGCCGGGCCGTCGTCGGCGCGGTCGACGACGTAACCGGCGCGGTCCAGATACCCGGCGACGACCTCGGCCACGGTCGGATCGTCGTCGACGACCAGGACCCGCGGGGACCCGTCGGGGGTCTCCTCCTGCTGATGGGGCTGCTGCATGGCTCCAGCCTCGCACCGGACCGCCGGCGATGGCCCGTCCGGAGGTGTCCGGGCCGCCGACGTCCGCGTTTCGTAAGGAGCCGGAGTCCGGTATGCCCTTTTCGCGTTCGTAGGGTGAAACCGTGACGACGACTTCTTCCGACGTCGACGTGGTGCTGCCCTGCCTGAACGAGGCCGGGGCCCTGCCCTGGGTGCTCGAACGGATCCCGCCGGGCTGGCGCGCACTCGTCGTCGACAACGGTTCCACCGACGGCTCGGCCCAGGTCGCCCGCGCGTTCGGCGCGACCGTCGTGCACGAACCGCGCCGGGGGTTCGGCGCGGCCTGCCACGCCGGCCTGACCGCGGCCACCGCCGACGTGGTGTGCTTCTGCGACTGCGACGCCTCCCTCGATCCGTCGCTCCTCGTCCCCTTCGTGCGCGAGGTGCGGGACGGCGATGCCGACCTGGTCCTCGGCCGGCGGCGTCCGCGGGGGCGGGGCGCGTGGCCCGCGCACGCCCGGGCCGGGAACCTCGCGCTCGCGCGGATGCTGCGCCGCCGCACCGGGCTGCGGCTGCACGACCTCGGTCCCCTGCGCGCCGCCCGCCGCGAGCCGCTGCTCGCCCTCGGTCTCACCGACCGGCGCAGCGGCTATCCGCTCCAGATGGTGGTGCGCGCGGCCGACGCCGGCTGGCGGATCGCCGAGTACGACGTGCCGTATCTGCCGCGCACCGGGGCCTCGAAGGTGACGGGCACGTGGCGCGGCACCTGGCAGGCCGTACGGGACATGAGCCGCGTGCTGGGCGAGGGATCGGCCGTCGAGAAGAGCGTACGGTGACCGCACTTCTCGTCATCGCCAAGGAGCCGCGCCCCGGTCGGGTCAAAACCCGGCTCACCCCGCCGTTCACGCCCCGGGAGGCCGCGTCCCTCGCCGAGGCGTCCCTCGCCGACACCCTGGACGCGGTCGCGGCGGCCCCGGCCCGCCGCAAGGTCCTCGTCCTCGACGGGGAGCCCGGCCCCTGGCTGCCGCCCGGCTTCGACGTCGTACCGCAGTGCGCGGGCGGTCTCGACGAACGGCTGGCGGACGCCTTCGCGCGCTGCACCGGACCGGCTCTGCTCATCGGCATGGACACCCCGCAGGTGACGCCGGAACTGCTCACCGTGGACTTCGCCGGCTGCGACGCCTGGTTCGGCCCGGCCGAGGACGGCGGCTTCTGGGCCCTCGGCCTGGCCCGCCCGGACCCCGCCCTGCTGCGGGGTGTGCCCATGTCGACCTCCGTGACGGGGGCGGTCCAACGGGACCGGCTCGTCGCGGCGGGGCTGCGGGTCCGCGACCTGCCCCGCCTGCGCGACGTCGACACGGAGGCCGACGCCCACGCTGTCGCCGCGCTGGCCCCGAAGGGGCGGTTCGCGGCGCGGCTGGCTCGGTGTGCGGCGCCGGCCTCCCGCCCGGCCGTGCCCCGATGAGCGCCCCGCCCGCCACCGCCGTCGCCTGGGCAACCGCCGACCCCTACGCCGCCGCCCTGCGTGCCGGTCACGGGCCGCTGTTCCTGCGGCGGGCGGACGGCTGGCTGCTGCCGCTGGAGGTGGAGCGCTGGTGTGCGCGGGCCGATGCGGTGGACCGGGACGTGCTGGACCGGTGTGAGGGGACCGTGCTGGACGTGGGGTGCGGGCCCGGCCGGCTGGTGGCGGAGCTCGCCGCCCGGGGCCGGGCCGTACTCGGCATCGACGTCAGCGCCGCCGCCGTGGACCACACCGTGCGGTTGGGGGGTCAGGCGCTGCGGCGGTCGGTGTTCGAGCCGCTGCCCGGCGAGGGCCGCTGGGACACCGTCCTGCTCATGGACGGCAACATCGGCATCGGCGGCGATCCGCGCGCCCTGCTGGACCGGGTGTCCGGACTCCTGCGCCCCGGCGGCCTGTTGATCGCCGAGACCGCTCCGGTGGACATCGACGAACGTGCCCAGGTGCGGGTCGTCGGCCTCACGGACGCACGCGGTGCCGGCGATCCCTTCCCCTGGGCGCGGCTCGGCACGCCCGCCCTGCTCCGGTACGCCCGGGGCTGGACGCGGGCCGGTCAGTGGACGGCCGACGGGCGCCGCTTCGCCGCCCTGCGCACCCGCAGCAGCCGCACCGCCAGCAGCAGCGCCGAGCCGGCGAAGAGGACGGCGGTGATCAGCAGCCAGCGGGCGAGGAACACATCCGCCGACAGCCCGGTGGCGGACCGGTAGCGCCGCTCCACCATGCCGCTGATCAGCGGGAACCACACCAGGAGCAGCAGCCCGGAGAGGGCCGCCGGTACCCGCACGTACGGCCCCCACTCCCGGCGCCGGACCGCCCCCAGCCCCCGTACGACCGCCTGGTCCAGGGCCGCGTACAACGGCAGCAGCACCAGGTCGTGCAGCAGCGCCGCGCCCACGAACCACAGCGCCACGCCGAGCCAGTCACCGGCGAGCAGCCGTACGCCCGCGTAGGCGGCGAGTGCGAACGAGCAGGCGAGCAGGAGGAGTTGGAAGGGACTTCCGACGGGAATCCGCGGCCGGCGCATCACAGGTCTCCGAACGTCATCCGGGCCACCCACTTGGTGTTCAGCACACCGGGTGCCGCGGGCACGATGACCCGCGCCGGGTAGCCGTGGTCGGGGGACAGCTCCTCGCCGTTGACGTACAGGGCGAGGAGGGAACGCGGATCGGCCACCTGGTCGGCGCGCAGGGCCGCGCTCCGGAAGGCGCCGCGCCGCTGGAGCGACTCGACGAACACGTCCGGCGGGTTGTCGACGTCGTAGCCGACGAGCGCCGCGAGATCGCGCAGCCGCACGCCGCGCCACCACTGGTCCGACGTCGACCAGCCCTCCACACAGGCGATGGGCAACGCCGAGCTGTGCAAGGGGAGTCCGGCGAGCTGGGTCCGGCTGAGGCGGACGGTGCCCGTGCGCCCGGTGATGACGAGCCGCCAGGCGTCCTCGGCTGTCTCGGCCGTGTCGATCCCGGCGTAGGCGGCGGTCTTGTTGATCTGGAAGCCGTTCGGGCCGCTGCCGGGGTCGCCGCCGCCGTGCGGGGCGAGGAGGGCGGTGCGCCGCAGCGGACCGTCGAAGTTCTGCCCCACCGTCGTCGCGAACAGCAGCAGCGAGCCGCCCCCGACGAACCACAGGGCGCCCCGCCGGGAGACGGTCGGCTCGGCGGGGCGCGGCGACACGAGGTCGTTCCTCTCCTCCCGCAGGTGCCGCAGATTGCGCAGTGCCGTGGGCAGCTTCAGCAGCACATGGGCGACGAAGGCGGCGAAGAACACCCACGCTCCGTAGAAGTGCAGCGGGTAGAAGGAGCCCGGGAAGACGTAGTCGAGCTGGACGTTGAGCACACCGGTCACGAACTCGAACAGCGCACCGCCCACCAGGAGCAGCAGCGAGATCCGCTCCAGGGCGTGCGCGAGCGAGCGGGCGGGCGGCAGCGCGAACAGCCTCGGAATCACGGACCACAGCTTGGCCAGCAGGACGGGGATCAGGGTGATGCCCAGGGTGACGTGGACGCCCTGGTTGAGCCGGTACAGCCAGTGCGGGTCCGTCGGCCAGGCGAACAGGTAGAAGCCGAGGATCCCCTTGTCCGGGGTCTTGTCGTTCACCGGCGACAGGTCCGGGTTGTAGGCGGCGTACGAGACCAGTCCCGTCACGAACAGCACGGTGATGCCGACGAGCAGGACGAGGCCCAGCACGGAGGTGAACCGGGGGCCGCGCAGGGGGCTGCGCCAGAAGCCGGGCGAGGAGGGAAGCCGTGGGTCGTCTCGCATGGCCCGACCGTAGGCCCGGAACACCCCGGGAAAGGGTGCTCGACCCATGACGAAACGCTGACGTCCGGCCCGGACGGCGGTCCGCGCCCGCCCTGTCGGCCTAGCGTTCCGGCTGTGACCCGCTCCCTCCGCCCTGACGTCCGCCGTGACCTGCGCCGTGACCTGTACGCCGCCGGGGCCGCCGCGCTGCTCGTGACGGCGGCCGTACTGGCCGGCCGCCGCATCCAGAACACCAGCCGGACGCTGTTCGTCGACTGGCCCCCGCTGCTGGCGTCCTGGGGCCCCCACCTGGGCCCCGGCACCCCGGCGGCCGTACTCCTGGCGATCGCCACCGTGGCGTACGGCCCCGCCCTCGCGGCCAGGCTCCCCTGGCGGGCTCTGCTCCCCCTGACCTGGGGCGCGGCGACGGCGTGGATCTGCTCGCTGGCCCTGATCGACGGCTGGGACCGGGGCATCGCGCGCCGCCTCACCACCCGCTACGAGTACCTCCAGGTCATCGACCGCTTCGACAACATCCCGGCAGCGCTACGGGACTTCACCCAGCACATCCTCCTGGACTCGCCCGACAACTGGCCCGCCCACATCGCCGGCCACCCGCCCGCCGCCACGCTCACCTTCGTCCTGCTCGACCGGATCGGGCTGCGGGGCGGCGGCTGGGCGGGCATGTGGTGCATCACCGTCGGAGCGACGGCCTGCGTCGCCGTGCTGGTCACGATCCGCGTCCTGGCCGACGAGACCCTCGCGCGCCGGGCGGCCCCCTTCCTCGTCCTGGCCCCGGCGGCGGTGTGGATGGGCACCTCGGCCGACGCGTACTTCGCGGCGGTGGCGGCGTGGGCGGTGGCGCTGCTGGCCCTGGCGGTCACGAGACGGTCGCCGTGGTGGGCGGGGGCGTCCGGTCTCCTCTTCGGCCTGACCTGCTACCTCTCCTACGGCCTCACCCTGATCGCGCTGATCGCGGCGGCGGTACTGGTACTCGGCCGGCACGGGATCCGGGAGCGCCCCGCGCTGCTGGTGCCGCTGCTCGCCGGTCTGGCCGTGGTCCCGGCGGCGTTCACGCTCGCCGGGTTCGACTGGTGGGAGGCGTACCGCCTGCTGGTGACGCGCTACCACCAGGGCGCGGGCGGCATCCGCCCCTACGGCTACTGGGTGTGGGCCAACCCGGCCTGCACGGTGCTCATCACGGGCCTGGCGACGGCGGCGGGCCTGCGCCGGACGGGTGCGGCGCTGCTCCACCGCCGGACCGACAGTGCCGCGGCGGCCCGCCTGGCACTCCTCGTGTCCGCCGCCCTCCTCGCCCTCCTGGTCGCCGACCTGTCCGGCATGAGCAAGGCGGAGACGGAACGCATCTGGCTCCCCTTCGCCCTGTGGCTCCTCCCGGCCTGCGCGCTGCTTCCCCACCCACGCGCGTGGCTGGCCGCCCAGGCGGTGCTCGCGCTGCTGCTCAACCATGTGCTGCTGACGGGGTGGTGACACGGACAGCCTCGACGCCAGGAAACCGCTCGGCCAATGGAGGGCACGAGGTCGGGGCGATCACCGGCGGTACGCGCTGCACCTCCGCCTCGGTCCGCTGCTGCAGCTGTCGCGTTGTCGCGCGGCCCTGCGGAGTGTCTGGAGTTGCGCCCCCGTGCGGGCCCTCGACGGGAGGATTCTGGCAAGGGCCAAGGTCATCCCGGCCGACGGCCTGGACGTGCCATGGTGGCGAGGTCAGCTCTAGGACCATGGGCGGCCGTCTCGGTTTCCGTCTCATTCACCTGAACAGCAGCGAACGGGGGCGAGGACACGCTCGCCGCACCACAAGCGCACCAGAGTGAGCGGGGAACAACGGGGAGCCACGATGAAAGCGGCCATGGTCGATGAGACCTCGGGCTGGACGTCCGCCCAGCTCTGTGGCCGGGCGGGCTCCACATGCTCGCAGCTTCCCGAGCTGAGAGCGCGAGTTCGATTCTCGTCACCTGCTCCATGATGAAACCCCAGGTCAGTGGCCTGGGGTTTGTTTGTCATCTAGACCAATTTGAGGGTGTCGTGCCCTTCAATACGGCACGGGTTGCTACTCAGCTGCTGCAACAGCCCACCCTCACCGGTCAGCTGCAGCCCCTCCGTGCGGGCCCGGTCGACCAGCATCCCGATCAACTGGTCCTCCGACACTGCCTCCGCCGCACGCTGCACAGCCGACTCCTCGACGGCCTCGTGCTCGGCGATGGTCTCGCCCATCTGGCGTCTCATTGATCATCGGTTCCGCCGTTGACCAGACACTCCCGGCAGCATCTGGGTCGTGACCGTGATGGGGGTACTGCCGACGAGCACCTGGTACGTGAGTTTGCGTGTCAGTTGGCAAGCCGGGTGTAACTGCCGGAGTGGAAGACCAGGGGGCTGCCGTCTTCGACGACGGACCAATCCACGGCACCTGCGACGACCAGCTCGTGGTCGCCTGCCTGGTGAACCGTGCCGATCCGGCAGTCCAGCCAACCGAGACCGTCTGCCAGCAAAGGGTGCCCTGCTGGTGTCCGTACCCATTCGCGGCCCGCGAAGCGGTCGACTCCACGGGCCGCGAAAGCCCTGCAGACAGCCTCGTGGTCCTCGCTGAGGATGGTGACCGCGAAGCTTCCGGTGGTCCGGATGGCGGGCCAGGTGGTGGACGTGTTCGCCGCGCACAGGGCGATGAGCGGCGGGTCGAGGGACACAGAGGTGAAGGAGTTGGCGGCCATGCCGACCGGTCCCTCGTCGGTTTCCGCGGTGACGAGGACAACCCCGGTGGCGAAGCGGCCGAGCACGTCTCGGAAGGAACGTTGGGTCAGCTGAGTGGACATCACTGTCTCCGCTCTTGGTCTCGGGTCGGCCGGTCCGCCCGGGCGGGCGCGCACGGGGTGGCCAGGCGTCGGCCCCCGGGCCAGAGCTGAGTCACAGACTTCTGAAAGCCGAAGGCTGTCCCGTAACCCGGCAGAGGCATTACGGGTTCTCCCTTGCCCGGCCGGGTTGTCCCGTTCAGTCTGACTCGCCATCCCGACGGCCGTCCGATCGTGCGGTCGTTCCCGCTCAGGGTTCGTAGCGCTCGCGGTACCAGGCGACGGACTCGGCGAGCCCGGACATGAAGTCGCGCCGGGGTTCGTAGCCGAGTTCCCGGCGGATCTTCGACCAGTCCACGGAGTAGCGAAGGTCGTGGCCTTTGCGGTCGGCGACCCACTCCACCCGATCCCATCCGGCGCCGCAAGCCGCAAGCAGGGCGCCGGTCAGTTCCTTGTTGGTCAGTTCCGTACCGCCGCCGATGTTGTAAATTTCGCCTGGTCGGCCTCGGGTGAGCACCGCGATCAGACCACGGCAGTGATCGTCGACGTGGAGCCAGTCCCGGATGTTCTCACCGTCGCCGTACAACGGCACGTTCTCACCGCGCAGCAGCCGAGTGACGAAGCGCGGGATCAGTTTTTCCGGGAACTGGTAGGGGCCGTAGTTGTTGGAGCAGCGCGTGACGCGTACGTCAAGGCCGTGGGTGCGGTGGCAGGCGAGGGCCAGTAGGTCGCTGGACGCCTTGGACGCGGAGTACGCCGAGCTGGGCGTCAGGGGGTCCTGCTCCGTCGCGCTGCCGAACGGCACGGAACCGTACACCTCGTCCGTCGAGACGTGCACGAATGGCTCCGTGCCGTGCCGCAGCGCGGCGTCCAGCAGGGTCTGCGTGCCCAGCACATTGGTGTGGACGAAGGGGTGGGCCGCAGCGATGGAGCGGTCCACGTGGGATTCGGCCGCCAGGTGGACCACGGCGTCGTGCTCGGCCATCAGCCGGTCGACCACCACCGCATCGGTGATGTCGCCTTGCACGAAACGGAATCCCGGGTGATGCCGCACGGCGTCCAGGTTGTCCAGGTTTCCGGCGTACGTCAGGCTGTCCAGCACGGTCACGTGCACGGCACCGAGCGGCCGGTCCGGTGCGAGAACCGTGCGGACCAGGTGCGAGCCGATGAAACCCGCACCGCCGGTGATCAAAAGGCTCCTCATGACGGAATCTGCACCTTGCTGTGGTCGCCGAGCAGCATCCGGTGGGCGCGCGGGGCACGGGTGGCGGGCACGATCTCCACGTTGCGGCCGATCACCGATGTCTCGATGCGGCGTACCCCATCGATGGTCGCGCCGGGCAGCACAATGGAGTACTCGATCTCACTGCCAGAGATCGAGCAGTTCTCCGCTATGGAGGTGAAGGGCCCGATGTACGAACCGGTGACGGTGGTGCCGGGTCCGATCACCGCCGGCCCCACCACGCGCGAGCCGCGCACTGTGGCACCTTCTGCAACGACAACCCGGCCGACGATCTCGCTGTCCGCATCGACCGTGCCGTCGCAGCAGGACGCGACCCGGTCCAGCACCAGCCGGTTCACCTCCAGCATGTCCATGGCGTTCCCGGTGTCCTTCCAGTAACCGGACACAGTGGAGGACCGGACATCGGCACCGTCCTCGATGAGCCGTTGGAGGGCGTCGGTGATCTCCAGCTCGCCTCGAGCGGATGGCCGGATGGCGGCCACCGCCTCGTGAATCGCCGGGGAGAAGAAATACACGCCGACCAGTGCGAGATCGCTCTTGGGGAACTCGGGCTTCTCCTCGAGTGCCGTCACCCGGCCGGCCTCGTCCAGGGTCGCCACCCCGAACGCGCTGGGATCGGGTACCCGGGCGAGCATGATCTGCGCGTCCGGCCGGGAGGCCCGGAACTGTCGAGCCTGCTCCGCGATCCCGCCGAGCAGGAAGTTGTCACCGAGGTACATGACGAAGTCGTCGGAGTCGAGCCATGGCCGGGCCGTGGCCACGGCGTGAGCCAGGCCCAGGGGCCGGTCCTGACGGATGTAGGTGACGTCCAGGCCCCACCGCGATCCGTCCCCGACCGCGGTGCGTATCTCCTGCTCGGTGTCCCCGACGATGACGCCCACCTCGGTCACCCCTGCCTCGGCGATTCCTTCCAGGGCGTAGAACAGAACGGGTTTGTTGGCCACGGGCACCAGCTGCTTGGCCGATGTGTGGGTCAGCGGACGCAGCCTGGTTCCGGATCCTCCGGAGAGGACGAGCGCCTTCACAGCGACTCCTCGGGGTCGGTCGGGAGAGGGGGCACCGCGCCGGTCGGGACGGTGACGCACGTGTGGCAGGGGCAGCGGCCCGGCCGCCTCGGCGGCAGCGAGGCCGGGTGCCGAAGCGTTCTTCGCGGACGGCACTGGCGGGATGTCACCGTCCCAGGCGATGCCCGGGCGCGGGTCGAAGGGGTTCACGGCGTGTTCGCGGGAGGCGTCGTAGCCGGAGGTGGTGAGGTAGACCACTGTCACGTCGTCCGTCAGGGCTTGGAAGCCGTGCCCCAGGACGTCCGAGAGGAAGACCGCCCGCCTGCTGTCCGCACCCAGCGCGCAGGCCCACCATCGCGTCACGGATCGCACCGCGCACACCTGTGAGGTACTTCGCCTGCCCGGGGGCACGTCGGCGGGGTGGATGCCCCGCCGACGTCCCGACGGGGGAGTGGCCACCCGGACACCGGGCACCCTCAGCGGCCTCATGCGGCTCCCTCTGTACGCCAGTCCCGTGGGACGGGCAGCCCGGGCCCGTGGTCCAGCGGTGGTGGCCGAGGACGCTCCGGAACGGTCGCTGAGCGGGAGGCGGCAGCCGAGAACCGCCGGTCGGCCGGACCCGGTGCGGCGCCCTGCAGCCGGAACACCTCCCGAGCCGGTTCGTACCGGCCGGCGATGCCCGCGTTCGTGGCATGGAAGACGCCACGCGCTGCGTGGGCAGGCAAGGCGGCCAGGGCGATCAGCCGGGCAGCCGCGTCGGCGGCGTTCGACGGCTGATCGTGCTGTACCACGTCCACGGTGCCCTCGCCCCGGGCCGCGGGCCTTGGCCCCGACGAACCCGTCCAGGTCCCGGCCGTAGAGAGCCAGGCGGTCCGCACCACGGTCGCGGCATCGGGGCGTTTTTGGCACCGCGCGTTCGCCGGCGCGCTTCGTGCGGCCGTAGGCCGTGCCCGGCGCGGTCGGTGCGTCCTCGGCGTACGGGGTCCTGAAGTCCCGACGGGACGCCGGGGAAGACGTAGTCGGTGGACACGTGCAGCAGCCGGGCACCGTGGGCAGCGCAGCCGCGAGGAGATGCCGCGCGCCGTCGCCGTTGGCTCGCCGCGCCTCCTCCTCGTGGGACTCGGCCGTGTCCACGCCCGTCCACGCGGCGCGGTTGACGACGATGTCAGGGCGCCAGTGCCGCAGGGTCTCGTTGTCGGCTCGGGCGTCGGTCACGTCCAGGCGGCGGTCCCGGCCGAGTGGCACGCAGTCCGTGCCCCGGGCGGTCAGCTGGGCGTGTACCTCGCGTCCGAGCCGCGCGTCGGCGCCGGCGATGAGCCACCGGCCGTCCGGTAAGGGGGAATTCATGAGGCCCTCATTGCTGAACACGCGGCGATGTTAGGCGGGTCGGCGCGATGTCAGCAACGCTTTCCGAAATGCCGGCACCACCGCTTCCGGCGCTTTCGGACGATGTGTGTACGTCGTTCGAGTAATCGCCGGGGAGTGCTCCTGAATCCGCTCCTGCCGTTGTTTCCGGAAGAAATCGGGGTGCCCGCGCATTCTTGCTTCCGCGCGACCGGGGCGATTCGGACAACGTCGAGACAGCCGCGCACAAGTCATGTCCGAGCGGCGTGACAGCGGGACGCGAGCGGAACTCGACCAGTGCCCAGGCGCGGGTGTACCGGTGTGCGAGTGGTGGCCGGATGATCGCAGGGGAACGGCCCGCCCCGCCCGACCGTGCTCGGGCGGCACTGACGCACACCACCGGACAGAGGACATCCCACCCGTGCACGACTATCCCCACGCCGGCACCACCGACGGCGCCTTCGCCGAGGTCGACCGTGCCTTCCACCACAACTTCGCCACCGGCACCGAAGTAGGCGCCGCCGTCTGCGTCTACCACCGCGGCCGCCCCGTCGTGGACCTCTGGGCCGGCTGGGCCGACCCCGACCACCGCAACCCCTGGACCCCCGACACCCTCACCGTCCTCGCCTCACCCACCAAGGCCCTGGCCACCACCGCCCTCCTCCACCTCGCCGACCGCCACCCGCTCGACCTCGACACCCCCATCGCGGCCCACTGGCCGGAGTTCGCCCGCCACGGCAAAGACGGCATCACCCCCCGGATGGTCCTCAGCCACCGTTCAGGCGTCGTGACCCTCGACCACGCCCCCCTCACCCACGACGCCCTGCGCGCCCACACGCCCATCGCCCAGGCCCTCGCCGAAGCCCGCCCCGCCTGGACCCCGGACAGCGCCCACGGCTACCACGCCACCACCTACGGCCACCTCGTCAGCGAACTCATCCGCCGCGTCACGGGACAGACCGTCGGCCAGTACTTCCACCACCACATCGCCACTCCCCTCGAGCTCGACGCCCACATCGGTCTCAAAGACCCCCACGCCCCCCTCGCCACCATGCTCGAATCCAAAGCCGAAGCCCTCATGGCAGGCGCCGACCCGGGGCGGGAACTGGACATGCTGGTGGCGCTCGGTGATCCCGAATCACTGACGTACCGGGCCATGATCGGCAGCATGGACCTCACCGACGCGCTGGATCCGACGGTGGAGGACCCCTCCTACGGGGGGCTGGCCAGTGCCCGGGCGATGGCCCGCCTGTTCGCCTCCCTGGTCGGCACGGTCGACGGCATCCGGCTCATCAGCCCCGCACGCACCGCCGAGCTGACCCGCCCGTACTCCAAGGGCACCTGCCGGGTGGTACTGCTGCCGAGCACCTGGGGGCTGGGCTTCATGCTCCCCGACAGCCCCGTGTTCCCCGCATCGGCCGGATTGACCCCGCGTGCCTTCGGGTTCGACGGGGCCAACGGCACGTTCGTGTTCGCCGACCCCGGCCATGAGCTGGCCTTCGCCTACCTGCAGAACGCCGGCTCGCGGGTGATCGGCCGCATGAACGATCGTGCCCACCGCCTGGTCGAGGCCGTCTACCGCTCGGTCGGAGCCGCGCCGGGCCCTGCTTGAGAACTGGCTGCGGGCCCCCTCGCCTCCCGGTGGCACATGGCTCTAACCGCGCTTGAGAGCGCTTCTAGGCAGTTCTGTGACGTTGGCGCTTCCGAGACGCAATCTGCGGAGGAACAGTGGTCGACACCACCACACGTACAGCACTCGTGACGGGTGCCACCAGCGGCATTGGTTTGGAAATCGCCAGGCGACTGGGACAAGAGGGCCACCGGGTCTACCTCTGCGCCCGCAAGGGCGACGTTCTGTCCGAGACCCTGGCCGCCCTGCGCGCCGAGGGCCTGACGGTGGACGGGCAGACCTGTGACGTGACCTCGCGCGAGGACATCCGGTCGTTCGTCCGGGGCGCGGCCGAGCGCTTCGGCCCCGTGGGCATCCTTGTGAACAACGCAGGACGGTCGGGTGGCGGGGTCACCCGAGAGGTGCCGGACGAACTCTGGTTCGACGTCATCAACACCAATCTGAACAGTGTCTTCCTGATGACCAAGGACGTCCTCAACCACGGTGGAATGCTGGAGCAGGGGTGGGGCCGGATCGTCAACATCGCCTCCACGGGCGGCAAGCAGGGTGTGCTGCACGGCGCTCCCTACTCCGCGTCGAAGCACGGCGTCGTCGGGTTCACCAAGGCCCTCGGTCTGGAGCTGAGCAAGACGGGCGTCACGGTCAACGCCGTCTGCCCGGGCTTCGTGGAGACGCCGATGGCCGAGCGGGTGCGGGAGACCTACGCGGGGCTGTGGGGGGTCTCCACCGAGGAAGCACTGGCCCGGGTGAGCGCCCGGGTGCCCATCGGCCGCTACGTGACGCCCACCGAGGTCGCGGAGATGGTCGCCTATCTCGTCGGTCAGCACTCCGCCGCGGTCACGGCCCAGGCACTCAACGTCTGCGGTGGCCTCGGCAACTACTGACGGCCCGGGCCGCACGGAGACCGGACCATGCACTCCAACGGGAAGGACGCGTCCATGGACGACAACAACAGCGAACAGCTCTATCTCGATCTCCTGGAGAAGGTGGTCACCAATATCATTTACGGTGACGCCCCCTTGCCGAACGAATGGTTCCCCGAGCGGAGTTTTCTGCCGGAGCACCGAGAGACCGGAATGGACTGGCCCAGTGTCGCGCACACCATGGTCGGGCTGAAGCGCATTCGCAATGTCCGGAACCTGCTCGACCGAGTGGTCGCGGACGGTGTTCCCGGTGATTTCATCGAGACCGGTGTGTGGCGCGGCGGTGTGTGCATTTTCGCGCGCGGTTATTTCAAGGCGCACGGCATTACCGATCGGCGGGTCTGGTTGGCCGACTCCTTCCAGGGGATCCCGGACACCGGTGCGGACGGCCACCCGATGGACCGGGAGATGGCGCTGCACGATTCCAACCACGTCCTCGCCGTGTCCCAGGACGTGGTCCGAGCGAACTTCGAGCGGTACGGGTTGCTGGACGACCAGGTTCGGTTCCTGCCGGGCTGGTTCCGCGACACGCTGCCGTCCGCCCCCGTGGAGCGGCTGGCCGTGCTGCGGCTGGACGGCGACCTGCACGAATCGACGATGGACGCCCTGAACAACCTCTACCCCAAGTTGTCCCGTGGTGGCTTCGTCGTCATCGACGACTACTTCATCCCCGCCTGCCGCAAAGCCGTCGACGAGTTCCGTGACCGCCACGGCATCACGGACGCCGTCGAGCCCATCGACGACTACAGCGCCTATTGGCGCCGCACGGCCTGATCCGCGGCCGTCACGCCGACGGCGGCCCGCGACCCTCGAAAGGGCCGCGGGCCGCCGTCGTGTGCGGGCACTCAGACGATGCTGCCGATGTGTTCCAGTGTCGTGCGGCTGTTGCGGCTGAGGGCGTCCTGGACGAACCGGCGCGCCTCGGCCGGCGTGGTGCCCTCGCCCAGGACGTTCCGTACGCCTTCGGGATTCAGCACGACGGTGTGTGTGGAGGTCACTTCTGTGCCCTCGGCTGTTTCGCTGAGCTCCCACACGCCGCTGTGCCCCAGCAACAGTCGGGGCGGCACGAGTTGCTTGTAGGCGATGCGCTCGTCGGCCACGCACACACGGATCGACCGGGTGGTGTGCCCCGAGCCGTCGGCGGTCACGGTGTCCATCTCCATGTCCTGGACACCAGGGGCCGGTTCGCCGAGCACCACGCGTCGTACGTGCGGCAAGTGCTCGGGCCAGCGGTCCGACCGGTGCAGGAAGCCGTACGCCTCCTGCACCGGGCGGGCCACGGTGACGCGGTCGGTGAAGGAGAACACCGCGTCGTCCACGTCGAGTTGGGCCACCTGGGACAGAGCGTTCAGTTCACTCGGGCTGTTACGGTCCAGCGCGGTGTTGATCCACTCGAGTACGTCGGGGGAATCGTCCACGGCGGTGAAGTCGTGCAGCAGGGTGATCCGGGTGGCGCCGTCCGGCAGCGGCTCGAAGATCCACTCCCCGCCCATCGAAGCGATCGGCGGGGCGCTGCGCTCCTGGTCGAAGCGGATCCGCAGCCCCTCGGGGTCGAGCTTGCGCCGTGACACCCAGCTCTTCACCTCGCCGTTGACCATGGCCCACAAGTGAAACCGCTCCGTGTGCGGACCACGCTCCAGGTGGTGCACGTGGACGGTCGGCTTGAAGATGGCGGGCCAGCGGCGCACATCGGCCGCGAGTTCGTACAGCGCCCGTGCAGGAGCGGGCGACACCAGGGTGTGTCGGGTGTGCCGCCGCATGGCTAGTTTACCGCCGTGCGCGCGTCGTTGACGGCTTGCAGCAGCTCGCGCGGCGTCCTGGGAGTGCCCGCGACCTCAACGCCGTACTCGCGCTCGACGATCGTGGTGGTCTCCATCACCGCCAGCGAGTCGTATCCCAGTTCGTCAAAGGTGGAGTCCAGGATGTCCCCGTCCAGCGAAGTGCCCTCGTCCCCGGCGCATTCGGCGAGAATCCTGCGCACGTCGCCCACGGTCATGGTGGTGTTCATCGTCTTTCCTTCTCTCGGTGGTGGGCAGGCTTGGGTGGGTCAGCGGTCGCCCGCGCGCACCACGGCGGCCGCGTTGAAGCCCCACTTGCCCCGGGCCAGGACCAGGGCGGTGGACAGCCGCGCGTAACGGGGCGAGCCGAGCACCAAGTCGATGCCGTAGTCGTCGGGCACGTCGTGGGTGGCGGTCGGCGGAATCACCCCGTCGCGCAGGCAGAGCAACGCCGCGACCACGTCCAGCGGGCCGCCACCGGACATCAGCCGTCCGGTGAGTGCCTTGGGCACCGTGACAGGCACGGCGCGCTCGCCGAAGACGTCGCGCAGCGCCGCTGCCTCCTGCCGGTCCAGTTCCGCCACCCCCGCACCGTCCGCGAGGACCACGTCGACATCAGCGGACGCCACCCCGGCGTCGGTCAGGGCGAGTTCGATGGCGCGGCGCAGCGCGGGCGGGCGCGAGGAGCCGGGCGGCGGGTCGAAGGTGCTGGCGTGTCCGGCGATCTCCCCATACACCCTGGTCACGCCGCGCCGCCTCGCGGAGACGGCCTCTTCCAGCACCAGCAGGGCACCGCCCTCGCCGGGCACATGCCCGCTCGCGCTCCGGTCGAACGGGAGGTAGCCGTGCGGGCTCACCCGCCCGCCGGACAACTGGGCCGCCCAGCCCCAGGGGTCGAGCGCGGAGTCCACCCCGCCGGCGACGACCAGCCGGGCGCCGTCGCGGATCGCCCTGCGGGCGTGTCCCAGGGCATCGAGGCCGCCTGCCTGTTCGGCGACCAGCGCCTTGCTCGGTCCGCGCAGCTTGTGCTTGATCGAGATCTGGCCGGTGTTGACGGCGTAGAACCAGGCGAAGGATTCGTAGACACTGACGTGCTTGGGGCCCAGAGTCCAGAGCTTTGCGAACTCGCGGTGGGTGAACTCGAAGCCGCCGAAGGCGTTCGACGTGACCACACCCATGTCGTAGTCGGCCAGTTCGGCGAGGTCGGCGCCCGCGTCGGCCAGCGCCCAGTCCGCTGCGGCGAGCGCGAAGCGGGTGGACGGGTCGGTCTGCGGCAGGAGCCGGTTGGACAGGTGCTCTGCGGGGTCGAAGTCGGTCACTTCTCCGGCGAGGCGCGCGGCGGACCCGGTGGTGTCGAAGCGGCTGATTTCCGCGATGCCGCTGTGCCCCTTGAGCGTCGCAGTCCAGAAGTTCTCGGCGCCGAGTCCGTTGGGGGACACGACTCCCAGGCCGGTCACCACGGCGGTGGTCATGACGCTCCTTCCGGCTGCCGAAGCAGCATCGCGCTCTGGAAGCCGCCGAACCCGCTGCCGACGGTCAGCACGGTGTCCACCCGCTGTTCCCGGGCGGTCAGCGGGACGTAATCGAGATCGCACTCCGGGTCGGAGTGGTGCAGGTTGGCGGTCGGCGGAACGACGTTGTGCCGCATCGCGAGCAGGCAGGCCGCGATCTCTACCGAACCGATGGCACCCAGCGAGTGCCCGACCATGGATTTGATCGAGCTGACCGGGGCGCGGTAGGCGTGCTCGCCCAGAGCACGCTTGAACGCAGCGGTCTCGTGCCGGTCGTTCTGCACGGTGCCCGAGCCGTGGGCGTTGATGTAGTCCACCGAGGTGGCGTCGAGCCGGGACTGGTCCAGCGCGGCTCGGATGGCCTCGGCCATCTCCCGGCCATCGGCTTTCAGTCCGGTCATGTGGTAGGCGTTGCAGCGGCTGGCGTACCCACTGACCTCGGCGTAGATGTGGGCGCCGCGGGCGCGGGCGCTCTCGAGGGTCTCGAGCACGAACACGGCCGCACCCTCGGCCAGCACGAACCCGTTGCGGGTGGCGTCGAAGGGCCTGGACGCGCACGCGGGGTCGTCGTTGCGATCCGTGGTGGCCTTGATGGCGTCGAAGCTGGCCACGACGATGGGGGTGATGGGGGCGTCGGTGGCCCCGCTGATCACCACGTCGGCGCTGCCGTCGGCGATCAGTTGTACGGCGTTGCCCACGGCGTCCAGCCCGGAGGTGCAGCCGTTGGAGATCAGCGACACCGGTCCTTCGGCACCCACGGTCCAGGCGAGTTCAGCGGGCATCACGCCCGGGGTGAGGTAGTCGTACATGTGCGGGGACAGGTAGGCGTGGTCCACCTGCCACTGCCGGCCCGCGTCGGACAGCACCAGATATTCGTTCTCCAGACTGGTGGCGGACGCTACGGCACTGCCCAGGCTCACCCCGATCCTGGCCGGGTCCAGGGCGTTCACGTCGAGCCCGCTGTCGGCCACGGCGTCGCGGGCGCAGACCACGGCGAGCTGGGTGGCCCGGTCCATGCGCCGCACCTCACGCGGCGTCAGGCCCTCGGCGGTGGCGTCGAAGTCGCACTCCCCGGCGATCCGGGAGCGGAACGGAGATGCGTCGAAGAGGCTGATCCGGCGGGTGCCGGTGCGCCCGGAGGACAACAGAGACCAGAGCTCCTCCGCGCCGTTTCCGCCCGGCGCGCGTACCCCCATCCCGGTTATCACGACACGGCGGGACATGTACTCGGTCTCCTCCTTGCACGGTGCCAGCGCGCCGGGAACCCGGCGCCGCGTTCCTTTCCTAGGCCGCCGCAGTCAACCTCTGCTCGAGTACAGCTCAACCGGTGTGGTACTCGAGCGACCCTTGAGCGGGACCCGCGATCGTGACGCCATGAAGATCGTGTTTCTCACCGGCGGGAGCCCCGCTACCGTCTTCGCTCTGTCCCCCCTCGCCTCGGCTGCCCGGCTCGCAGGCCACGAGGTCCTCGTCGCGTCCCCCGCGGACATGACCCCGTACGTCCTGTCCACCGGACTGCCCGTAGCCGCCGTGGCCGATGGCACGATGCGCGACTTCATGTTCCGGGACCGGACGGGGCGCCCCTTGACGGTCCCGGCGGACCCGGACGAGCGCCTGCTGTTCAACGGGCATGGCTTCGGCCGGCTGGCACGCGCGTGTCTGCCCGGCCTGCGCGAGCTGGCCGCCGACTGGGAGCCGGACCTGGTCGTCGGCGGCTCGCTGTGCTATGCCGCTGCGATAGCGGCCCACGAGCTAGGATTGCCCTGGGTCCGGCACACCTGGGACCTGGGGGAGCCGCCGGCCATCGACGCTGGCGCGGCCCTCGAACTGGCTCCAGAGCTGGCCGGAGCGGGCCTGGACGGGCTGCCGGCAGCCGATCTGTGGGTGGACATCTGCCCGCCTGGCCTGCGGCTGCCGGGGCCGGGGCCGCGGCAGGGCATGCGGTTCGTGCCCTACAACCAGCGCCGTCCCCTGGAATCCTGGATGCGGCGGCGCGGCGAACGCTCCCGGATCTGTGTGACGGCGGGCAGCCGGGTGTCGGAGGAGGAAGAGGTCGCCTGGCTGGTCGACCTCGTCCGGGCACTGAGGTCGCTCGACGCGGAGTGCGTGATAGCCGCCCCCGAGGCGGTGGCGGGCGCCCTGAGCGAGGCGGTGCCGGACGCGCGCGTCGGCTGGTTCTCTCTGGACACGCTGCTGACCACGTGTGACCTGATCGTCCATCACGGGGGCGGGCAGACCACCCTGACGGCGCTGCACGCGGGCGTCCCTCAGCTGCTGCTGCCCACCATCCCCAAGATGGTGGAGCCCTGTCGCCGGGTGGAAGGGCGCGGCGCCGCCGTGACACTGCCGCAGGAACGGCAGACCGTGGCCGAGGTGGCGCGGGCCGCCGCACGGCTGCTGGCTGCCCAGGAGCCCCGGGCAGCGGCGCAGGAGCTGCGCACGGAGATCGCGCGACAGCCGTCGCCCGCCCGGGTGGTGGACGTCCTGGAGGACCTGATATGGGAGGCGGACCGGCGGTGACCCCGCGCGGGCACGCCCCGCCCGGTCACGCCCCGCGCGGGCACGCCCCGCGTCAGCGCCGTGCGGCCAGGGCCGCGACCGTACGGTCGAGCGCGGTGTCCAGCGGGGTGACGGCGCGCCAGCCGGTGGCGGCTACGAAAGCCGACGGATCGACGCACAGGCTGCGTACGTCGGTCCCCTCCGACTCCGCGGGCGCAGGCACCGTGGCCACCGGCACCGGGGGGATGCCCTGGTGCCGGGCGACGGCGTCGGCGACGGTCCGGAACACGTCGCCAAGGGACCGGGGTTGTCCCGTGCCGACGAGGTAGTGACGTCCGGCGAGCGCGTCGACGTGGCCGAGGGCCGTTACGAAGGCGCGCGCGGCGTCCTCCACGTAGAGGAAGTCCCGGCGCACCGTGCCGTCGTTCCACAGGGTGAGCGGTTCCCCGGCGAGCGCGCGCCGGGCCATGGTGGAGACCACGCCCCGGTCCTCGGCGGTCGACCCGGACGGGCCGAACACCGGGGGCAGCCGCAGGCTCACCGCCCGGACGGCACCGGCCGTGGTGGCCTCCTTCAGCAGCAGCTCCGCGGTGTGCTTCTGCCGGTCGTACTCGCCTTGGGGCCGGTCCGTCTCGGTGCCGTCGATCCAGTCACTGTCGACCGGCCCGACTTGGGTGTTGCTGCCGGGGAACAGCACGGCGGGCGGGGCCGCCCCGGGACGGCGGGCGACGGCGAGTACCTCGACCAGGTCGCGTACGACACCGACGTTCACCCTTTCCGCGGCCGAGTCCCCCTCCGCGAGTCGCCAGCCCGACGCGCCGCGGATGCGTGCGGTGAAGGGCAGCACGGCGTCGGCGCCGTGCACCGCGCCGGCGAGGGCCGCCCGGTCGGTCAGGTCGGCGGCGCGGCACTCCGTGCGGGCGCGGGCTCCGCCGGGCGGCCGAACCGGCCGCCGGGAGACTGCCCGCAGCCGGACGGGCAGCTCCGACAGCGCGACAAGGACGGCGGAGCCGAGGAAGCCCGAGGCGCCCAGCACCACGACGAGCGGCCGGTCGTCCAGCGGGGCGCTCATCAGGCACCGCCCTGGAGCGCGGCGTAGTCGGGCAGCAGCCCGGCGCCACGGGCGGCGGCCAGCGTGGGGGCGTCCTGGTCCCGGTCGGAGAGCACCGGTTCGAGGCCCGTCGGCAGGTCCAGGCCCAGCGCGGGGTCCAGCGGGTGCACGGCACGCTCCTTGTCCGCGCGGTAGGTGGCCGAGAGCAGGTAGACCATGGTGGTGTCGTCCTCCAGGGCGACGAACAAGTGGCCTACCCCGGGCGGCAGGTACAGCGCGGTGCCGGTGTCCGGGGACAGTTCCACGCGGTCGTGGCGGCCGAACGTCGGGGAGCCCAGCCGCAGGTCGACGACGACGTCCCATGCCCGGCCGCCGGTGCACAGCACGTACTTGGCCATGGAGCCGGGTGTCGCGGTGAAGTGAATCCCGCGCACCACACCGCGCCGGGAGCGGCTGGTGCTGACCTGGGCCACCGGGAACAGCGGGCGGCCCAGGGCGCCGGTGTACGCGGGGTTCTGGTGGGGCGAGCAGAAGCTGCCGCGCCGGTCGTGGAAGATCTCCGGCTCGAAGACGTGGGCGCCGGACACGGCCAGTTCCCGGGTCCTCACGGGCGGGCTCCCCGGTGCGTGGCGACGAAGAGTCCGGGCCCGAACAGCTCGTCCCGAACGTATTCCAACTCCAGTCCCGCGCGTTGGAAGGCGACTTTGTAGTCGGAGCGCGCGAACAGGCTCATCACGTGGGTGTCGGTGAAGTGCTCCACACCGGTGGCGGGGGCAGCGACGGTGTAGTGCACGTCCATGCGGCTGCTCGCCCCCTCGCGTACGGTGTGCGAGACACGGGCGATGGTCCGGCCGCCGACGGTGACCACGTCGGCGCCGACATAGCCGGGCAGGAAGCTCTCGGGGCACCACCAGGGTTCGACCACGAGTACGCCGCCGGGCTCGAGGTGGTCAGCGAGGTTCTGCACGGCTTGGTCGAGGTCGTCGGTGGTCGCCAGGTAGCCGATCGAGCTGAACATGCAGGTGACGGCCGAGTAGGTGCGGCCGAGCCGGAAGGTGCGCATGTCCCCTTGGTGGCAGGGGACGCCGGGGTTGGTGCGGGCCGCGACGGCGAGCATCTGCTCGGAGAGGTCGACTCCGGCGGCCTCCTCGAACGTCTTCGCCAGTTCGCGCAGGTGTGAGCCGGTGCCGCAGGCGACATCCAGCAGCGAGCGGGCGCCCGGTGCTCGCTGCGCGATCAGTTCGCGCACCAGGGCTGCCTCGGCTCGGTAGTCCTTTCCGCGGCCGAGGTAGAAGTCGTGGTAGACGTCGGCCCGTTGGTAGATGGTGTCCGAGGTGGGGTGCATGGTGGGTTGTTCGCCCTTCCTGGTCTAGTCGAGGGTCCGCAGGACGTCGCGCAGGGCGTCGATGACCTTGTCCTGCCGGGCTTGTGTGAGCGAGGGGTACATCGGGAGGGAGAAGATGCTCCGGGCGAGTTCCTCGGTGACCGGCAGGGAGCCCTGCTCGACGCCGAGGTGGGCGAAGCCCCGCATGGTGTGCACCGGCCACGGATAGCTGATGTTCAGCGCGATGTCGTAGCGCTCCCGGAGCCGCCGGATCACCTCGTCGCGACGCGGGTGGCGGACGACGTACACGTAGTAGACGTGTTCGTTGCCCTCGGTGATCTCGGGCAGCTCGAGGCCGCCGGGCCCGCACAGGTCGCCCAGCCCCTGGGCGTAGCGCTCGGCGATGGCTCGGCGGTCGGCGATGTAGGTGTTCAGCCGGGTGAGTTTGCGGCGCAGGATCTCGGCCTGCACCTCGTCGAGCCTGCTGTTGTGCCCGGGGGTGCGCTCGACGTAGTAGACGTCCTCCATGCCGTAGTAGCGCAGTCGGCGCATGGCCCGGTCGACGTCCTCGTCGGCGGTGAGCACCGCCCCGCCGTCCCCGTAGGCCCCGAGCACCTTGGTGGGGTAGAACGAGAAGGCCGAGGCGTCGCCCGCGGTGCCGGCGAGGCGGCCGTCGCGGCGGGCGCCGTGAGCCTGGGCGCAGTCCTCCACGATGCGCAGACCGTGGGTGCGGGCGATGCGGAGCAGCGGCTCCATGTCAACGCACTGGCCGTAGAGATGGACCGGCACGATGGCCTTGGTGCGCGCGGTCACGGCGGCCTCGACGAGGTCGGTGTCCATCAGGTGGTCCTCTGCCCGCACGTCGACGAAGACAGGGGTGGCGCCGGTCCCGTCGATGGCGACCACGGTGGGCGCCGCGGTGTTGGACACCGTGATCACCTCGTCGCCGGGGCCGACCCCGCACGCCTCCAGGGCGAGTTTGACGGCATTGGTGCCGTTGTCGACGCCGGTGCAGTGAGGCAGACCGTGGTAGGCGGCGAACTCCGCCTCAAAGCCCCGGACGCTCTCGCCCAGGACGAGCCTGCCGCTGGCGAAGACCTGTTGCACGGCGTCGAGGATGTCGTCCCGTTCAGCCTCGTACTCCGCGAGGTAGTCCCAGACGTGGGTGGTCACTCGTTGTCCTCCTTGTAGAAGCCGAGGAACGTCAGGAGGCTGCGCGCTTCGACGTTCAGATGGTTGCCGTACCGGACGAATTCGGTGAGCTGGCGCGGGGTGACCCACGCGTAGTCGGGCGGTACGTCCAGGGGGAAGTCGTCCTCGACCTCCACCAGCAGATAGCGGTTCTGCGCGTGGTAGAAGCGGCCGCCCTCCTCGGACTGGACGCTGTCGTGCCGGATGCGGTCCGGAGCGGCGGCCAGTACGTGGTGCAGGAAGGTGGGCGCGTGATCCGGGTGCAGCAGGCTGTAGTTGTCGGGCTGACACTGGACGGTGGGGGCCATCTCGACGCCGTCGAGTGCCCCGGTCTCGGTGCGGGCGTGCAGCAGCAGGTGAGGGACGCCTCGTAGGCGCCGGACGAGAAAGGCGATGACCCCCTGGCTGCGTGGTTCGAACATCGGCTGATGCCAGTGGGTGACCTCTCGGTCGGGTGCTTCGACCGCCACGCCGACCACTGCGAAGTGCTGGTCGCGGTCGTGGACGACCGAACCTCTGCGGTGGCTCCAGCCGTGTATCCCGGTGAGTGGGACGAGCCGGCGGGTCAGCACGCAGCGGTTCTTGGCCTCGGTGAACCAGCTGAGCAGTTCCACAGTGGTATGCAGGGCGTACCCGGCGGTCCACGAACGCGCCAGTGCGGCACCGAACGAGTCTCCGGCCGGCGGCTGCCGCGGGGTCCGCAGGGCGGCAGCGCCCGCGAGCACGGTGCGGGTGTCCATGTTGACCAGGTTCGGTTCGCGCAGCAGCGCGGCGATCTGCTCGAAGCTCAGCCAGCAGAAGTTGGGCAGCAGCGGGACGTCCTGGTCGACCTGGACAATCATGTTGCGGTTGCGTTTGGCCAGAAACCAGGATGCCTGTTCGGACTGGAGGACGTCGGACAGGATGCGGCCGGCGCGCGGGGTGGTGAAGTGGTCGAGGTACGGGACCGCCCTGCCGCCGTGCACCCCGGTGAAGTTGCTCCGGGTGGCCTGCACGGTCGGCGACAGTTGCAGGCCATTGACGTTGCCGGGTTCCATCTTCAGCTGCAGCAGGCAGTGCGGGACCCCGTCGAACTCCTTCACCAGGATGCCCAGGATGCCTTGTTCGGGCTGCACGATGATGGGCTGTTGCCAGGCGTCGATCGCGCGCCCGGAGCGGACCACGTCGAGCCCCTGAATGCTGAAGAACCGTCCGGTGCGGTGGACGAGGTTGCCGGTGCTCGGCTCGGTCGTCCAGCCGTCCAGTGCTTCGAGGGCGATTCTCTCTGTGCGAGATTTCTGGCTACGGCGCTGCTCGGTGTACCAGGCGTGGAATGAGGCTATGTCCGCGAACACGACTGCACCCCCTGCACCGGAATTGCTCGGCCACTGGCGGATAAGCGCGGATACTCCAGCGATGCTTTCCTTCTGCGAAATCGCATGGTGGCGATCCTGCCAGATCCGCCGTTTCCCGGGAGAGGCTGCTTTATCGCGTTACGAGTGAGGAGTGACCGAGATTCGAGTGGTGTGCGAGTGGTGGCCGGATGATCGCAGGGGAACGGCCCGCCCCGCCCGACCGTGCTCGGGCGGCACTGACGCACACCACCGGACAGAGGACATCCCACCCGTGCACGACTATCCCCACGCCGGCACCACCGACGGCGCCTTCGCCGAGGTCGACCGTGCCTTCCACCACAACTTCGCCACCGGCACCGAAGTAGGCGCCGCCGTCTGCGTCTACCACCGCGGCCGCCCCGTCGTGGACCTCTGGGCCGGCTGGGCCGACCCCGACCACCGCAACCCCTGGACCCCCGACACCCTCACCGTCCTCGCCTCACCCACCAAGGCCCTGGCCACCACCGCCCTCCTCCACCTCGCCGACCGCCACCCGCTCGACCTCGACACCCCCATCGCGGCCCACTGGCCGGAGTTCGCCCGCCACGGCAAAGACGGCATCACCCCCCGGATGGTCCTCAGCCACCGTTCAGGCGTCGTGACCCTCGACCACGCCCCCCTCACCCACGACGCCCTGCGCGCCCACACGCCCATCGCCCAGGCCCTCGCCGAAGCCCGCCCCGCCTGGACCCCGGACAGCGCCCACGGCTACCACGCCACCACCTACGGCCACCTCGTCAGCGAACTCATCCGCCGCGTCACGGGACAGACCGTCGGCCAGTACTTCCACCACCACATCGCCACTCCCCTCGAGCTCGACGCCCACATCGGTCTCAAAGACCCCCACGCCCCCCTCGCCACCATGCTCGAATCCAAAGCCGAAGCCCTCATGGCAGGCGCCGACCCGGGCGAGGTGGAGGAGTTGCGCGACCCCACATCGCTCACCTATCGGGCGACGATCGGCAGCATGTCGCAGGACCCGGCGGATCCGGCGGTGGAGGACCCCTCCTACGGAGGGCTGGCCAGTGCCCGGGCGATGGCCCGCCTGTTCGCCGCCCTCGTCGGCACGGTCGACGGCATCCGGCTCATCAGCCCCGCACGCACCGCCGAGCTGACCCGACCGCACTCCACGGGTCCCTGCCAGGTGATGTACCTCCCGCTGACCTGGGGCCTGGGCATGCAGTTGGCGGACAGTCCGGTCTTCCCCGCGGAATCCGGACTGAAGAATTCCTTCGGCCTCAGCGGGGCGAACGGCGTTTTCGTCTTCGCGGATCCGGAGGCCGAACTCGCCTTCGCCTACACCCCCAATGCGGGTTCCGCACAGATGGGCGGAATGGACGAGCGGGTGCGTGGACTTGTCGAGGCCGTATTCCATTCGGTCGGGCACACCGGGTGACGGCCGGCTGGGTTTCTCTTTCAGAAAGGAACTGAAAATGCGGATCCTGTTCCCGGCCGCACCGGGATACGGTCTGATGCTGCCGATGGTGCCGCTGGTGTGGGCGGCCCGGGCGGCGGGGCACGAGGTGCTGGTCGCCACCACGGCGCACATGGTGAAGATCGCGGCCGCTTCGGGGCTGCCGGTCGTCGATGTCTTTCCGCAGCGGGACATCGGTGAGGACCTGGTGGCCGAGGACTCCGGCGACCGGTCGGGGGAGGTACCCGACGGCTACTGGGAACTCGCCCGCTCCATGCGCCCGTTCGACCTGTTCACCCTGGCCATGACGGAGGGCACCGTCACCGCCGGCAGGGACTTCCGGGCAGACCTGGTGGTGTACTGCTCCGACCACCAGGCCGGCAAGCTCGCGGCCGTGGCGCTCGGCATCCCGGCGCTGGAGGTCGGCAACCGGGTCTCCTGGTCGCTGCGGGACCCGGAGGTACGCGATGCCGCGGGACTCAACGCCCGCATGGGTGTGCAGCCGGACGACGCCCCCGTCGTACGGAAGCTGCGCGACCGGCTCGGGCTCGGCGACAAGGGCCCGGACCTGCTCGGCCGGGTCGACCCCCGTGCCCCCAGCCTCGGCGGACTGACCGGGGAGGAACCCGACGAGCGGGACGGCGTGCCGTGGCTGCCGATGCGCTACGTGCCCTACAACGGGGGCGCCGCACTGCCGGACTGGGCGCTGCGCCGCCCCGCGCGGCCCCGGATCTGCCTGACCTTGGGGACAGTCGCACCGCTGCTGCCCGGAGGCAGCGGCATGCTCAAGCAACTCGTGGACTCACTCGCCGGGATGGACGCCGAGGTGGTGCTGGCCGACGACGAGACGGACCTGAGCCTGCTGGAGCCTCTGCCCGCGAACCTGATCCCGGCCGGTTTCGTGCCCCTCACCGCCTTCTTGGCAGACTGTTCCCTGGTGGCGCACCACGGCGGCTCGGGCACCACGGCGGCTGCGCTCCACTACGGTGTCCCGCAACTGGTGGTGCCCAGCGGCGCGGACAACGACCTGTGCGCGCGCCGTGTGGTGGACCGAGGGGTCGGCCTGTCCATCGCCCCCGCCGAACTGCACGCCGACGCCGTGCGTGCGGCTGCCGAGCGGCTGCTCTCCGAGGAGAGCTTCCGGCGCGCGGCCGCCGAAGTGCGCGCCGAGATGTCGCGCCAGCCCTCTCCCGCTGCGCTGCTCGACTCCGTTGTCGGCCGGCTGGGCCGCTGACCCGGGCGACGGGCGGGGTGGGCACCGCGTCGGTGGCCACCCCGCGTTGTCAGTCGCGCACGCCGGACCGCTCGAGCGCTTCCATGGCCTGTTCCAGGACCGTGATCCTTTCGTCGAGCCCGGTCTGCAAGGCCGAGATCATGATGCTCAGGGTGGTCACGCCCGCGTCGGCGTACGCGCGCATCCGCTCCGCGATCCGTTCGACCGGCCCGACCAGCGACGTCTCGTCGATGAACGCGGCGGGTACCGCCTGCGCGGCTCCTGCCCGGTCCCCGATCGCCATCAGCCGGCTCACCTCGGCGGCGCCCTCACCGTGGCCCATCCGGGTGGCGAGCTTGCAGTAGAAGTTGCGCTCCCGGGCGCCGATGCCCATGAGGTAGGCGTAGTGACCGCGCAACCGTTCGACGCAAGAGGCCACGTCCTCGCCCACGGAGGTGGCCAGGCAAGGCATCACGTCGAAGCCGGTCAGCGGCCGGTCCACGCGCTCGCGGCCGGCTGTGATTCGGGCAACCGACTCGGCCACCTGGCCAGGAGTGGCGAAGACACCGATCCACCCGTCGGCGATCTCACCCGCGAGTTCCAGGTTCCGCGCGCCGACGGCCCCCAAATAGACCGGGACCGAGCCTTCCCACTCGGTGATCACGTGCAGCGGGGCGGCGCCGGAGCCGGAGGAGGGCAGCCGGTGGTGCCGTCCCTCGTAGCGCACCGGCTTACCGTCCAGAGCCAGCCGCACCACCTCGACGTACTCGCGGGTTCTGGCCAGCGGCTCCGCGAAGGGAACGCCGTACCAGCCCTCCGATACGTCCGGGTTGGAGACGCCGAGTCCCAGCCGGAACCTGCCGTTGGACAGGGCCTGGAGCGTCGCAGCGGTCAGGGCGGTCAGTGCGGGGGTGCGCGCGGGGATCTGCATCACGCCGGAGCACAGGCCGATGCGCTCCGTACGGCCCGCCACCAGACCGAGGACGCTGGCCGCGTCCGAGCGGTACCCCTCGGGCGCGAGTGCCACGTCGTAGCCGAACTGTTCGGCCGCGACCGCGAGTTCGCCCGCGCCTTGATACGTGAGGTTCACGCCTAGCTTCATGAATTCCTCTCCTGTGCGTCGGCGGCGGAGGTGTGGCGCGATGTCATATCAGCAGGTGAGCGCCGCCGTCGGCGAGCACCACTTCACCGGTCGTGTAGGCCGCCCGGTGAAGTCCGAGGACGAGTTCGGCGACGTCGTCGGGGGTTCCGGTGCGGCGCAGCGGGGTGACGGCCCGCACCCGCTCCCGCACCTCGGTGAACGTCTCCGTCCAGGGCGTGTCGATCAGGCCCGGCGCCACCGCGTTGACCCGCACGTCGGGTCCGACGGCAGCGGCCAGGAGCCGGGTCATGTGATTGATGGCGGACTTGCTCACGGCGTACGGGATCGAGCTCCCGGCAGGACGAACCCCGGCGACGGATGAGATGTTGACGACGTGACCGGCCCCGGAGCGGCGCAGCAGCGGCATCGCGGCGACGGTCGTTTGCCAGGTGCCGATGACGTTGACATCGAGGATGGCCCGCCACACATCGTCCGTCACCGCCTCCAGGTCGCCGTGCGGGATGGCACGGGTGACGCCCGCGCAGTTCACGAGCAGGTCGAGGGCGCCGTGTTCGTCCTCCACGTACTGCAACAGCGTGCGGACCTGTGCTGGATCCGCTATGTCCGCTCGGACATAGTGGGCGTCTGGCATCTCGGCGGCCAGCGCCCGCCCGGCCTCGGTGTTCATGGAGCCGTTGACGACCACGGCCATTCCCTCGGCGGACAGCCGACGGGCGATGGCGGCGCCGATCCCGGACGACGATCCGGTGACCACCGCGACGGGTTTGTGTGCCATCGGGGGCAGTGTCCTTTCACTAGCGTGGGTGCGCGCTCGGGGCGCCCGGTGGAGCGGTGGTGCGGTGGCCCGGGTCAGCGGAGCTGATCGTGCTCGACGCGTCGGGAGCGGTTGCGGACCGTGCCGCCCTCGATCTCCAGTACGTCGTGGACCAGGCAACTCGGCCCGACCAGGGGCTCCTTGACGTCTGGCCGGACGGTGAGCACCAGGGCGTAGAACGTGGCGTCGTAGGCCCCGTCCACGCGTCGCTCCAGGCGGATCATGTTGAACCAGTGGCGACGCTGCACCGGGTCGTCGCGGAACCGCTCATGGAAGGCGCGCAGTTCGCGGACGATCCCGGCGTGAGTGCGGGCCGGCTCGACGCCGGGCGTGTGCTGGAACTCCCCGTCGGGGGTGAAGGTGGCGGCGTACTCTTCGAACCGGCCGTCGTCGAGACACTGGACCTGGTGGGCATAGTGCTGGTCGACGTGGGCGCGGAGTTCGGCGAGGGAGAGAGAGTCGGTCATCGGGGCTCCGGTGCTCGGTTTCATGCGGCGCCGGGGTGCGCTCACGCACCCCGGCGCCGATGTTGAAACGTCGGCCTAGAGCCCGGGTCGAAATACCCTTGAGTCCGCGTCGGGCGTCGGTGGCCGTCGCCCCTCCCAGCCGCGGTCGCCGCTGTCAGGCAGTGCACCGCAACGGGGCGCCTCGGTAGCTGACCATCTCCTCGAAGACATGGGCCATCTCCTCGATAACGGCCGTCATGTCCAGCGAGGAGTCGTGCCCGAGTGCGCGCTCCTCGGCGTACGCTCGGTGCAGATTAGGGATGATCCGCTCCGGTTCGAGCAGCTCGGCGAAGGGGCCCAGGTCGGCTTCGCGTGCCACCTCACTGGGTGTCCGTCCCGCGGCCATCCCGTCCTGGGCGAGCCGCTGGATCCACAGCAGGTACGCCTCGGTGGTGTCGAGGAGTTCCAAGCCACCGACCGGTCCGTGACCGGGCACCACCACTTCGGGGTTCAGTTCGCGCATCGCGCGGATGGCCCGCAGGGAACCGGCTACCGATCCCATGGGGCAGAACGGGGTGACGCCGGACATGACGACGTCACCGGTGAACAGCACCCTGCGCTCCGGAACCCACACCAGCGTGTCGTTGGTGCTGTGGGCCACACCCGGATGGTGGAGGCAGACGGTCAGTTCGCCCACATGGAGCGTCAACTCAGCCCCGTAGGTGACCGTGGGTGGCACCAGTTCGATGCGTCCCCATGCCACGTCCGGCCACAGCCCGGTCAGGTGCAGTCCCGCCGCCATCATCTCGCGCCGGGTTTCGTGGTGTCCGTACACAGTCGCCTCCGGGAACAACCAGTTACCGAAGGTGTGGTCCCCGTGGGAGTGCGTGGTGACCAGCGCGGTCGGCACCGGTCTTCCGTCGTCCAGGACCCGTTCGCGGAGCAGCCGGGCGCGCGCCTCGGTGGCCACGGTGTCGACGAGCGCGGCGCTGTCGCCGGAGACAAGGAGTCCGGCGTTGTTCACGCACCAGCCTCCGTCGGGCTGGACGTAGGCGAAGACGCCCCCTGCCACCTCGTGCAGGACCGCGTCGGCCGGGGCCGGGGTTCGGGACATGGGCGGACCGTCTCCTTCGTGGGACGCTCGCGGGTTTCGTGACGCGGTCACGTGAGGACGAACTCACGCAGCGACAGTTCGCTGGTGTTGGAGAGTAACTCTCGGTACAGGTTCTGAAGCCGCGCGGACGGCTCGACCCCCAATTCCTCCGAGAGTGACTTGCGAAGAGCGCGGAAGACCTCCAGCGCCCGCCAGGAAGCCCCCGACCGCTGGTAGGCGATCATCAAACACGCGGCGATGTTCTCGTGCAGGGGATGCTGGGCGAAAAGCTTACTCATCCGGGGGATGAGCATGGTGTGTTTGCCGAGCCAGAGGTCGGCCAGGATGTGCTGCTCCTGCGCCCGTATGCGTGCCTCGTTCATGCCGACGATCTCGGCACCGAGAACTTGGCCCATCGGCACGTCCATCAATGCCGGGCCGCGCCAGAGTTCCAGCGCCGGCCCCAGAATCCTGGAGGCAGCGGCGGCGTCCCCGCGGCCGAGCGCGCTGGCCCCGGAGCTCGCGAGCCGCTCGAATTCCACGAGGTCGAACGTGCCGTCGGCCTCAACGGAGAGCTGATAGCCGTTGTAGCGGGTGGCCAGCAGGCCCTTGGGTGACTTCTCGGCGTCGTCCGGCAGTGCGTCCGCTATCAGGCGACGCAGGTGGAGCACGTACGTCTGGAGGGTGGTCAGCCCGCTTTTCGGAACGTTGCCGCCCCAGATCTCCTTCATGAAGGTCGGCACCTGCACGACCCGCCCGCTGCGCAGCGCCAGCAGGGCGAGCAGTTGCCGCGGCTTCCCCGCCGTCGGCACGATCGACCGCCCGCCAAGAGTCACCGTCATCGGTCCGAGCACGCCGATGCTTATGGAGAGAGCAGGACCCCCTGCACACGTCGATTTCGTCACGTCAAAGTCCCCCGACTAATAGAGAAAAAAACCATGTCCGACACACCCGCAAGGAACGTCACAATATGGACAGTCGACGACTTCAAGCCAGCGGCCGCACTGGTCAATACGGCCACAAATACGCCAGTCGTCTCGCTCCCCGGGCTACCCCGTCGGCAACATCGATCGAGCGTACGGCCGACCGCCCTAAAGATCAAGTAAAACCCTAGTCTGGGACGAGGTGAATCCTAGTCCTGGCTATTCTCAGGAAGTCGCGCCGAGATAGAGGTGAACTGCCTTCTCCGGCATAGCGGAATGGGCGGCGCCCGCCGATCCAAGAAAAGATGCAGAACCTCCCTGCATAGTTCCGTGATATCCCCCACACCTGCGGAGCGAGCCGCTCCAGCGTGGCTCTAGCGGGATTTGAGCGAGTTCCGAAGCGGCTGTCCCATGCTCGGCGAGCACCGATGTGGAAGGAGAACGTCCCGATGCCCCGACAGAACCCGCCACAGCCGCGCCTGGCACAGGCGGCGCACGGGGCCGCTCGTGTCGCATCCGCCCACGCCGAGCAAGCTGAGATCCACCGGTCGCTGGCGCCCGAGGTGATGGCGGCTCTGGTCGGCGCGGGCTTCGCCCGGCACTTCGTACCGGCCGCGCACGGCGGCCGGGCCGGTCAGCAGACCCCCGGTACGGATGGTGGTTCCTTTACCGCGCTCCTCCCCGCGGTCGGAGCGCTGGGCGCCGTCTGCCCCTCCGCCGCGTGGTGCGCCTCCATCATGGCGGGGCTCGCGCGCATGGCCGCCTTTCTGCCTGAGGAGGGACGCAAACAGCTCTGGCAGGACGGCCCGGACGCTGTGATCGTGGGGTCGGTCTCACCCAAGGGACGTGCCCGCCGCACGGAGGGCGGCTGGCTGCTGTCCGGGGAGTGGCCGTACGTCAGCGCCGTGTCGCACTCCGACTGGGCGCTGGTGCTGGGACTGGTCGAGCAGCCGGACGGCGGCACCGAACGCCGGATGTTCGCGCTGCGCCGCGCCGTTTACCGCATAGAGCGGACCTGGTCCGACATCGGCATGCGGGGCACCGGCAGCGACACGCTGGTCGCCGAGGACGTTTTCGTCCCCACTTCGCTCACCTTCCGGGCCGAGGACCTGATGGCCGGGCGTGCGCCCGGGCCGGCGGCTCGGTGTCACACCGTGCCCCTGCCCGTGGTCAACGGACTCTTCTTCACCCTGCCGATGCTGGGTGCCGCCCGTGGGGCGCTGGCGCAGTGGCTGGCCCTCGCGGAGAAACGCCTGCATGCGCTGGGTCCCGGTGTACCGGGCCCCGGCCGCTCCCTCTACGAAGAGACCTTGGCTCGCAGCTCCGGTGAGATCGATGCGGCAGAACTGCTGCTGGGCCGTGTAACCGCTCTCGCCGACTCCGGTACGGACGTCACAGCCAAGGACGCGGCGCGCTGCCAGCGCGACTGCGCCCTTGCGGCAGATCTGCTGGTCGGCGCCGTGGAGCGGCTGTTCCGCTCCGCCGGAACAGCGGGGCACAGCGAGCACTCCCCGCTGCAACGCCTGTGGCGCGACGTCCATTCAGCGGCCGGGCACGTAGTGCTCCAGTTCGGTCCCGCCGCGACGGCCTACGCACAGCAGGTGTTGTCGCCTCCCGCACCCTGAACACGGGACGAGCCCCCGGCCAGGCAGGCTGGGGGCTCGCGCGCGGACGTGGCCGGGCTGTCAGGCGGGCGGCCCGGGCGGGAAGGGGATCTCCGCGAGCACCGGGATCAGCTGTTCCTCCTCGTAGTCGAGGTGCGCCGTCAGCTCGTTGGTCATCCGCTCCAACTCGACCCGGAACTGCTCGGGATCAGCCTGCGCGATGTCGGTGAGCAGGGTGGCGAGCTCCTGCTGGAGCCGCGCGACGGTGCTGTGCTCGGAGCGCAGCCTCTCGAAGGCGTCCTTCAGATGAGGGTGCGCAGCCTCCATTGCGGGGAACAGGTGCGCGTCCTCGCTCATGTGGTGGAACTCCAGCGTCTGGCAGAAGGCCAGGCAGTGCTGCCGGATCTGGAGTCCGAGCCCCGGCACTGGCTGCTCGTCCCCGTCCGGCCGGGAGGCCCGCGCCGTGAAGTAGGCGTCCACCTCGGCACTCACGTGCCGTAGCTGCCCGCGAAGCCAGACATGGACCTCGACCAGCTTGTCGGCGAGGTTCTTGACCGTGCCGGGCCCCTCGCCGGGCGCCGGGTCGCTGCGCTCCAGCACCACGACGGGCAAGATCCGGTCAGTGTTCTCCTGGTACTCGCCGTAGCCGGGCTCGGCCTGTACGACGTGCGAGAACAGGCGGTCGCGGTCCTTCCCCTCGGCAGGCACCGCAACGGCCTCGTACTCCTCCGTCCCGGTCTCCACCCGCACCAGCGGGGTGGCCAGGAGGTTGTGGTACCAGGCGGGGTGGACGGGCCCACCGAGGTTGGAGCCGACGACGAGCAGCCCACGCTCGTGACGGACGTAGCCCAGCGGGGTGGTGCGCTCCTCGCCTGACTTGGCGCCGGTTGTGGTGAGAAGCAGCAGATCGCTGCCCTCGAACGGGCCGCCGACCTTTCCTCCGTTGGCTCGGAACTCCTCGATGACCCATTGGTTGAAGGGCGTGGACATACGAAGTGGGATCTCCCTGGATGGTGGGACGCACAAGGCGCGGTACTGGTTACGGCGGGACGGTGCCCCGCAGAGGCCGGCTGTGTTGGCCTGCTTGGCGGATGCGCACGGTCTCCAGTCCGGGCAGCCAGGTCACGGCGTTGCGCCTCGGTGCGGCAGGAGAGGCTGGTCTACCAGGCACAACGAGGGCTTCGGGCACCCGACAGCGGGAAAGCGGCGCAAACGCGCCGGATCAGGCTTCGCCTGTGATGGATGAACGCATGGGGGTCATTCCCTGGTGACAGGTGGTCGCCCGATCGTCGGCCGGCCCAAGTCTCTTTGGCCGACGCCACGCGCCACGCCTCCATTGGAACGATCAACGTTGGGCGCTGTCAAGGCGACGGGGTCGGCAGTGAGCGGGATTTGAGCCATCCTCAGGCGGAACGGACCAGCATGCCGCTGGTGATCACCAAGACCAGACGAACGCAGCCGTCGGCCGGCATCCCGCTGATCCCCCGGGGCGGCACGAGCCTGTCCCGGAGGCGACTCCTAGGCCTGGGAGCGGCACTGGGTACGGTCGCGCTGGGCCCCGCTCCTTCGGCCGCGGCCCGCCCAGCAGACACGCCCTGGCCCACGCTGCTTCACCTGCCCGATGGCTTCCACCCGGCCGGCATCGGCATCGGCCCGGCGCCGTACGCGTACTTCGGCTCCCTGCTGGGCGGCGCCATCCAGCGTGTCCGCCTGTCCACAGGCGAGGGCACGCTGATCCACCCGGGCTCCGGCGAGGGCCACTACGCCGTCGGCATCGGGGTTGACGCCCGTCAGCGTCTGTTCATCGCAGGCGGCTGGGGTCGGACCATCACCGTGATGGACGGCACGGCCGGCCGCATCCTGCGGACGTACGAGGTGGGCACCGCCGACACCTTCGTCGACCATGTCGTGCTGACGCCTCGCATGGCCTGGGCCACCGACTCCTTCACCGGGCAGCTCTACGGCCTGCCACTCGGTTCACGCGGCGAACTTCCCACCGCCGACGCGGTGGTGACGCTCCGGCTCTCAGGGGAATGGGTCCAGGGGCCCCTGGACGGCCTCACCGCCACGGGTATCGCGGCGACCCCGGACGGACGGGCACTGCTCGTGGTCAACATTCTTCCCAACGGCGGCGGACTGTTCCGCGTGGACCCGTGCACGGGCCGGGCACGCCGTGTCGACCTGGGCGATACCGGACTTCCCACGACCAACGGCATTCTCGTGCACGGCCGCACCCTCTACGCGCCCAGGACCTCCGACGTCGCTGTCTTCCGTCTCGACCCCACGGGCCATCACGGCCGCCTGGTCGGGACGATCACCGACCCCCGTTTCGACACGCCGTGCGCAGCGGCGGTGTACCGCGACCGCATATACCTCCCCAACGCCCGCTTCCCGTTGCCGCCCACCCCCGAGACCCCCTACACCGCGGTGGCGGTGCCGCTCCGGCGGTGAAGGCAGGGAGACGGGAGGGACGCCCTGCGGCATTCAGGACGAACGGATTGTGAGGGCAGGCCGCCAGGCGGCGCGCCCGACTGCGGCTTGGAGACCTCGATGCGTGTGGGAAGGGGTCCGCGCTGACGTAGGTCACGTACTGCTTGACCGTCCGGACGGCGGCGACGAGCAGGGCTTCGATTGTTGGCCGGGACGAGCCGGCCCTCGATGGCGATGGAGAGGGAGCATGACCAGCGCACAGAAGGAAGCACCGGAGTCTCCGGATTCCTTGGCGGATTTACCTGTACAGCTGAATTCGCTGACCGGGCTTCGTTGGGTCGCAGCGTGCATGGTGTTCGTATCGCACGTGGCGTATGTCGCTCTGCCGACGGGTGAGGTGGGCCAACGGATCGGCACCTTCGCCTTCATGATGGGGTACCTCGGGGTCACCACCTTCTTCGTGCTGAGCGGATTCGTACTGACCTGGTCCGCGCGCACAGAGGACACTGCGCCGAAATTCTGGCGGCGCCGTTTTTTCAAGATTTACCCGAACCACCTCATAGGCTTTCTGGCCGGAGTCGCTTTCATGACCTGGTGGGGTCAGGGGATATTTCTGTCGGTGGGTGACCAACTGCCCGCGCTGATCCCACAGTTGCTGCTCGTCCACAGCTGGATCCCCGATCTCGACCTGGCCTTCTCCTTCAACCTCGTCAGCTGGACGCTGTCCGTCGAGGCCCTCTTCTACTTTTGCTTTCCGCTCCTGCTCAAGGCGGTGCGGAGGATCCGTCCGGAGCGGTTGTGGTATTGGATCGGCGGCGTGGTTCTGCTGATCTTCGCAATTCCCCAGGCGGCGAAGCTGCTCCCGGCCGGAGAGGTGAGTTTCGAGGGACTGACCACCTGGGAGTACTGGTTCATCTACGTCCTGCCTCTGGCTCGCATGGGGGAGTTCCTCCTCGGCGTCCTGCTGGCACGGATCGTGCTGGAGAAGCGTTGGATCAAAGTTCCCCTGTGGCTGGCCTGGCTCGTCCTCGCAGGTGGTTACGCGGTGGTGTTGAAGGCCCCGAAGGACTACGCGATCGTCGCGGTCGGCGTCCTGCCGGTCGCGGTACTGATAGCAGCGGCGGCCATGTCGGACGTCCAGAAGCGCCGTTCCCTGCTGTCCGGGCCGGTCATGGTCTGGCTGGGAAGCATCTCCTACGCGTTCTACCTCCTGCACTTCTTCGCGATCCAGGTCGTCCTCCACGTCATCGGGCTCGACTTCCGGCCGACCAACCTGAGTTCCGTCGCGTTCGTTCTGGGCTCCCTGGCAGTCGCGGTCGTCGCCGCGTGGGCGCTGTACGAACTGGTGGAGAAGCCGATGATGCGGAGGTTCGCCACGAAGCGCCGCGGCGAGGGCCGGCCGTCCGCCGTCGTACGTTCCTGAGACGCCGCGGAGGTTCGCCGCCGCGCATGGAAAAGGGGAGCGGGCCCGCACATCACAACTGGTGACGTGCAGGCCCGCTCCCGTGTTCTCCGGTGGCCTGGCCCGGTCAGTCCCGGCGAGTCGCGCGCCCACTCGCGGTAGGAGGCGTCGCCGAAGATCTGGTGACCGGCCTTGGCCACGGTCGCGGTCGAGTCAGCTCCGTGGTCCACATGAGGTCGTCCAGCTGCCAGTCGGTGAGCTGATGTCGTATGTGATCGCGGGCTTGGCCCGCGGCGACCGGATCCTCGGGAAGCTCCACGGTCAACTAGGGTGCGAACGTGCGCTCCCAGGCGTCACGTCGGAGTACGTACGCCCAGGTCAGAGGCTATCCGGCCCCCCAAGCGCCGTCACTTCCCAAGCCGAGAGCCCGAGTGCGGATCTCGTCACCTGTTGCATCCGGCCGTCAGGATGTCATCCGTCGCTCGAGCGGTTCGAAGGTGATGTGCGGGGCCAGCGCCCGGAGGAAGTCGGCCGCGTCGAAGATCTGGCCCGCGGAGGCCACGCCCGTCGTGTGGGTGCGGCCCGTGAGGATGCGGTCGATCGCCTCCACCGCCAGCGGTGCGGTGACGGCGTAGATGTCCTGGCCGGTTGCCACGGCGCGGCGTTCGGTGTCGCCGGAGCGTACGACGGCCTCGACGAGGAAGGTCTGGTGGGAGCGTCCGGTCTCGTCGGTCGCGGTCGGTGCCGGGGTGTCCGGGGACGAGAGGTCGCCTGCCGCTTCGGTCGTCATGTGGGTGCGAACCTCGGGGATGGAGAGGTGGCTGGGGATCGTGACCACGTCGGCCATCGTGAACTCCCCGATGACCTCCCTGGTGCCCATCGGGTCGGGGAAGGGCCACTTCAGGAGGGTGGGTTCGGCGTCGTGGTAGTCCAGCCGGCCGTTCGTGAAGCGGACACGCCGGCCGGAACGCCGCTCGCGGGAGACCGTGCCCGCGGTGCGTGTCCCGGGAGTGGGGTGCCAACCGCTCAGTCCGTAGGCGACGGTCGCCTCGTCGGCCGTCGTCCAGTCGCCCATCGCGGCGGTGGTCAGGAGGTCGCCCAGGCCGCCGTAGAAGGCCATCGCGGGGACGATCACCGCTCCCGCCTCCCGGGCGCGGTCCGCGAAGTGCGTGAACGTGTCGACGTTGGCCTCGATCTCGGCTGCCACGTCCACATAGGGGATTCCGGCGCGCAGGGCCGCCTCGATCACGGGCGCGGCGGTCAGCGCGAAGGGACCGGCGCAGTTGATCACGGCGGCCGCGCCGTCCAGGGCGCGGTCGAGGGAGGCGGGGTCGTCGACCGAGGCCTGGCGGACCTCCAGGCCGGGGGCGGATGCCGCAAGCGCCCGCAGCTTGCCCTCGTCGCGGCCGGCGAGGACCGGGACGAACCCGCGATCCCGCAGCTCAGCCACCACGAAGCGTCCCGTGTGGCCGTACGCCCCGTACACCGTCACCGTCTGTCCCGTTCCCGTTCCCGTTCCCGTTCCCGTTCCCATGGGTTCTCCCCCGTTGAGTGCTCACGTCATCCGCTGCGAGCTGGTACGGACATCCTGGCCACCGTGGGCCGCACACCGTGAGTGTCCGGAACGACGTACCCCGTACAGTTCCGGACATGAGTACTGTCGCGCTCGCCGTCACGGACGGGATGCTGCACTTCGAACTGTCCCTGGCTTATGAGGTGTTCGGCTCGGCTCCGGTGGGCGTGGGCGTCCCCTGGTACGACGTCCGGGTCTGCGGGGTGGACGCCGTGCGGGTCGGGCGGTTCCGGCTGGAGCCCGACCGGGGGCTCGACCGGCTCCGGGATGCGGACACCGTGATCGTCCCCGGCTGGGCGGACACCGACGTGGACCCGCCCGCCGAGCTCGTCGGCGCCGTGCGTGCGGCCCACGAGGCGGGTGCGCGTGTGGCCTCCCTGTGCACCGGCGCGTTCGTGCTGGCCGCCGCCGGCCTGCTGGACGGCAAACGCGCGACCACGCACTGGGCGCACACCGAGGCGCTGGCCGCCCGCCACCCGCGGGTGGCGGTCGATCCGGACGTGCTCTACGTGGACAACGGCAGCGTGCTGACCTCGGCCGGCAAGGCCGCCGCGATGGACCTGTGCCTGCACCTGGTCCGTCTCGACCACGGCTCGTCCGTCGCCAACGCCGTGGCCCGCCGCCTGGTCGTGCCGCCGCACCGGGCCGGTGGCCAGGCCCAGTTCGTCGCCGCCCCGGTGCCCACCCGGGACGACCACCCGCTCGCCGCGCTGTTGCCGTGGGCGAGCGAGCGTCTCGACCAGCCGCTCACCGTGGAGGATCTGGCGCGCCGGGCGGGAATGAGCTCGCGCCATCTGGGCCGCCTCTTCAGGGCGGTGACCGGCACCACTCCGCTGCAGTGGCTGCTGACCCAACGGATACGCCGTGCGCAGGAGTTGCTGGAGACCACGGACGACGTGGTCGACGCCATCGCGGCGGCCACCGGCATGGGCACCGCCGCGACGCTGCGCCGCCACTTCAACCGCACGGTCGGTGTGCCTCCGGACACCTACCGCCGGACCTTCCGCTCGACGCCCGGACCCACCCGGCCGGCAGTGGAGTAACTCCGGTCACACAGTGAACGCACAGCCGCTGTTCCTCCTCTTGCACAGCGAACCCCCCAACCGAGAGGAACGTGCTGTGCGTTCACGTACGCGGATACGTACATGTAGACCTTCGCGCCTGTACCCGGTCGGGTCGGTCGTCCTGGCTCTCGCCGCCGCGGGATCCGTGATGGCGGGGCCGGCCGGCTCCGCCTCCGCCGCCGAGACGGGCGGCGTCGCCGATCTGCGGGCGGATGTGAACCGCGACGGACGGGTCGATGTCACGGGCGGCACCGACAAGGCCGGTGAGAACAGCTGGTCCGTCGGGCGCGGAGCCGTCTACCTGCCCAACATCGACGACGACGGCAAGCGGTGCCCGGTGACCGGGCCGGGCGGCAAACCGCTGTCGAACGCCAAGCTGGCCGCGTGCAACGACGGCTCCGACGCGAAGGTCAACGGCAGTGCGGACGCCGCCGACCTCGCCCGGGTCCGTTCCGTCCCCATGCCGGGTCTGAGCAAGGATGCCAAGGGCAGTCTGAAGGTCACCACGGGAGGCAAGCACGTTCGCCTCTTCCTCAAGCGTTCCGGCAAGTGGATCCCGGTGACGTCCAAGACCCGGCTCTCCGCCGCCGAGTTGCGTTCCGGTGCGGAGCTCGGTGTCGAGGGCACCGATGTCGTCCGGGACAGCGCGAAGTGGGACGGCCGTGCGGTGGTCCGGCTGACGGTGACGTCCGCGGGCGAGTCCACCTCCGACTCGGTGACCCTCCGCGTCGCTCCGCTGCTGACCCAGCACCACCTCCAGAACGCGCAGCAGCTGATGGTGACCAAGATCCGCGGGGCGGGCGAATACGGGAAGTTGCAGCGGAAGTTCGTCAAGGAACTGGGCGACGAGGTCAAGAAGGCCGGTGTCACCAAGCCGCTGATCACCTTCGAGAAGTACGGGGACCCCTGGGCCCAGGACTTCGTCGAACCGGCCTACGTCAGCATGACCGGGCCGGGCGGTCAGCGACACGTGATGCGCGTGATGCTGCGTTCCGCCCAGCTGGACCGGGACGCGGGCCGGGAGCTGTTCGAGAAGGTGCGCGGCCGGGACGTCGGTGTGGTGCAGGTGACCGACCGGGCCGAGCCCGACGACTGGTCGCTCAACTCCATGGGGAACCTGGAGACCATCCCGCCCTACGCGCACGGCGGGCGCTCCTTCCCGGCCGGGCGGATCATCATGGGTGAGCGCAAGGACAGCGGGGCGCGGCCCTCCAAGGTGATGCGGACGATGCTCAAGTCGCAGGGGCTGCAGGATCCGCTGCTGCTGGACACCTCCTGGCTGGGCGTGGGGCACGTCGACGAGTTCGTGCAGTTCCTGCCCGCCGACACCCCGCGCGGCTGGCGCCTCGGTGTCGCCGACCCGGAGGCGGGGCTGCAACTGCTGCGCGACGCCAAGCGCGACGGTCACGGCAAGACGAAGATGTTCTCCGTCCCGGGCCGGAGTGACAGTCCGGCGCCCAAGGAGACCATCGACCAGGCGCTCGCCTCCAAGCATCTGGTGGCCGACAACGAGATGGCCGCCCGGCGCATCGCGGCCAACCTGGAGATCCTGAAGCGGGAGACGGGTGTCACCGACGGGGAGATCGTGCGGGTGCCCGCGCTGTACACCCGCGAGTCGGAGGTGATGACCGCCGCCGGCGACGAGATTCCCGTACCGCGTCTGACGCGCATGGGCGCCGGGTCCGGCCTCGTGGACAGCCTCGGGGACCGCGGCCAGCAGAAGTGGCTCGCCGAGAACCCTGCCGGCTCGCGTGCGGGAGCTGCGGCGACGGTGATGACCAGCGCGTACGTTCCCGGAGCGGTCAACGGCGTGCTCCTGGGACGCGACCGCTACCTCGCCCCGCGCCAGTGGGGGCCCGTCATCGGCGGCAAGGACATCTTCACGCAGGCCGTCAACGCCGCTTACCAGCGGGTCGGCCTGAAGGTGTCGTACATCGACGACTGGTACACGTACCACCTCGGCATGGGCGAGGTGCACTGCGGCACCAACACCCTGCGCGACGCGACGGCCGCGTGGTGGCAGCGGCCGGTGGGGTGAGCTGTAACGGCGGGTAGGCGGCGGGCGGTTCGGGCCCGTCGGCCCGGGGCGGCGGAACCGGACGGTCAGGAGCGGTACGGTCCGTCGCCCCGCCCGGGTGCCAGTCGGCGGTAGGCCGCGCGGGCGTGGGCGACGCGGGCCAGGGCCGTGCCGACGAGCGTGGCGGTGAGCAGGCAGGCCAGCCATGTCGTGTCGCGGGGGCCGGCCCAGGTGAGGGTACCCGCGGGCGGGATGGCGAAGCCGTTGAGGAACAGCCAGCACAGGACGGCCGTTCCGGGGGCCGCCGTGAAGCGTGCGCACAGGCCGAGCACCGCGGCCAGCACGGACAGCGCGAGCAGGGCCAGTCCCGGACGGCCCGTCCCCACCAGGGTGTTGAGGACTGCCACCAGCACCAGCGCGCCGCCGAACGCCCCGGCCCACACCAGCGGTGTCGCCACGGGCCTCGGAACGGGCCTGGCTCCCGTGCCCAGCGGTCTCCACTCGATCATGCCGGTGCTTCCTTCCCCGAGGGTGCTCGTCAGGGTCCCACTCACAGCTGTTCAGTGAAACACTCGAACCGGACAGTCGGGCGACGCCGCCAAGCATGACGAAACCCCAGGTCCAAGACCTGGGGTTGCTTCGTCCGGACCGGCATCACACGAACGCGCTCCGGCCCGTGACCGCCTTGCCGACGATCAGGGTGTTCATCTCGCGGGTGCCCTCGAAGGAGTAGATCGCCTCGGCGTCGGCGAAGAAGCGGGCGATGTCGTGCTCCAGCAGGATTCCGTTGCCGCCGAAGATCTCCCGGCTCCAGGCCACGACCTCCCGCATCCGCGCGGTGACGAACGCCTTGGCCAGGGAGGAGTGTTCGTCGCGGAAGACACCGGCGTCCTGCAAGCGGGCGAGCTGCACCAGCATGCCCCACGAGGCGGTGATGTTGCCCAGGCTCTTGACCAGCAGGTCCTGCACGAGCTGGAAACCGCCGATCGGACGGCCGAACTGACGGCGTTCCCGGGCGTAGTCGAGGGCCAGTTCGTAGGCGCCGGCCATGACGCCCAGCGCCTGCCAGGCCACCCCGCCGCGCGTGGCGCGCAGGATCTCGGCGACGTCGCGGAAGGAGTTGATGTTCTGCAGGCGGTTCGCCTCCGGTACCCGGACGTCGGTCAGGGTGATCTCGGCGTTCTCGACGATACGGAAGGCGATCTTGCCCTCGATCTTCGCCGGTTCGAAGCCGGGTGTGCCCTTCTCGACGACGAAGCCCTTGACGTGGTTGTCGTCGACGTCCCGCGCCCACACCACGACGTAGTCGGCGAAGGTCGCGTTGCCGATCCACTTCTTGGCGCCGTTCAGGACCCAGGTGTCGCCCTCGCGCCGGGCGGTGGTGCGCATGCCGCCCGCGACGTCGGAGCCGCCGAGCGGCTCGGTCATGGCGAACGCGCCGATCTTGTCCATCGCCGCCATCCCGGGCAGCCAGCGGTCGCGCTGTTCCTGGTCGCCGCCGGAGTGGACGGAGTACATCGCGAGGCCGTTGTGGACGCCGAAGAACGTCGCCACCGAGGCGTCGGTGCGGCTCAGTTCCATCGCCAGCATGCCGCTGAGCAGGTTGGAGACGGCGGGGCGGTGCTCGCCGTAGCCCTCGTAGGGCAGGCCGGCGAGGCCGCTGTCGCGGAAGATGCCGATGAGCTCCCGGGGGAACTCGCCCTTGGCCCAGTTGGCGTTGACCAGCGGCTTGATCTCGTCGCGCAGGAGGGCGCGGGCCTTGAGGAGGATCTTGCGCTCCTCGTCCGGCAGCAGCGTCTCGTAGGCGTAGAAGTCCGCGGTGAGCTGGTCTTCGAGCGCTTCCTTGGTGGTGGTCATCTCAGTTCTCCTCCTTGTCGGCGCTGTCCAGGGCGGACAGGACAGCGAGTTGCCTGCGGTCGCGCGTCCCGGTGAGTTCCGAGTACGTGGAGGAGCCGTAGGCCTTTTCCACGGCTGCGATGAGCCGTTCCTGTTGGTCGTGGTTCTGCGACGGGGTGCCGAGGCCCGCCCACATCCGCTTCATCGAGGCGCCGATGTGCTCGGCCATGTGCCGGTAGCCGCCGGGGCCGCCGCCCAGGTGCGAGCCGAGGAACGGCCCGACCGTGGCCCAGCGCAGCCCCAGCGAGTTGGTCATCACCGTGTCGAGTTCCTCGGGCGTCACCACGCCCTGTTCGACGAGGTACACGGCCTCGCGGCTGAGCGCGTTCTGGAGCCGGTTCCCGACGAAGCCGGGGATCTCCTTGCGCTCGACGACCGGGGTGCGGCCGACCGAGGTGTAGAAGTCCACCGCGGCCCGCACGGCGTCCTCGCCCGTGCGCTCGCCGGGCACGACCTCGACGAGCGGGACCAGGTGCGGCGGGTTGAAGGGGTGGCCGATCAGGACGCGGGCGGCGTCGTCGTCCGCCAGCTCCTTGGTGAACGCGGTCGACGGGATGGCCGACGAGGAGCTGAGCAGCAGCGCGTGGCCGGGTGCTTCCCTGGCCAGGGTGGCGAACAGGTCCTGCTTGAACTCGACACGCTCGGGGCCGTTCTCCTGTACGACGTCCGCGTCCCGGACCGCCTCGGTGGCGTCGGCCGCGATGTGCACCCGGTCGGCGAGGCCCGTCACGTCCAGGCCACGGGCGGCCAGGTGCGGGGCGGACTGCGCCAGGGCCTCGTCCACGGCCTCGGCGAGGTCCGGTCGCGGGTCGCTCACCCGGACCGTGAGGCCGTGCGCGGCGAACAGTGCCGTCCAGGACAGTCCGATGGTCCCGGCGCCGATCACCGCGGCCGTACGGAAGGTGCGGGTCATGACGCGGCTCCCTTCAGGTAGTCGTGGACCGGCTCGGCGCCGGACAGCGTCAGGTCGGTGAGGATGTGGCTGGCGGAGACGATCTGGAGCACCGGCAGGTCGGCCAGCGGGGCGAGCACGTGCTGGAACAGCTGGAGCCGGGCGGGGCCGGTCCACGCCTCCTTGACGGTGACGTCGGTGATGCGCGTGCGGACGAGTTCCTGCACCCGCGGCGAACCGTCGTAGCCGGGAATGGTCTTGAGCATGAAGGTCGGCACGGTGATCTGCGCCCGGGCCTCCTGCCGGTCCAGCTCGTGGTGCTTGTAGCCCATGGTCGCGGTGGCGACCCGCAGGCTGCCGTGATCCAGGGTGCCGACGAGCGCGCCGGAGTCGACGGTGAGCGACGGGGAGCCGAGCGCCTTCGGGTAGGCGGAGACCTCACGGCCGGAGGCGGTCGCCGGGAAGTTGTCGAGGTACATCGCGTGCAGGTATTCGCCGTGCTCGCCCTCGAAGCTGACGGGGATCGCCTGGCCGGACTCCGTGTAGGGGCCGTATCCGCTGACGTCGCCCATCTTCATGACCTCGAACCGGACCAGGGGTTCACCGATCCGCAGCGGTTCGGGGACGACGGCCCGCAGTGCGTCGGGGTCGGTGCGGTAGACGACGTTGAGGTACTCCCGGTCGGTGAACCGCGGGACCGTCGGCGCGAACGCCGGGCTGGTGAGCGGGGTGGTGACGTGCTGACGTACGTCCTCGGCCTTCATACCGGCCTCACCGCCCCGTCCACCGCGCGGGGCGGCGCTCGGCGAAGGCGGTCATGCCCTCGCGTACGTCCGCGGAGGCCATCAGGGTCTTCATCTCTCCGCGCTGGAAGGCGAAGGCGTCGGCGTCGGGCGCACCGTCGGCGGCGCGGACGACGCGCTTGACGGCCGCCAGCGCGAGCGGGGCGTTCTCCGCGAGCCGTTCGGCCAGCCGGAGCGCCTCGGCGACGGCCTGGCCGGTGGCGGTGACCCGGTTGGCCAGGCCCAGTTCGCCGGCACGGCGGCCGTCGACGGGCTCGCCGGTCAGCAGGAGTTCCATGGCCAGGTGGTGCGGGATGCGCTTGGGCAGCCGGATCACGCCACCGCCCGCGGCGATCAGCCCGCGCTTGACCTCGGGAAGCCCGAACCGGGCGTCCTCGGCCGCGACGATCAGGTCGCAGGCCAGGGCGAGTTCGAAGCCGCCGCCCATGGCATAGCCCTCCACGGCGGCGATCAGGGGCTTGGCCGGCTCGGCCTCGGTCAGGCCGCCGAAGCCGCGGCCTTCGATCTCGGGCGACTCTCCGCGCAGCGCGGCCTTGAGGTCCATGCCGGCGCTGAACGTGCCGCCCTCGCCGGTCAGGACGCCGGCCCGCAGCTCGGGGTCGGCCTCCAGTTCGTCCAGTGCGGCGGTCAGGCCGGTGGCGACCGCGGCGTTCACGGCGTTGCGGGCCTCGGGGCGGTCGAGGGTGATCAGCAGGGTGGAGCCGATCCGTTCGGTGCGTACGGGAGTTGTGGGGGTGCTCATGGCTGTCCTCCTGTGACGGTCAGCGGGCGGCGGCGTCGAGCTCGGCGAGGACGTCCTCGGTGTCCTGGCCGGCGACCGGCGCCAGGCGGCGGATCGAGCCGGGCGTCGCGGAGAAGCGCAGCGGGATGCCGATCGTGCGGACGGTGCCCTCGGTCGGGTGCTCGACGGTGTCGAGCAGGTGGCCGTCGCGGACGTAGGGGTCCTCGTGGGCGCTGTCCAGTTCCAGCACCGGGGCCATCGGGATGCTGTGCTTCGCGCACACCTCCGCCCACTCCTCGGTGGTCAGTGCCGGGGCGCACTCGCCGATCAGCGCGGCCAGGTCCTCGTGGTCGGCACTGTCGACGGCGTCCCCGCCCACCCGCGGGTCCTCGGCGAGGTCCGGGCGTCCGGCGGCGGTGAAGAAGTCCCGGTAGTTCTGCGGGTTGTACGGGATGACGCAGGCCAGGCCGTCCTTGGTGCGCACCGCCTTGTGGCCCTTGAGCATCGACAGCGGGAAGCCGGTGGAGCCGGTCTCGGGCACGTGGGTGTGTCCCGCCAGGTGCTCGACCAGGTTGAACGCGATGAGGGTGTCCGTCATCGGGATCTCGACGAGCTGGCCCTGCCCGGTCCTGTTCCGGTGCAGCAGGGCGGCGAGCACGCTGTAGGCGATGGTCAGGGAGGAGACCTTGTCGCCGATGATGGTCGGCAGGTAGACGGGCTCGCCCAGCGCGCGGTCGGCGATGTCGACCAGGCCGGACGCGGCCTGCACGGTCTCGTCGTAGGCGGCGTTGCCGGCCCGGTCCGAGTCGCTGCGGAAGCCCTGGGCGTGCGCGTAGACGAGCCCCGGGTTGCGGGCGGCGATGTCGTCGTAGGACAGGCCGAGGCGGTGCAGTGCGCCCGGCCGCATGTTGGTGATCAGCACGTCCGCGGTGTCGATCAGCCGCAGCGCCCGCTCCCGGTCCGTGTCCTCCTTGAGGTTGAGGGCCACGCTGCGCTTGTTGCGGTTGACGTTGAGGTTCAGCGGGGTCATGCCCGGCGTGGTGCGGTAGTGGCCCACGCGCACGGTGTCGGCGGGCGACTCGATCTTGATCACGTCGGCGCCCAGGTCGCCGAGGATCTGTGCCGCGTAGGGGCCCATCACCACGGTCGACAGGTCGATCACGCGGATACCTTCCAGGGGGCCGGTGGCGGTGTCCGTGATGTCCGTCATCGCTTTTCCTTCAACTCCTCGCTTCGCCATGTGTGTGTATCTGGAAACTAAGTTAGCAAGGAGGGGATGGAGAACGGAAACGAATGGAGTGACCAATTGACGAAAGGCGGTATGACCGCAGTGGTCATGCCGCCTTGATGAATGCTTTTTGAATGCCTGGTCGGGTCAGGCTCGGAGTGGCTCGGCGAAGACCTCGCGGGCGACGGTGACGACTTCCTCCAGGTCACCGCCGTGCGCACGGTCCTTGCGCCACACCAGGCCGGTCTCCAACCGGGGATGGAAATCCGAGAAGGGAAGGACGGTCACATTGTCGAGACGGTGATTCTGCACGGGGCTTCGCGGATCCAGCATGGAAATGGAGAATGCCAGGCCACTGGACACTATCTCGGAAACCCCGTCGAAAGTCGCGCTGCCGATCTCGATGCGTTTCTTGATGCCGAGCTCGGCCAGCTGCTGGTCGAGGCCGCGGAAATACGCGTTGGTCACGGCCGTGGGCGAGCCCGCGTAGGCGAGCCCGGACAGCTCCGCCAGGGCGATCGACTCCCGCCCCGAGAATCGGTCCCTGGGCACGACCGCGCCGAGCCGCTCCGACATCACCGGCAGCTGCTCCAGGGCCGGGTCGCCGCCGACCGGCAGCCGGGCGAGGGTGAGCGCCAGTCTGCCGTCGCACACCGCGTCGACCAGACGCTCGGTGCCGCCCGGCCAGCGTTTGATCTCGAACCGGTCGCTGACCCGCTCGGCGAGGGCGTCCATCCGTATCCGCAGGTCCGGATGGATGCCGCTGGGAACACCGAGCAGCAGGGTGGTCCGCCGCGGCCGGGCCGTCTCGTCCAGCCGCCACTGGATGGAGTCGACCTGCTCCAGGACACCGTGGGCGATCGGCAGCAGCGCACTGCCGGCCGGAGTGAGCCGCACATGATGGGTGTCGCGGTCGAACAGCCGGTGTCCGAGTTCGTTCTCGAGATCCTTGATCCGCCTGCTCAACGGGGACGCCGCCATGTGCAGTTTGCGGGCCGCGGTGGAGAAATTCAGTTCTTGGGCGACGGCGACGAAATAGCGCAGGTGCAGGAGCTCCACGCGGTTCACCCTAACCGGTGCGGCCGACGGTACTGGGGGCTGCGGGGCCGGAGAGCTCCTTCTCCAGCAGTGTGAAGGACTTGGGCGCCCCGCCCGGCTGCGGCTTGCCCTCCTTGTGGCCCACGACGCGGTAACCGGCGTGCCGGTAGTAGGCGTTGAGCTGTGCGTTGCCCGCCAGGCAGTCCAGGCGGACCCGGGTCCGTCCGGCCTCGGCCACCCGGCGTTCCGCGGCATCCAGCAGCAGCCGCCCGGTGCCGGGCGCGGTGGTGCTCCGGTCCACCATGAGCCGGTGCACGTACCCGGCCACGGGCGGCTGCGGCCCCCAAGCGGCCTCGTCCTCCCACCACAGCTCCCAGGCTCCGGCGACGCGCCCGCCGGCCTCCGCGAGCCAGACCTCGCCGTGTGCCATGACCTGGCGGAAGTGGTCTTCGTCCAGTTCCCCCGGCCGCCATTGCCCGGTGATGCCGCGGGCCAGCATCCAGCGGGCCGCGTCGTCGCGGAGGCGGACGAGGGTGGCCAGATCGGCCTCGGTGACCGGGCGGACGCGTAGATCATTCACGCGGGGATCGTCGCACAACCGTCCGACGACGATCCCTCAGGACCGCTGCCGCTCACATCGAGGGCGGCAAGACGCTCCCTAGACCACGCAGGCGAGCGGCACGTAGCCCTTGATGCCTCGGTACGAGATGTGGTGCCAGCGGTTGTCGTCGTCCCAGCCGCAGAGCGAGTAGGTGCCGGCCAGGTCGACCGAGCACTTCAGGAGCTTGGCCTTCTTGCCCTTGGGCAGCAGGCCCAGGGCGGTGGAGTTGAGCTTCTTCGACTTGCGGATCTTCACGCTCTCGTGTGCCTTGACGTAGTCCCCTCCGGCACAGGCGCGGGCCGCGGCCTTCGTCGTGGTGCTCTGTGTCGAGGCCGACGCCGCGGTGGCGCCGAAGGTCCCGGCGACGAAGGCCGCCGTGGCGAGGACCGTGGTTACGGTGAGACCCCGTCGCTTCAGTGACTTCACATGTTCCTCCGTGCTCGCATTGCGGGCGGTGTGTCAGCGGGCCGGAGGTACACGCCCGTCTTCCGCAACGACCGAACAGCGAGCAGCCGGAACCAAGGACAGGCCGCTCACGCAATGCACCCCCGTGCCACGCGGCGCGCGAACGCGCGCGCTCGTCGTGATCTTCGCATGCCGTCGAGCACGTGATCGGCCGGCTCCACCACTCCCTCACAACAACCCGGGGACTGCCCCACTGCCCCACTGCCGCGCGAATGCGGGCGGAGCAGGGCGTGCGGACCGGGCCGCAGGGTTCCGTCCGCTCGCGCGGGCGGCGGTCGGTGTGACCGCCGCCCGCGCGTGCGTCAGGAGTCCTCGATGGTGATGAAGGGATCCCACTGGAAGTAGCCCTTCAACTGGCGGTGACGGTCCAGGATCTGGAAGTAGAAGTGGTAGACGACCTTGCCGGGCTGTTTGACGGTCGTGCGCCAGTAGTGGTCCTGGTACCGCTGGGTCTCGAACTCCGGCCTGCCCTCGGTGCCCTCCTTGGGCAGCGGGTAGATGCCGCTGACCACCTCGATCTCCGGCGTCCTGATGAGCCGGTGCTGGCTGTCGCTGCTCACGTACCGGTAGAGCAGTGCCTTGTACTCGCTGCCGAGCGACAGGGTCGTCTCACGCCACTTGATGCTGTCCCCGGGTTCGGCGCGCAGGTTCAGCTCGGCGCCCGACGTGCCGACGATGTGGTCGTGGCGGGTGGTCATGTAGATCAGGCGCGGGTCGACCTGCGTGGGCGCGTCGGGGTTGCGTGACGCGTTGGGGTTCTGTTCGACGATCGTGGCCGCGTCGAACGAGATCAGTACGTTGAGTTCAGCCATGTCTTTCCCCCTTCGGGTACGGGACTCACCTGGTGTGGGAGGGCTTCGGCACCTTGTATGCCATCGCCCGCGGGTAGTCGTGGCGGTGCAGTCGGACGCGGACCAGGAGCGGTCCGGCGTTGAGCGGGTCGGCCGGGTCGGTGAGGCGGTCCAGGAGGTCGTCGAGTTCCGCGGTGTGCGCGACGGTGACGCCGTGCGCCGGGGTGTGCTTGCCGGCGAAGACGTCCGCGAGGCGGTCGTAGTGCCAGGGGTGGAGGACGTTGTAGAAGTCCGGGTCGGCGGCGTCCTCGTCCGCGTAGTACCGCGGATGCACCAGCATCTGCTCGACGCCGTAGAAGTGGCCGTTGTCCATGACGAACACCACCGACCGCAGCCCGTGCCTGGTGTGCGTGGAGAGTTCCTGGCAGGTCTCCTGGAAGGCGCCGTCGCCGACGAACACCATCGGACGGGCCTCGCCGCGCTCGGGGGCGAACGCGGCGCCGGTGGCCGCGGCGACCGACCAGCCGATGGACAGCCAGCTGACCTGCGACAGGAACCCGCCCGCCGGCAGGGACAGGTTCATCGAGCCGATGAGGGAGAACGCGGCGTCGGAGACGACCGTCCAGTCCTCCCGCGTCTCGTGGTTCAGGAAGTGGTTGAGCCGGTCGAACACGGTGTCGTAGGTGAGGCGTGGGCCGGCACCGTGCCGGGCTGCCGAACCGGCGGCGCGGAGCGAGGCGCGGTGGTGTCCGAGGGCCGCGGGGCGGTCGCCGAGCGGTCCGTGGTGGGCGTAGGACTCCGCGTAGTAGTCGGCGGCCAGGCCTCCCGAGCCGTACGCCTTCACCAGCGCGTCCTGGAGGGCGGGCAGCAACTGTGTGAGCTGGACGTCGGGGAAGTAGGAGGTGCCGACGCTGACGCCGCCGTGCGCGGCCATCACCCAGTCGCCGCCGACACACTGCTCCCCGCCGAGATTCTTCGACGTGGACCAGGCGCCGAGCCCGATGCGGCAGGTGGCCCAGTCCTTGAACACGGCGTGCACGTCCGGGTGGCTGGCGCCGCCGTTGTAGACGCCGTGGAACTGCGGCAGGTCCTCGTCGACGACGGCCTTGGCGCCGACGGTGGTGCAGAACGGCACACCCGTCGCCTCCACCAGGTCGGTGAGCTGCCCGCCGAGGCGGAACCGGTCGATCTCCTCGCCGGCCCAGACGATCGGGCGGGGCCTGCCGTCCGTGCCGGGATGCTCCTCGACCAGAGTGAGGACCGCCTGCACGGCCTTGTCCAGCATGGGCTGGTTGCGCGCGCTGAACGGCCGCTCCCGGGGAACGATCGGCCCCTCCGGCTCGGGGCAGGGCTCGTCCCAGAGGTCCTCCATGACCTCCAGGTAGACCGGCCGGCGTTCGGAGAGGCACGCGGTGAGCGCGGCGTCGATCTGGCCGGGGGCGAGACCCGGGTTGGAGATGACCTGGGCGTCCACGGTGACCTGCCGGTAGACGTCCAGGTTGCTCTCCGGGCGGGGGCTCATGTGCGAGGTGAGCAGGCCGACGGCCCGGTAGTTCTGCCACTGCTCGTAGGGCGGGGAGGCGTTGACGGCGACGAGCGGGACCTGTTCGACGTAGGCGCCTCCGCATGCGTTGAGCAGGTTGAACGCGCCGACGCTGTAGGTGACCGCGGCCGCTCCGATGCCGTGGATACGGGCGTAGGCGTCGGCGGCCTGGCCCGCCCCGCCCTCGGTGGGAGTGCCGACCCACTCGATGTCGCCCTCGGCCCGCAGGGTCGTCAGGAACGGGCCGAGGTGGTTGCCGGGAACGCCGAAGAGGTGGGTGATGCCCAGCTCGGCCAGGCGCAGGGCGAGGTAGCGGGCGACCGTGCACCCGGGTTCGATCGCGATCACCAGTGGCCCCCGTCCCGGTCCGCGCCCGGGGTGGTGACCGGCGGGGCCTGGTGGACGGCGAGGGCCGCACGCACGGCGCTCTCCAGGGCGCCCTCGATCCAGGCGTGTTTGAGGGAGGTGTGCTCTCCGGCGAAGTGCACGGGGCCTTCGGGCCGGGAGACGTCCAGGTGGAAGCTGGTCATCTGGTGCGCGGTGTAGATGGCGGCCTCGCCGAAGGCGTACGGGTCGCGGGCCCAGCTCTTGGTGGCGCCGCGTCCGGTGAAGAACACCTCGATGCGGCGGCCGTGCAGGGCCTGGAGGTTGCGCAGGGCGTAGACGTAGCGTTCCGCGCCGCGCATGGAGTCCCAGCGGGCGGCGTCGTCGGACCAGCAGTACGAGGCGAGCACGACGCCGCCGGTGCTGCCCTCGACCCGGTGCGACGGGTAGTACATGAACCGGTTGGGGTTGTCGGTGGCCGATCCTCCTCCGAAGCAGTGGGTGGCGGGGCGGAGCGCGGGGCCGCGCAGCGGCAGGGTGCTGTTGAGCTGCCGCATCTCCTCGGTGACGCTGCTGTCCTTGACGGCGGCCGCCAGCAGGTCGGTGCCCGACTCCGAGAGCGAGAGGGCGGTGTCGGTGCCGGTGTCCACCTGGCCGCCCAGCCGGTAGTACTCGTACAGGCCGGGTGCGATGCGGTCGAGCTCCTCGCGCCAGTCGTCCTCGGTGAACTCCCACCACCGGTGGCTGAACTCCAGCAGCACCTTGGTGGCCTGGTCGTAGTGGGTCTCGATGATCGCGCGGCGCTTCTTGTACGACATCGACGGGACGATCTCCACGAAGCGCAGCGCGGAGAACGGGATCGTGACGATCGCCAGATCGGCCGTCCACAGGCGCGGCGGGGCCTGTGGATCGTTCTCGGCGACGGTCTGCACGGCCACGCCCCACCCGTCGGGTCCGACCGCGCCGGTGCCCTCGGGGTCGGTGTCGCGGCTGGGGTCGTGGAACTCCAGGCGGATCATGCGGTGGCCGAGCCGCACCTCGTCGCGCAGGCCCTGGTGCAGCGCGTGGGGCAGGCGCCAGCTGCCGCCGGGTACCTCCCAGTAGCGGACGCCGGGGTTGATGTCGCTGCGGCTCAGGAAGCTGTGGAAGAACGAGAGATGCAGCCGCGAGGACATGTTCTCCAGCGTGCCGACGGCCTCGATCGCCTCGTCGCTGAGTCCGGCGTGGTCGCGCAGGAAGCCGCCCATCGAGTAGCCGTCGAAGTCGCGGATCACCCGCGCCCAGCCCTCGACCCACTCCTCGAGGGGCTTGTTGACGCGCTTGCCGTCGACGACGTCGGAGTAGTAGTCGCGCACGCTCTCCAGCGCGTCGTCGACCATCTTCACGACGGGGGCGCGGACCTCGTCGTCGGTGAGGTGGAAGCCCTCGTTGATCCGCTCGGGACCGGCGGCGTAGTCGGCGCGCCGCACCTGGGTGCGGTTGGCGCGGATCCAGGAGTTGCCGCGCTTGTCGGGTTCGCGGAAGTCGGGGCTGTCGTCGCCGTAGGTCCAGGTGCGGCCGGTGAAGGAGGTGTACGTCACCGGGGGCACGGGGACGTCGGGGCCGCTGCCTGTGCCGGGGGCCACGTCCACGTTGTAGAACTGGCGGCGGCCGAGCCCGAGTTTGTCGACCAGGGCGAGGACGAGCGGGTGGAAGTCGGGCAGCCGCATGGCCCCGGCCTCGGCGTACTGGGCCGGGTCGTCGAAGGGCTGGTGGTGTTTGGTGGCGCGGAAGGTCTTGATGCGTCCGCCGACCCGGCTGGCGTTCGCTTCCAGGACGGTGACGTCGTGTCCGGCGTCCTTGAGCAGCCGGCCGGCGACGAGACCGGTGATGCCGGCGCCGATGACGAGGATCTTCTTGCGCGGGTGATGGGTGGGGCCGAGGCGGCCCGTGTCTATCAGGGTGTGCAGATAGCCGAGTTTGAGGTCGGTGCCGTCCGGCCCGACGAGGAGGAGTTCGCGGGCGAGCCTGAGGCAGGTCTGCCAGCGGGCACGGGTGGCCGAGTCGTCCCGAGGTAAGTCGGTCATAGCTGCCGATCGTAGATATGCCGAAACGATTTCGCGGTTTCACTCGCACATAAAGTCCGGAAATCAGCGATCGCGTCACCTGACGGGATTTCGACTTGCTCGAATTCCTTTGCGAAATACGGGAGATTCACCAGGGGCGGAAGGTAAAGGGGGCGCGAGAAAATCCCATCACCAATTCACTTACGGAATGCAGAAATCCTCGGGCCCCCGGCGCCGCCGGACGATCACGCGGGTTCGGGAACCCGGCGGTGGCCCGCGAGGACGACGAGTGCGCCGACGACGGCCAGGGCCGTCAGGACGGTGCCGAAGACGGTCGCCCCGGTGGGCAGTCCCACCGCGTCCATGAGGTAGCCCGTGGACACCGGCAGGAGGCCGGCCGGGAGGTAACCGCCCACGTTCAGAGCGGCGTTGGCCTCGGCGAGCCGCTGCGGCGGGACAGCGGAGTTGAGCAGCGAGAGGCCGCCGAGCTGGCCCATGCCCTGGCCGGCCCCGGCGAGCAGGGCGGAAGCGACGAGCAGGGGGACCGACGAGGCGTGCACGGCGCTGATCAGCGCGGCCATGCTGAGGACGGTGCTGATCGCACCGGCGGTCAGGATGGTGATCCGGCGCAGTGTCCGCACCGCGAACTGGACGCCTGTGGCGGCGAGGAACATGACGAACGCCATGGCCCCGGAGACGATCCGGCTGGTGGTGCCCAGCAGTTCGGCCAGCAGCGTGGGGCCGAGCGACAGCACGAAGGACGTGGCGGTGATGCCGGGTGCGAACACCGCGATGCCCAGGGCGAGATGAACGCCGTTGCCGTGCGGCACGCCGGGCACGCGCGCCCAGGCGCCCTTCCCGGACGGGTCGGGACGGCGTACGGGCATGCGCAGCACGGCGAGGACGGCCGTGGCGAGCAGGACCGCCTCGACGACGAAGACGGTCACGGTGGGCGCCGGAAGCGTCTCGGACAGCACGCCGGCGAGCAGCGGACCGAGGCCGGCCCCGAAGACCATCGCGCAGGAGGCGAGCAGCGCGGCCAGCCGCCTGCGCTCCGGGCCCGCCACGTCCGTCACGGCGGCCATGCCCGCGGAGACGACGGCGCCGACGGCGATCCCGGTGAACAGCCGGGCGACGACCAGCGCGGTGACCGTCGTGGCCGTCGCGAAGATCGCGCAGGCGGCCAGGGCGAGGGCGAGCGCGGGCAGCAGCACGGGCTTGCGTCCCAGCCGGTCGGAGACGACACCCGAGACGAGCAGCGAGCCGAGCAGCCCGACGATGTAGAGCGCGAAGACGACGGTCAGGGTGCCCTTGGAGAACCCGATGTCGCGCTGCCACAGTACGTACAGCGGCGTCGCGGCGTTGGACAGCACGAAGACGGCGGTGACCGGCCACGCGGCCAGCCACACCCACCAGGTGGGGGTACGGGTTGCGGCCTGACTTTCCGACATGGTTGGTCCCTCCGGTGAGCTCAGTACGAGTTTTTTCGAACCTAGCATGCAGTACGATGAAACTCGTACAAGCGATTCGGATGACAGGGAGCTGCCCATGTCCGCGACGGCTCACGACGTGCCGGTCATCAAGGTGCTGCCCGAGCCGGAGAGCCTGCCGGAACCGCTGCCCGAACCGGCGGTCGAGGAACTGCGCCTGGAAACGGTGCTGGGCGCGCTGAGCGACCCCTTGCGCCTGACGATCGTGCGCAAGCTCCTCCTGGAGTCGGAGGCGTTCGACCACTCCTGCGGCTGGTTCGGCCTCGACCGCCCCAAGTCGTCCCTCACCCACCACTTCAAGGCACTGCGCGAGGCCGGTGTCACGCGCCAGCGCCAGTACGGCCTGGAACGCCGCAGCCACGTCCGCGTGGCCGACCTCGACGCCCGCTTCCCCGGCCTCCTGGAGCTGGTGGCGGCGTGGACTCAGGACACGCCGTGAACTGAGGCGAGGACCGCCACCGACGACCGCCCGGACGCGTTGTTCAGGCTGCGGACCGGGTGGCCGAACAATCCGTGCCGCGACTGAACTGGGCTCGCCGGGAAGGTCCGCAACACGGAGAGGGGTCGTCGGATGGACAGGAGCAGGGGCGTCGCGGTCGTGGTCGCCGGGCTGGTGCTGGCCGTCGGGGGTTGTGGGGAGGGCGGGACGGACGAGAAGGCCGCCGAGTCGTCGGCCGAGCCGAAGCCGACTCGGTCGCCGTCGTCGTCGCCGTCGTCCGAACTCGTGGAGTGGGTCGGCGACATGTGCGAGTCGACGGTCGCGCTCCAGAACCTGCGGAAGGAGAGCGCCGCGGATCTGAAGGAGATCCGGGACTCTGACGACGAAACCGGGATGTTCGCCCACGCCCGCGCCCTCGGTTACCTCTCCACGACACCGGCGGACGTGGAGACCGTGGCCGACGGCCTGGAGGCCCTCGGCCCGTCGGGCGTTCCCGCGGCCGACCGGCTGCGCGACGCCCTGCGGAAGAAGGTGAGGAGTGTCGCGAACGAGCTCGAAGCCCAGTCACCCGCGGTGGGCCTCGAGTACGCCGAGAGCACCGCCGCGGACGTCGACAAGCAGGTCCAGTCCCTCACCCCGCCCGAGCCGGACCTGCCCGCGCTGGCCAAGAAGGTTCCACGGCTCGCGGCGGCGTACGAGCAGGCCGAGCAGTGCGCGCCGGGCTGGAAGCCCGACGGGTCGTCCGGGGAGGGCGACTCGCCCGCGCCCGACCCCACCGGCCCGCTGCCCAAGGCGGCGGACGGGAAGAACTACCGGGCCTGCTCGGACGGTGCGTGCGAGGTGCTTGTGACCTCCACGGCGGACATCACGGCGAAGGGCACGAAGGTGCACGTCATCGTGGCCGACGACTCCGTCACCTTCCAGTCGGGGGGCACCCTGATGCAACTCGGCGGCGCGGGCGGCGAGGCCGGCTTCGGCGGCGCCCTGAAGGCGACCGTCGTGGCGCACAACAAGGACGGTGCCGTACTGAAGTTCGCCCTGCCCTAGGGAGACGGCGACGGAAACACGTTCGATCACGGCGGAGGCCGGTCGTTCACCGCCCCGTGGAGGTGAGACGCCCCTGGCAGGCCTCCCGGTAGCCGAGCTGCGGCAGGTACTCCTGCCAGTCGGCCCGGGTCAGGACCCCGCCGGTGTGCTCGCAGACGTACTCCGCCGCGCGGTCCGCGTCCAGGGTCCACACCCGGGCCGTCAGGTCGTAGCCGGCGGAGGCGAGGGCGTCGCCGCGCGGACTGAACGCAACGGTGGTGACGGTGTCGAGATGGCCGGTGAGTTCCTGGCCGGCCGGCTCGGCACGGGCCGGGTCGGACACGTCCCACAGGCGGACCGTGTGGTCGCCGCTGCCGGTCGCCAGCGTCTTTCCGTCCGGGGCGAAGGACAAGGCTCTGACCGCCGCGCGGTGTCCGGTCAGCTCCTCCCCCGCCGGGCGCGCGCGGTCGCCCCGTTCGACGCCCCGCACGTCCCACAGCCGCACCGTACGGTCGTCGCTGCCCGTCGCCAGTGTCCTGCCGTCCGGGGCGAAGGCCACCGCTTCGACCGACTCCTCGTGTCCGGTGAGGGCGACGCCCGCGGGCCGGGCCCGGGCGCCGTCGCCGTTCACGTGCCACAGGCGGGCCGTGGCGTCCTCGGCGCCGGTGGCCAGGAGGCGGCCGTCGGGGGCGAAGGCCACGGAGGTGACGGCGTCCGTGTGGCCGCGCAGCGGTGCGCCGAGCGGCTGTGCGCGGTCCGGGCGGCGTACGTCCCACAGCCGTACCGTGTCGTCCGCGCCACCGGTGGCCAGGGTGCGGCCGTCCGGCGCGAACGCGACGGCGTGAGCTCCCCCGTCGTGGGCGCGCAGGGGTGTTCCGAGCGGGGCGGGGCGGTCGGGCGTGGAGACGTCCCACAGGCGTACGGTGCCGTCCGCGGAGCCGCTGACCGCCGTACGACCGTCCGGCGCGAACGCGACGGCGAGCACCCGGTCTTCGTGCGTGAGCGGCCGCGGCAGCCGGCGCGGGCGGTCCGGGCGGCGTACGTCCCACAGGCGGACCAGGCCGTCGTCGGTGCTGGCGGCGGCGAGCAGGCGGCCGTCGGGGCTGTATGCGACGGCGGTCACCGGGTTGGTGAAGTCGGTGAGGACGGTCGGCGGCCGGTGCCAGAGCAGGACGCCGCCGTCGGCGCCGATGCTGGCGAGGGTACGGCCGTCGGGGCTGAAGGCCACCTCCCACACGGGCTCCGTGTGCCCGGTCAGCGGCTCCCCGAGCTGCTGCGGATAGGCGGGGTTGGCCACGTTCCACAGGAGGGGCGCGTCGTCCTCGCCCGCGCTCGCCAGGGTCTCCCCGTCGGGGCTGAACGCGACCGACATGACGGGCGCGGTGTGCCCGGCGAGCGGTTCGCCCAGTGACGTGAGCCGGCCCGGGCGGGACGCCTCCCACAGCCGTACGGTCTCGTCGAAGCCGGCGGTGGCCAGCGTGCGGCCGTCGGGTGAGAAGGCCAGTGTCCAGACCGGGTCGGTGTGGGCGCGCAGGGCCTTGCCCAGCGGTGCGATCCCGTCGTTCTCGCCGTACCGCCACATCCGGACGGTACCGTCGTAGCCCGCCGTCGCCAGGGTGTTCCCGTCCGGGGCGAAGGCGACCGCGCGGACGCTGCGGTGCTCCGAGTCGTCGGCCGCGGCGGGCTTGCCGAGCGGCGTGGGGCGGGCCGGGTCGGTCAGCTCCCACAGGCGTACGGTGCCGTCGTCGCCGGCCGTGGCCAGCGTGCGGCCGTCGGGGGCGAAGGCGACGGAGACGATGTTCTCCCCGTCGTGGCTCACCAGCGGGCGGCCGAGGGTGCGGGGGTGCTCCCGGTCACGCACGTCCCACAGGCGGATGGCACCGCCTTCGCCGGTGGCCGCCAGTAGGTCCCGGTCCGCCGGTGCGAACGCGACCGCGCCGACCTGGTCCGTCCCCAGTCGGAGCGGTTCGCCCAGGGCCCTGCCGCCCGTGTCCCACAGCCGGACCGTGCCGTCGTGGCCGCCGGCGGCCAGGGTGCGGCCGTCGGGCGCGTACGCCACGGAGCTGCCGACCCCGTCGTGGCCGGTCAGCCGGGTGGCGAGGACCCGGCCCGCGTCCGAGGCCAGCCGGGTCCGCAGGTCCGGGGTGGAGCGCATGCGGTATGCGGCCACGTCGAGCCGGGCGGCCAGCCCGGCGTGGGTGTCGCGGACCCGGTCGGCCTCGGCGGTGAGCCCGCCGAACACGGCAGCGTCCCGTTCGGCCTGTGCGGTGGCGCGGGCCTGGAGGGCGACGACGGCGGTGCCGGTGGCGAGCAGGGCGAGGGCGGCGAGTACGGCCACGACCGTGCGGCGCAGAAGCGCGGCGCGGTGCCGGCGGCGGAGCGAGGTGGTGAGGAACCGCCGTTCCATCGGGGTCAGTTCGTCACTGCCGGGTGCGGCGCCGTCCGCGGGGAAGGCGTCACGGGCGGCGGACAGCCGGGAGCCGGCGTAGAGCGCGGCGTTCTCCTGTCCGAGGTCCTGCCAGGTGCGGGCCGCCTCGGAGAGCGCGCGGTGGACGCGCAGCCGGTCGCGTTCGGCGTCGATCCAGGCGCGCAGGCGGGGCCAGGCGGTGATGAGCGCCTCGTGGGCGAGGTCGGCGGTGCCGTCGTCGAAGATGATCAGGCGGGCCCGGGCGAGGCGTTCCAGGACCACCCGGGTGTCGGCGGGGTTGCCGAAGTCGAGTTCCGCGTGGTCGGTGGGGCGGCGCGTGTCGGCGGTCCCTCCCCCAAGCTCTCGGCTTCGCTCGAGCAGAGGGGACCCCCATCCGGGCGCGACGAGGCGCAGCAGGATGCGGCGGGCCAACTCCGCTTGCGGTTCCGTCAGTTCGCCGTACACCTGCTCGGCCGTCCGTACGACGGCACCGTGCAGTCCGCCGGCCGCATCGTACGCGGTCTCGGTCAGGGCCCGGCCGCTGCGGTGGCGCCAGGTCTCCAGCAGGGCGTGCGACATCAGAGGCAGTCCGCCGGGGGCGTCCTCGACCTCGTCCAGGAGGCGGTCGGTCAGGGAGCGTTCGACGATCAGTCCGGCCGCGGTGGCCGGGCGGACGATGGCCTCCCGCAGTTCCGCCCGGCTCATCGGCCCGGCGAGCAGCGTGGCGTCCTGCAACGCGGCGGTGAGGCGGGGGTGTTCGGCGCACCGGCCGAGGAAGTCGGCCCGCACCGCGATGACGACGCGCAGCCCGCTGCCGGCGGTGGTGGCGGCGACGAGGCGATCGATGAAGGTGTCGCGGTCGGCCGGGTCGACGCCGAGGGTGTACAGCTCCTCGAACTGGTCGACGATCAGCCAGGTGTCGGCGTCGGTGTCCGGTACGGGTTCCAGCCTCTCGGCGTGCGTGCGCAGCGGATGCGCACCTGGGGTGAGGATCCGTACGGCCGCGGGCGGCACGTCAGCGTCGTCGGCCGCCCGCAGCCGGGGGATCAGGCCCGCCCGCAGCAGCGATGACTTGCCGCTGCCGGAGGGGCCGAAGACGGCCGTGAAGCGGTGCTTGCGGTTCAGCTCGGTGAGCCGCTCCACGAGCTGGTCCCGTCCGAAGAACAGGTCGGCGTCGCCCGGTTCGAACCGGGTCAGGCCCCGGTAGGGCGGCCGGGCGGTGTCGTCGGCGGCGGTCTCGGCGGCCAGTTCGCCCGACGCCTCGCGCCAGCGCCGCTCCCACTCGGCGAGGTCGCCGCCGCACGCCTTGACGTAGGCGAGCGTCACCGCCCGGGTGGGCAGCTGCTTGCCCGCCGCCGCCTGCGACAGCGTGGTCACCCCGTACCGCGCCCGCCGGGCCATCTCCCGGTACGTGGGCCTGCCCGCGGACTCGCGCAGCGCACGCAGCCCGGCGGCGAACCGCTGCACCGGCCCGGCCTCCGGATCCAGCTCGCCCTCGGCGCGACCCGGCCCTGATTGTCCCGGCACGTGCGTGCCCCCCCCTCGTCCGCCCTCCCTTGACCATCGACCGTATCGCCGTACGGGACACGGCCTTTCACTTGTTCCTTACGAGGAGACTGCTCCTTCGTCGTGCCCGCATGGGCCGCAAACACGGGCGGGACATCCGCCCGGCCCACCCCGCGCACACCACGATGGACTGCGCCGACTGCGCTGCGAGAACCGAGCACTCAGTGCCGCTGGGTGAGCGCACCTACACCGACACCTACTCCGCATGCGGGCGCGAGTTCCCCGGGGACAAGAACTCCGCACGCCCGGGGTTGTTCGGTGCTGGTGAGGTGCCAGCCGAACAACGGCGCACGGCGGTCGAATAGCCGAAGGACGTGGCCGGGACGGGCCATGGGGCGGCGGTCCGAACCCTGCGAGGGGAGGGTTCGGGCCGCCCCGCGTCCGCTCACAACCGCGACAGGCTGGAGGAGAGCCATGCACGGACGACATCGCACCCGGCACCTCGCCGTGGGGCTGGGCGCGGCGGCGCTCACGATGACGCTCACCGCGACGACGACTCCGCACTCGGCGACAACGGCAGCAGAGCGGTACGGCTGGGGCGACCCGCTCCCCGCGTGGTCGGACGAGTTCGGCTACGGCTCCGAGGCCGGCCCCGCCGTACCGGACCGCGCCAAGTGGCGCCTGGCCGGCGGCGGTCCTGACACGTGCTGGCCGGGCCACAGCGACAACGGCCGCCGCTGCGACGCCAACACCCGTGTCTTCGGCGGAGTCCTGCGCATGACCGGCGAGGCGGACGGCGACACCGGCTGGCTCGCCTCGCAGTACGGCCAGAAGTACGGCAGATGGGAGGCCCGCGTGCGCTCAAGGGTCACCGCCCCCGGCAACGGCCGGCCGTACCACCCGCTGCTGATCCTGTGGCCGGACTCGAACGAGCACCCCGAGGACGGCGAGTACGACTACCTGGAGAACGACGCCCCCGGCGAGAGGTGCGCCGAGGCGTTCCTGCACTACCCGCACCCGGAGGACGTGCCCGTACAGCAGGAGCACGCCCGCACGTGCGGTGTGGACCTGTCGCGGTGGCACAACGTGGCCGTCGAGTGGACCCCGGATTACCTGCGCGGCTTCATCGACGGCGAGGAGTGGTTCCGCTTCTCCGGCGGCGCGAACGCGGACCGTGACTGCGTCCAGTGCGCCCCGTCGATGCACCAGACCATCCAGCTCGACAACTTCCACGGGGACGGCCTCCAGAGCGCCGTCTACGAAGTGGACTGGGCGCGGGTCTACGACCTGCCGGACGACGAGAGCGTGAGGTGACCGTGATGCCGGACTCCACGACGACGCGTATGCCGAAATCCCTGATCTTCGTCCTCGTCCTGGCCGGCGGACACGCGCTCGGCAACGTCTTCGGCGGCTGGGCGGTCATCGACGAGAACCAGAGCAAGCTGGACCACGGGCAGGACCTGCTGATGCCGATGGCCCTGGCCTGGTTCGTGGCGATGTTCTGCTGGGGCCTGGCGGCACTCCAGGCCGTCTGTGTCGTCCTGGCGCGGGGCCGCCGCCTCTGGGTCCGTGTGGTGCTCATCGTGTGCCTGTCCTTCGTGGCCCTGGGGATGGTCCTCGCCTTCCTCGGCTCGCTGGTCGCCGGGGCACCCAGCCTCCCGGCGTTCCTGATCGCGTTCGCGGACCTGGCGGCCCTGTGGACGGTGAGCGGCGAGACGGGCCGCCGGTACTTCTCGGTACGCGCTCCGGCTCCGGGGGTGACCACCACATGACCTACCCGGCGTACGACCCACCGCGGCCCCCGGCCCCAGCCGGCCCGCCGGCATCTCCCGCCGACCCGCCGACATCTCCCGCCGACCCGCCGGCGGTCGCCCTCGGCAACGCCACGCTGCTCGGCATCGGCTATCTGCTGCTGCGTCAGTGGCGACTGGCGGCGATCGCCGTGCTCGGCACGGCCGTGCTCCTCGACCTCACCGCCTCCACCGCCGAGACCAGGTACGAGATCCTGCTGCTCCTGTGGTGGGCGGCCGGCATCACCCACGGCTGGTACCTGGCGCGTCGCCGCCCGGAGCAGGCCGTACGACGCGGGCAGCGCGCGGGCACGCTCGCCCTCGCGCTCGCGGTGGTGCTGACCGCCGTACTGCTCCGCACCGACGCGTACGGCATCGGGAACCGCGTCACCGCGGCCCGCGAGGGCGGCGACTGCGAGGCGGCCGTCGCCGCACAGGGCGAGGTGTGGTGGGGCCACCGCCTGGCGGGCGCGCCGGTGGTGGAACCCGGCGACGCGGTGGTGGCGGCGTGCCACCGCCTGGACGGGGCAGCGGCCGCCCTGGCCCGCGCCGCACACAGGGGCAGCACCGAGGACCTGGGGCGGGGCTTCGGCACGCTCGCCGGCGTCCTGAACGAGCCCGGCAACGAGCAGACCGTCAGGACGGTCCTGGACACCTTCCTCGACGGCCTGCCCACCGACAACTCCTGCGACACCGCCGCCCTCACCGCCTGGCTCCGCGACCGCGGCCCCACCCACGACGTCCTGGACCGCTCCGCCGGCACGGCGGCACGCACGGAACCCGCCGCCCTGGTGGGCTGCGGCGACCGCCTGATGACCGAGGACGCCTGGCGGCAGGCGCGGACCCACTACCAGCGACTCCTCGACTCCTACCCGGACGACGCCCGCACGGACGAGGCCCGCGACGGCGTGCGCAAGGCCACCCTCGCCATCGAACTGGACCACGTGCGCGGCCTGGTCGAGAACACCTACGGTGCCGACTCCGGCTACTGCTCCAAGCCCGCGAAGTACAGCGGAGCCCCGCCCTACCGCAAGGGCACCAACCGCGCCCTGTTCCTCGGCGACTCCGAGTACACCGACAAGCTCCCCGGCTCCTGGCGCACCGGCGACCCGGCCAAGGCCGCGCTCGTGGTCTGCGCGGACGCGGCGGAGAACGGAGCCGCCGTGGAGACCTGCGCCTACGAGAACGACAAGTCGAAGTACCTGCCCCACCAAGTGACCTTCTACAAGGTCAAGATCCCCCTGAAGGTCTACGAACTGCGCACCGGCAAGCGCCTCGACCCGCGCTCGGTCCAGATCGGCGGCGGAAGCTGCCCGAGCGTCCTGCGCTACGAGTACTACCTGCACGACCTGGGGCCGGGCGACCAGTTCGTCTCCACGTCCAAGTCCGGCGTACGGGACGCGTTCCGCCCGGTCGTCGAACGGTGACCAGCCGTTCTCCCGGCCCGTCCCGGCCCGTCACGCCCGCCGCATCCGCCGCAGCGCGGCCCGGGCCGGGAGAACGGTGGCCGCCGTGGCGAGCAGCAGGCAGCCGGTCACCACGCCCGCGACCCAGGGCCAGGCCACCGACAGTTCGACCGGCAGTCCCAGTTCCCGCCGCAGCCCCTGGGCCGTGCCGAACAGGGCGGGAGCGGCCACCGCGAGGCCCAGGGCGGCGCCCAGGGTGACGACACAGTACGTCTCCGCCGCGAGCGTCAGCAGCACCTGGCGCGGTGTCGCACCGGACAGGCGCAGGACGCGGAGGTCCCGCACCCGGCCCGCGGTCGCCGTCAGCACGGTGGAGGTGACGGCGATCATGGTGTAGCCCGCCGTGATGGTGACGAGGATCAGGGTGAACAGCCACACCAGCCGGTCCTCCTCGGCGTCGTCCGAGGCCGCGTGGACCGCCACCGGGACCTCCTCGGCGCCGAGTCCCGAGAGGGACGGCGTGGGTGTGGCGGTGGTGCGGTACACGACGTCCGCGAGGGCCGACGGGTCGTGGGCCCGTACCAGCTCACGCGGCAGGAACACCTGGTACGGCATCGAGTCGTCCAGCACGGCGGTCACGCGCAGCTGCCGGGTGCGGCCGTCCTCGAAGGTGAGGGTGGCGGCACGGCCCTCCCGCCAGCCGTGCGCGGCGGCAACGGCGGCGGTGACGACGACGGTGTCCCCGCGGGGTGCCCGCGCCTTGTACGTCTGCTCGAACGCGGGCGTCACCCCGGCCGCCGACAGGGCCGCCCTGCCCTCGCCGCCGTAGACCGTCGTCGACAGCAGCGCCGTGCCCCCGACCCGGTCGACCGCGGCGTCCGACAGGCCCGGTGTGCCCCGCGGCACTACGGCCGCCTCGGCCCGTAGGGCCGCGGCCTGCCGGGTGGTGTCGGCGCTCTGGGTGGTCTGCACGGCGCTGGTGATCAGTACGGCGAAGGCGACGGTCGCCAGCACCGGGGCGATCGTGGCGGAGGTACGGCGCACCGAGGTGAGCATGTTCTCGCGTACGAGCACGGCCGTGGCCCCGGGGCGCCGGGCGAGCGGCCGGGTCAGCGCCCCGATGACGGGCCGGGTCAACACCGGCAGGAGGAGGGTGAGTCCGGCCGTCAGGCACATGGCCGCGCCCAGGACCAGCAGCACCATGGCGTCGGCCCCCGCGACGGCCGTGCCCGCCGAGCAGGCCGCGCCCAGGCCCGTCGCCAGCAGCCCCGTGACCCACCGGCGGCGGGTCATCGGCCGGCTGTCCACCGCGGCCTCCCGCATCACCTCCAGCGGCTTCACCCGGGAGGCCCGACGTGCGGCGGCACCCGCTCCGGCGAGTGCCACGACCACACCCAGGGCCCAGGCCGCTGCCGGTACCCACCACCGGATGCTCACCTCGAAGCCCGCCGGCTGGAAGCCCGCGTCGATCAGCAACCCGGTCATCGCGGGCGCCAGTGCCACTCCCGCGACCGCCCCCGCCCCGGCGCCGACGACGCCCACCGCCAGGGCCTCCCCGTACACCAGCCGCCGCACCTGCCGCGGTGTCGCACCGATCGTGCGCAGCAGGCCGAACTCACGGCGCCGCTGGGCGACGGCGAACGCGAACGTCGAGGACACGTTGAAGACGGTGACGAAGGCGGAGAGCAGCGCCATGGCGGTGAGCACCTGGCCGCCGATCCATCGGGTCATCTCGTCCTGCTTCGGCGCGAGCGCGTCACGGGAGGCGCCGGTCAGGACGGTGCCGTCAGCGCCGACGACGCTCCGGGCGGCGGCCGCGACCCGGGTGGGGTCGGTGCCGGGACCGAGGACCAGCCCGATGGCCCGTACTCCGCCCGCCAGTTCGGCGGCCCGCCGGTCTGTGACGTAGTAGCCGGGGCCGTCGATCGTGCCGGACACCGAGAAACGCTGCGGTCCGCGTGCCGTCAGCACCGTGAGGGGCTCGCCCGGCCGGTGACCGAGGGAGTCGTCCACGACGATCTCGCCCTCTGCCGTCGGCGGCCTGCCCCCGCTCAGGCCGTACGCGGCGAGCGCCGCGGCCGACCAGGGGTGGCCCTGCCGCTCCCCCGTGCGCTGCTCGCTGCCGGGCGCCTGCGCGTAGAAGGACCGGTCGGCCACCGCGGTGGCCACTCCCGGCAACCGGCCGAGCTCCCGCCGCAGTTCCTCGGCGCGCTCCGGCGCCCACGGCGGGTTCTCCGCGAACATCCCGGCGGTCGGCGCCCCCGCCGGGCTCCGCACCAGCACCGGCGCCCCCGCGAGCCGCTGCGGCACTCCCGTACCGTCCGACAGCAGCACCAGTGCGCTCATGGTGACGACCGCGACGCCCAGCGCCACGGCCACGAAGGACCCCAGGAAGGAGGTCCACCGCTCCCTCGCTGTCGCCAGGCTGATCACGGCCGCACCTCCAGGGCGGCCGTCCGCGCCGCGATCGTCTCGGCGCCCTCGGCGCCCGGCAGTTCGTCCGCGAGCCGGCCGTCGGCCAGCAGCAGCACCCGGTCCGCGTACGCCGCGGCGGCCGGGTCGTGCGTCACCATCACGACCGTCTGTCCGCGGCTGTCCACCAGGTCCCGCAGCAGCCGCAGCACGACCCGCGAGGCGCTGCTGTCCAGCGCGCCGGTCGGCTCGTCGGCGAAGAGGACGGCGGGCCGGGCGATCATCGCCCGGGCGATCGCGACGCGCTGCTGCTGGCCGCCGGACAGTTCACTCGGCCGGTGTCCGTGACGGTCCGCGAGCCCGACGGCGGCGAGTGCCGCGTGCACCTCGTCCGCCGAGGGGCGTGTCCCGGCCAGTCTGAGGGGCAGTTCGACGTTCTGCGCGGCGGTCAGTGCCGAGACCAGGTTGAACGCCTGGAAGACGAATCCGATCCGGTCCCGGCGCAGCACCGTGAGCGCGTTCTCGTCCAGCGCGCCCAGTTCCGTACCGCCGATCAGCACCTCGCCGGCGCTCGGCCGGTCGATGCCCGCCGCGCAGTGCAGCAGGGTGGACTTGCCGGAGCCGGAGGGGCCCATGACGGCCGTCATCGTCCCGGCCGCGAAGTCCAGGGTGATGTCGTCGAGTGCGGTGACGGCGCGGCCGCCGGTGCCGTAGTGCTTGGTCAGCGATCGGAGTTGGACGGGCAGCAGGGCCGAAATGCCTGGCGTAGTCGTGATGTTCGTCTTGGTCATGCCTTCAAGGCAACGACGGGAACACCGTCCGGCACATTGCCGCCTGGGCGAGGGCCGATACTCCACCTGGCACTACTGCCTCCACCATCCGGCGCCGCTACGGTCGACCGCGTGACCACCCCTCGAACCGTCCTGGAGGCCCTCACCCGCAGCCCGTTGGGGTTCCTGTGCACCGTCTGGCCGTGGCGCGCACTGGGCTATCTCCTGTCCGGCGGGGTGTTCGCGACCGGTGTCTACCTGGGTGTGGCCGGGCTGTTCGCCGCGCCCATCGGCACATTCGCCAGGGTGCTCTGCGCGGGGGCCCTGGTGGTCTTCGGGGGCGCCCTCGCCGGTCCCCTGGAACACCGCCGCCTCTCTCTCGTCGACCGGGGCGACGGTGGCGGAAGCGGTGGTGGCGGCGGAAGAGGTGGCGAGGGCGGTGGCGGGGGCGGGGGCGGGGGCGGTGGCGGTGGCGGTGGCGGTGGCGACCGGCAGCGTCCGTGGCACGGTCCCCGCACCGTCGGCTACGGCGCCGTGTCCGTCCTGGCGGTCGGCTGGATGGACCTCGCCGTGGTCCTGGTCTCGCTCGGCATCCCGGGTTTCCTCCTCCTGACGCCCTTCCAGCCCACCGCCATGCCCTGGCAGACCGTGGCGGGCCCGGTCGCGGGCGCGCTGCTGCTGCCCGTGGCCGCGTATCCCATCGGGGCGTGGGCCGCCGTCCGTGCGGCGGTGGGCCGTGCCGTGCTCTTCCCGAGAGACCGCGAACTGCGCGAGGTCGTACGGTCCCGGGCCCGCCTCGTCGACGCGTTCGAGACGGAACGCCGCCGCATCGAACGCGACCTGCACGACGGCGCGCAGCAGCGGCTCGTCGCCCTCACCATGAAGCTGGGCCTGGCCACCCTCGACCTGCCGCCCGGCAGCGCGGCGGCGAAGCAGGTCGGCGAGGCCCACGCCCTCGCCAAGGAGGCGCTCACCGAGCTGCGCGAACTGATCCGGGGCATCCACCCGCAGATCCTGACGGAACGCGGACTGCCCGCCGCCGCACGGGACATCGCCGGGCGCTGCCCGGTCCCCACGGACCTCGACCTCGACCTCCCGGGCCGGCTGCCGGCCGCCGTCGAGCAGACGGCGTACTACGTGACCGCCGAGGCCCTCACCAACATCGCCCGGCACAGCGGCGCCGGCCGCTGCCGCGTCATCGCCCGCTGCCTCGACGGTGTGCTCCGCCTCGACATCGAGGACAACGGCTCCGGCGGCGCCGACCCCGCTCGCGGCACGGGCCTCATCGGCCTCGCGGACCGGATCGCCGCCGCCGACGGCAGAATGCTCCTGTCCAGCCCGCCCGGTGGGCCCACACTGCTGAGAGCGGAGATCCCGTGCGCCGGACCGTCCTCCTGAGAACGGAGACCTGATGCGGCAGTCCCTCCGCCTGGTGATCGCGGAAGACGCCGTCCTCCTGCGGGAAGGTCTCGTCCATCTGCTGGAGCGCTTCGGCCACCGGGTGCTCGCCGCCGTGGGCGACGGCCCGGCCCTGCTCGCCGCCGCCCGGGAACACCGCCCCGACCTGGTGATCACCGACGTGCGTATGCCACCGAACCAGACGGACGAAGGCCTGCGCACGGCCCGCCGGCTCCAGGCCGAGCAGCCCGGGCTGGCGGTCCTCGTGCTCAGCCAGTACGTCGAGCAGACCTTCGCCGACGAGCTGCTGGACGACCGCCGCGGCAGCGTCGGAACGGGCTACCTCCTCAAGGAACGCATCGGCGACGTCGAGGAGTTCGCCGACGCCGTCGCCCGCGTCGCCGCCGGGGCGACGGTCGTCGACCCGGACGTCGTACGCCAGCTCCTCGCCCGCCGCCGCGACCCCCTGGACCGGCTCACGCCCCGCGAACGCGAGGTCCTCGCCCTCATGGCCGAGGGCCGCTCCAACGCGGCGATCGCCCGCCGCCTGGTCGTCACGGACGCGGCCGTCGCCAAGCACATCGCGAGCATCCTCCAGAAACTGGACCTGCCCCCGTCGGCCCCCGACGACCATCGCCGGGTCCTGGCGGTACTGGCCTACCTGCGCGCCTGACTCCGCACCGGCCCGCCGGTCGAGGGCCGCGGCCCCGCCCGCCGCGCCTGCACCGCACGCAGCCCCAGGAACACCAGCAGCCCGAACGGCGACAGCAGGATCGTGAGAACCAGCAGCGGCCCCATCAGCAGGGCGGAGATCTCCAGCCGCCGGCCCTCGCGGTACATCCACTGACCGATCAGCAGATCCCAGGCGATGACCTGCGCCCAGACGGCACCGGCACCGTCCGGGAGGGCCGTCAGTTCGCGGAAGCTGCCGAGGTCCGGACTGCTGACCGCGGTCCACAACTCGGGGAACACCGGTACCGCGAGCGCGAGATACACGAAGAGCACCGGCACCACGGTCAACGGTGACCCGGCGATGCGCGCGGTCGGCCCCCACGCCGGCGCGAAGATCATGAGCAGCCAGACGGGCGCGGCCAGGAGGAAGGAGAGCTCGAAGAGGAATCCGGTCATGGCACGAGGTCCTTCGAGGCGGGCGCACTTGTCGCCTCCGACGCCCCGTGTGACGGAGGCGTCCGGCCCGTCCGCACGGCCCCGTACACCCCGAGAGCGACGGCGATCAGCGTCAGGCCGGCCGCCCCCAGCGTCGCCCCGTCCGGACGGATCAGCGGCTGGCCGCGCAGGGCCTGCCAGAGGACGAGAGCGAAGACGGCGGCGTACGCACCCGAGGCGACCAGCACGAGACGCAGCCGGACGCGCTCGTCGGCGAGACGGGCGAAGCGCGGTGCGAGGACGGTCAGCATCATGAGCAGCAGCGGCAGGAGTTGCAACGCGTGCATGCCGAAGAAGTGCGGAATCCGCAGATCACCGCCGGTCGTGGACCAGCCGGTCAGCGGCATCGAGGGACCCCCGTCCGGCACGCCCACGCTGTGCGCGCCGACCACCTTGGAGACGCCGCGCCGCTGCCCCGGCGCGGGCTGGGTCATCAGGAAGCCGACGGCGGCCCCGGCCAGCGCCAGCAGCATCCCGGAGCGCATGGCCCAGGCGGACGCCCGGTCGGCGATCCGGGCGCGCAGCAGCAGCACGGCGACGACGAGCGTGCCGGTCCACAGGATGACGACCGTGACGGCCATCGCGTTGAACAGCGCCTCGTCGAAGGGTGTCTCGTGGTTGAAGTGGCTGCGCTTGCCGCGTACGACCTGCCCGGTGATGATCACCATCTCGACGAGGCTCGCCAGCGCGACGACGGTCCCCGCCCACCAGCCCACGCGTCGCCGACCGGGGAGAAGCGACAGCATCCAGGCGAGCGAGAGGCAGTACGCCACGAACGAGACCGCGAACTTGAACGGCTTGGCCCAGATCGGCGCCCCCACGAGGACGCGGTCGTCGACCAGGAGCCCCACCGCGGACACGACCGCCATGACCGCCATCGCGGCCGAGAACACCACCAGCGGCCGATGCCAGGACGTACGTAAGAACACCATGCCCACCCCTGAGCTAGACACCAGTGAAGAGGTCGAATAGATACCGACACTATCCACTATCCGATAGCCCCACTATCTATCATTGGTGCCGGGTCGGCAAGCGCCGACGCCACGGGCAGGGCAAAGGGCAAGGAGTGAACCGGCATTGCGCATCGGAGAGTTGAGCCGGAAGACCGGGGTTCCGGTGCCGACGATCAAGTACTACGTCCGAGAAGGGCTGCTCCCGGCAGGGGAGCTGACCAGCCGCAACCAGGCGAGCTACGACGAGACACACGAACGCCGGCTCCGGCTGATCCGCGCCCTGCTCGACGTCGGCGGCATGAAGGTCGCGGAGATCGCGGAGGTACTGGCGGCCGTCGACGACCCGCAGCGCTCACTCCACAAGGTGCTCGGCGCGGCAGCCGACCGCATGGGCGGCACGGCCGCCGACCACGACGACGCCGAATCGTCGGCCGCCCGCACCGCCGTGGCCGACCTCATCTCCCGGCGCGGCTGGCGCGCCCACGAGTCGAACCCCGCCGCCGCCGACCTCTCCAGAGCCCTGGCCGCCCTGACCCGGCTGGGCCACGGCACCTTCGCCGAACTCCTCGACACCTACGCCGAAGCCGCCGAACAGGTCGCCCAGGCCGACCTCGCGTACGTGGACCGGCGGGTCGCGGTCGAGGACATGGTGGAGGGCGTGGTCATCGGCACCGTCCTGGGCGAGGCGGTGTTCAGCGCCCTGCGCCGCCTGGCCCATGTCGACGCGTCGGCCGGGCTGTACGGGGCGGAGGGGGCGCCCAAGGGCGAGAAGAGCTAGCCGCGGAGCCCGGTCCGGTACTGAACCGTTCGGTAATGTGTTCGCACGGGGCGGCCCGACCGGCTGCTGCCAGACGGACGGGGGAACACCGATGACAACCGCTCACGCCTTATCCGAGGCCGGGAGCAGCCGACCGCCTGAGAGCGACAGGGTTATCGACGTACGGGACCTGCGGATGCGCTACCGCAGCCAGGACGTACTGAAGGGGGTCGGCTTCACGGCCCGGCGCGGTGAAGTCGTCGTGCTGCTCGGCCCGAACGGCGCGGGCAAGACGACCACGATCGAAGTCCTGGAAGGCTTCCGGATGCGCTCGGCCGGTGACGTGAGCGTCCTCGGCACCGACCCGGCTCGCGGGGACGAGCGGTGGCGTGCGCGCCTGGGCATCGTGTTGCAGTCCTGGCGCGACCACGGCAAGTGGCGGGTGCGGGAACTGCTGACCCATCTCGGCTCGTACTACGCCCCGTACTCCACCGACCTCGTACGGCGGCCGTGGGACGCCGACGAGCTCATCGCCGCCGTGGGCCTGACCGAGCAGGCGGACAAGCGGATCGGAACCCTGTCCGGCGGGCAGCGCAGGCGTTTCGACGTGGCCGTCGGCATCGTGGGCAGGCCCGAGCTGCTGTTCCTGGACGAGCCGACGGCGGGTCTGGACCCGGAGGCCAGGAACGAGTTCCACGGCCTGGTCCGCGGGCTCGCGGACGAGAACACCACCGTCCTGCTGACCACGCACGACCTCGCCGAGGCCGAGAAGCTCGCCGACCGGATCCTCATCCTGGCGGGCGGCCGGATCGTGGCCGACGGCCCGGCCGAGGAGCTGTCCCGGCAGGCATCGGCCGAGGCCACCGTGCGCTGGACGCGGGACGGGCGGCCCTTCGAGGAGTCGACGCCCGAGCCCACCCGGTTCGTCCGCCGGCTGTTCGAGGAACACGGCGACGCGATCGGCGGTCTGGAGGTGCGCCGGGCGAGCCTGGAGGACACCTACCTGACGATGGTGCGGGAGCTGGAGGCGGGGAGCGTCCCCGACGAACGGGCGGCACACGCCTTCGAGGAGGAAGCGCGATGAGTCCGGTGTGGTACGCGGCGGGACTAGGAGTGCGGCGCGGCTGGACGGAACTCCGGCAGACCTTCACCACCGGCCAGGACGTGTTCGGTTACGTGCTCTGGACGGTCCTGATCATGGTGCCGCTGTTCCTGGCCGGGGACGACCCGCTGAAGGGCGCCGGCATCTCGACCGGCGCGTTCATACTGCCGAGCCTGCTGGGCATGACGCTCGCGTTCACCGGGATGACGACCACGGCGCAACTGCTCGCGACCGAACGCGAGGACGGCACCCTGCTGCGGGCCAAGGCCGTGCCGCACGGCATGGTCGGCCACCTCGTCGGCAAGATCGTCATGGTGTCGGGGACGGCTCTCGTCTCCATGGCCCTCCCCTTCGCCGTCGGCGTGTTCCTGGTGGACGGGGTTGCCCGGCAGGGCGGCGGAGCGCTGCTGACGCTGGTGTGGGTGATCCCGCTGGGCCTCCTGGCGACCCTGCCGATCGGCGCCGTCATCGGCTCACTGGTCAGCAGTCCGCGCACCGTCGGGCTGCTGATGCTCCCGGTGATGGGACTCGTCGTGATCTCCGGGATCTACACCCCCCTGTCGAAGCTTCCCGAGTGGCTGCAGACCGTCGGGCAGATCTTCCCCGTGTACTGGCTCGGCCTCGGCCTGCGGGCCGCGCTGCTGCCGTCCGAAGCGGTCGCCGCCGAGATCGGCGCCTCCTGGCAGCACCTGGAGACAGCGGGCGTACTGGGGGCCTGGGCGGTCGCCGGGCTGCTCCTCGCACCGTCCGTCCTGCGCCGGATGGCCCGCCGCGAGTCCGGGGCCGCGATGGCGGAGCGGCGCCAGAAGGCGATGCAGCGGGTCGGATAGTGAAGCACGGGGAGCTGCGAGGGTGGCTGGAGCGTGGCCGGGCGTCGGCGGAGGCCAATCCGCTCCTCGTCGACATCGGTGTCGCCCTCCTGGTCCAGGGCGCGATGACCATGCCGTTCGTCGTGCCGCGGGCGGCCGGGGCACCGCCGGCGACCTGGGCCGCGTACGGGCTCAGCACGCTCACCGTGGTGCCCCTGGTCTGGCGACGGCGCGCACCCGTCGCCGTACTGTTCGCGGTGCTGGCCGCCAACGCGCTGTACCGGCTGACCGTGGAGGGGCCCGGGCAGCCGTTGCCGTACACCGGGCTTGTGGTCGTGTACACGATTGCCGCGCTGTCGCCCGCGCGCAAACGGCTCGTCGCCGGGGTCGTGTTGCTGGTCGCCGTGCCGGTGGGGGTGTGGCTCAATACGCGGTCGGCTCGTGAACTGACCTTCTCGGTCTTCGTGTTCGCGGCCGCCTATGTCTTCGGGCGGCTCACCGACGCACGTCAGCGGGCCCACCGCGTCGAGGCCGAGCAGGCCGCCGCGCGCGAACGGGCCCGGATCGCACGGGAGATGCACGACATCCTCTCCCACGCCGTGAGCCTGATGATCGTGCAGGCGGAGGCCGGGCCGGTGGCCGTGCGTGCCGCGCCGGAGCGGGCCGAGGCCGCCTTCGACGCCATCTCCGCGACCGGGCGGGACGCCATGGTGCAGTTGCGCCGGATGCTGGGCGTGCTGCGTGAGGGTGACGACGAGAGCGGTGGTGCCGGCCCGCGCGAACCGCAGCCCGGGATCGCGGAGTTGCCCGGTCTGCTCGACCGGGTGCGGGCCGGCAGCGGGCTGGATGTCGTGTACCGGACGGAGGGGCCGGTCCGGCCGTTGTCGGGGGCGGTCGCGGCGACCGTCTTCCGGGTGGTCCAGGAGGCCCTCACCAATACCGTCAGACACTCCGGAGCCCGTACCGTGACCGTACAACTGTCCTACGGAGGCAGCGACTTGTGGGTGCGAGTGACAGATGACGGGCGTGGTCCGCAGGCCGGGGCCGCTGGTCGCCGGGGCGGGCACGGGCTCATCGGGATCCGGGAGCGGGCGGCTGCGCTCGGGGGGAGCGCGATGACCGGGCGGGGAGCGGACGGGCGGGGCTTCGAGGTGCGGGTGCGGCTTCCCGTACCGGCCGCGGTGGAGACCGGGCGGTGACGATCCGGGTGGTGGTCGCCGACGACCAGGAGCTGGTGCGCAGCGGCTTCGCGCTGATCCTGGACGTCCAGCCGGACATCGAGGTCGTCGCGGAGGTGGGTGACGGGGCCGAGGCCGTCGAGGCGGTGCGGCGGCACACCCCCGATGTGGCGCTGCTCGATGTGCGCATGCCGCGCATGGACGGGATCGAGGCCTGCCGTGCGATCAGCGCCGCGAGCGACTGCCGGACGGTGATGCTCACGACCTTCGACTCCGACGAGTACGTGTACGACGCGCTGCACGCGGGCGCGAGCGGTTTCCTGCTCAAGGACGTCCGCCGCGACGACCTCGTGCACGCGGTACGGGTCGTCGCCCAAGGCGACTCGCTGCTCGCGCCCTCCGTGGCCCGGCGTCTGGTGGAGCAGTACACGCGGTCCACGAGGTACCCGCGGCCCGCCGCACGGCTGGACGTGCTGACCGGGCGGGAGCGCGAGACGCTGCTGCTGCTCGCCCGGGGCCTGTCGAACGCCGAGATCGCCGCGGAGCTGGTGGTCAGCGACCACACGGTCAAGACGCACGTCGGCAACGTGCTGGCCAAGCTCGGACTGCGGGACCGGATCCAGGCCGTGATCTGCGCGTACGAGACCGGGCTCGTCGCGGCCGGGGATCCCCCGCCCGGGGGAGCGGACCGGGCCGGCCCCTCCCCCACGTCGGCGAGGAACTGACCGTCCGAGACCCCCTGCGGGGGCGATCCGCGCGACGCCGCCGGTCCCGAGGATGGAGCCGTACCGACAACAACGGCTCACACCCACGGAGTTGACCATGCCCCGTACCGCTTCCCTGCTGGCCGCCGTACTCCTCGCAGGAGTCGTGGCGGGTCCGTCCGCCTTCCCGGCCGCCGCCGCCACGCCTCCTGACCGGGCCCCCGCCCACCTTGCCGCTCAGCCCCGGAACCCCGCCCTCCCCGCCGCCATCGCCGGCCTCCCCAGCGCCGACGCGACCGCGGCACTCGTGCGCGTCGGAGGCGACGAGGGCGTCTGGCGCGGCAGTTCGGGCGTGCACGATCTGCGGACCGGCAGGCCGGCCGATCCCGGCGCCCGCTTCCGCGCCGGTTCCGTGACCAAGGTCTTCACCGCGGCGGTCGCCCTGCAACTGGCCGCCGAGGGCCGACTGGACCTGAACCGCAGTGCCCGCTCGTACCTGCCGGAGCTGATCCCGGCGTCGTACGGGGGCGTCACCGTCCGGCAGCTCCTGAACCACACGCACGGCATCCCGGCCCCCGACTTCCCCGGCACGCTCGAGGAGGCGTACGCCGACCGCTTCCGGATCTACGACCCCCGGGACATGGTCCGCTCGGCGACGTCGAAGAAGCCCGAGTTCGCGCCGGGCGAGCGGCAGCACTACCTCAACATCGGGTACACGGTCGCCGGTCTGCTGATCGAGCGCGTCACCGGTGACTCGTACGAGCGTCAGGTCGCCCGGCGGATCCTGCGCCCGCTCGGGCTGCACGACACGTACCTGCCGGGGAAGAACCCGCGTATCACCGGCCGGCACAACCACGGCTACCAGACCATGCGGCTGGACGACGGCACGACCGGGCTGCGCGACGTGTCCGTGTGGGGGTCCACGGACGGCTGGGCGGCCGGGGACATCATCTCGACCACGGCGGATCTCGAACGGTTCACCAACGCCGTGTTCGGGGGCCGGGTCGTGCGCGGACCGCTCCTGGAGGAGATGTTCACGCTGCCGGAGGTGACCGACTTCAAGAGCGGGAAGCCGGCCGCGTACTCCATCGGCCTCTCGATGAAGGTGCTGGGCGGCCGCGAGGTGTGGGGCAAGACGGGCGGGCGCTGGGGCTACAACGCGGCCATCGCCTCCACCCGCGACGGCTCGCGCACTCTCGTGTACAGCGTCAACTCCACGGACGCCAAGGGCCAGGACATGAACGAGGTGGCGGAGAACATCATGGTGGCGGTGTACGGGCGGCCTTAGCAGCCCTCACACGGTCGGCGGAGCCGCCCGTACGAGGCCCGTCTGGTAGGCGATGACGACCAGTTGCGCACGGTCGCGGGCGTGCAGCTTGGTCATGGCCCGGTGGATGTGGGTGCGTACGGTCAGCGGGCTGAGCGTGAGGTCCTCGGCGATCTCGGTGTTGGACCTGCCCTCCGCGGCCAGGGCCATCACCTCGCGTTCGCGGACCGTGAGGTCGGCGAGGCGCTCCGGTGGTGCCAGGTGGGCGTCGGGGGCGGGTGCCATGAGGAAGCGGGTGATGAGGGAGCGGGTGGCGACGGGTGAGAGGAGCGCGTCGCCGGAGGCCACCGTGCGCAGGCCGGCCAGCAGGGTGTCGGCGGTGACGTCCTTGCCGAGGAAGCCACTGGCACCGGCCCGCAGCGCCTGGGCGACGTAGTCCTCGGTCTCGAAGGTGGTGAGGATGAGGACGCGGGTGGCGGACAGGTCCGGGTCGGCGCAGAGCGTGGCGGTGGCGGTGAGGCCGTCGGTGCCGGGCATGCGGATGTCCATGAGGACGATGTCGGGGTGGTGGACGCGGGTCAGCTCCACCGCCTCCGCGCCGTCGGAGGCCTCGGCGACCACCTCCATGTCCGCGCAGGAGTCGATGAGGATCCGGAAGGTGGCCCTCAGCAGGGCCTGGTCGTCGGCGAGCAGCACCCTGATGGTCATGGCGTGGTTCCTTCTGCGGGATGGGTGGTGGGTTGCAGCGGCAGCGCGGTGGTGACCTCGAAGCCGCCCTGGGGGCGGGGGCCGGCGTACAGTTCGCCGCCGATGGAGTGGGCGCGTTCGCGCATGCCGATGACGCCGAAGCCGCGGCCCTGAGGGGCCTCGGCCGCCGGCTTGCCGGTGCCGTCGTCGGTGACGGTGATCAGCAGGCGGGAGCCGGTGTAGGCGAGGCGTACACGGGCGGCCTCGGCGGTGGCGTGCTTGGTGACGTTGGTGAGCGCCTCCTGCACGATCCGGAACGCGGTCAGGTCCACGCCGGGTGACAGCGGCTGCGGCTCCCCCTCCGTGGTGACGGTGACCTCCAGGCCCGCCGACTCGCACGCCGAGACCAGCTCGGGCAGGCGGGCCAGGCCGGGGGCCGGTTCCAGGGCCGTGGAGCCGGGGCCGGTGTCCGCGTGGTCGTTCTGCCGCAGCAGGCCCAGCGCGGCCTTCAGCTCCCGGAGCGCGGAGGACGTGGTGCCGGTCAGGTCGGTGAGGATCTTCTGGGTCTGCTCGGGGTGGGTGAGGGCGAGGTGCGCGGCCGTGCCGGCCTGGGCGTTGGCCAGGGCCATGTGGTGGGCGACGACGTCGTGCAGCTCGCGGGCGATGCGCATCCGTTCCTCGGTGACGCGCAGCCGGGCCTCCTCCTCCCGGGTGCGCTCGGCGTGTTCGGCCCGGGCCTGCACGGACTGGAGGTAGGCGCGCCGCAACTGGGTCATCTTGCCGGCGGCCAGGGGCAGCATCAGCCAGAAGACCGGGCCGATCGTCCTGAGCAGCAGCGAGACGTGGTTCATGGAGTCGGAGAACACTGCCGCGAGCGTCACCGCGACCAGGGTGGTGATGCCGTAGGCGCGGGTGGACTTCCGGTCGGTGAGCGCGGCCAGCCAGTAGAGCGCCGCCATGACCGGGGCCAGCAGCAGCGGCGTGACCAGATAGCCGAGCGTGACCGCGGCCACCGTGCAGCCCCCGGCCACGACGACGACGGTGCGCGGGTGGGTGCGGTGCTTGAGCAGGACGAGACAGGCGATGCCCGTGAGGACGGTGGCGGTCTTGTCCTGGTCCGGCGGTTCGGCGCCGGGCAGGGTGAGCGAACCGCCGAGGGCCGAGCAGCCCATCAGCGCCAGGACCATGGCCAGATCGACGAGGAACGGGTGGCGTGCCGAGAACTCCTCCAGGCGATCCGCGTAGCGCCGCTCCAGGGTGATACTCATCGGGCTCTCCGGGGGGTGGGCTGGGACCCATGGTGGTCGACGTCGGGCGGGAACGCCCGAGGGGCCGCCCGTGTCCTTCGCCACGGACGGCCCTGGTGCGGGGTGGGTCAGGTGCGCGCCGGCTCCAGGTCCGGTGCGGGGTCCGGGGCCGGTTCCTCCGTCTCCGGCCGGCGGGCGAGCGCCTCTCCCTCCACGTCGACGCGGGGCAGCGCCCGGTCCAGCCACTTCGGCAGCCACCAGGCCTTGTCGCCGAGCAGGGCGAGGACGGCCGGCACGATGGCCATCCGGACGACGAAGGCGTCGAACAGGACGGCGGAGGCGAGCCCGAACCCGATCATCTTGATCATGGAGTCGCTCTCGCCGATGAACCCGGCGAAGACCGCGATCATGATCAGGGCCGCCGCCGCGACCACCCGGGCACTGTGCCGGAAGCCGGACGTGACCGCCTGTGCGGGCGACTCGCCGTGGACGTACGCCTCCCGCATCCGCGAGACGAGGAACACCTCGTAGTCCATCGCGAGGCCGAAGACGATGCCGACCTGGAAGATCGGCATCAGGCTCATGATCGGGCCGGTCTGCTCCACGCCGAAGAGTTCGGCGCCGTGGCCCTGCTGGAACACCACGACGACCGCGCCGAAGGATGCCAGCACCGACAGCAGGAAGCCGAGGGCCGCCTTGAGCGGGACGAGCAGGGACCGGAAGACCACCAGCAGCAGCACGATCGCCAGGCCGACGACCACGGTCAGATACGGGACCAGCGCGGCCTGAACCTTCTGCGCGATGTCGATGTTCATCGCGGTGCTGCCGGTGACCTCGAAGCTCGCGCCGGTGGCGGACTCGATGGCGGGGCGCTCGCCCCGGATGGTCGTCACCAGGTCCTTGGTCTTCTCGTCGGTCGGCGCGGTGGACGGCACGACGGAGAAGACGGCGGTGTCACCGGCGTCGTCGAAGCGGGCCGGGGAGACGGACACGACGCCCTTCGTGGCGCCGATCTCCTTGGCGATCTCGTCCGCGGCACCCTTGGGATCGGCGGCACCCCTGCCGTCCACGACGACGGTCAGCGGCCCGTTGAAGCCCGGCCCGAAGCCCTCGGCGAGCGCGTCGTAGGCGCGGCGTTCGGTGGTGGAGACCGGCTTGGCCTCGTCCCCGGGCATGCCCAGCTGGAGGCCGGCCGCGGGCAGGGCGAGGGCACCGAGGCCGACGACGCCGAGGAGCAGGACGGGTATCGGGCGGCGCAGCACGAACCGGGCCCAGCGGCTGCCGCCGTTGGTGTCGCCGCTCTCCTCGATCCGGCCGCTCTTGCGGGCCCGCCGGGTGAGCACGGCGTTCGGCCAGAAGCCGAGGAAGGCCGGGACGAGCGTCAGCGCGATCAGCACGGCGACGACGACCGCGCCGGCGGCGGCCAGGCCCATCTTGGTGAGCATCGGGATGCCGACCACGGAGAGCCCGGCCAGCGCGATGACGACGGTGAGCCCGGCGAACACGACCGCGGACCCGGCCGTGCCGACGGCGAGTCCGGCCGCCTCCCGCGGCGCACGGCCCTTGGCGCGCTCCTCCCGGTAGCGGGACACCACGAACAGGGCGTAGTCGATGCCGACGGCGAGGCCCAGCATCATCGCCAGGGTGCCGGTGGTGGTGGACAGGCCGAGGGCCTGGGACAGGGCGAGGATCGTGGCCATGCTGACGCCGACGCCGATGACGGCGGTCAGCAGGGGGAGCCCGGCGGCGGCCAGGGAGCCGAAGGTGATGAGAAGGACGACGGCGGCGATCGAGACGCCGATCACCTCGGCCGTGCCGCCCGGCCCGGCGTTGTCGGCCAGCGCGCTGCCGCCCGCCTCGACGGTCAGCCCGGAGTCCCGAACCCCCTCGATGGCGCGCTCCAGATGGGTCCGGCTGGCGTCGGTGAGGTCGTTCCCCTCGACCTTGTAGGTGACGGTCGCGAAGGCGGTCGAGCCGTCCTTGCTGATCGTCTTCGCCTGGAACGGGTCGACGGCGCTCGCGACCTGCGTGCCGTCGCCCAGGCCGGCCACGGCCTTCTCGATGGCCTGCTTGTTCTCGGGGGCGGTCACCTTCTCGCCGCCGGGCGCGATGAACACGACCCGGGCGGTCGCCCCGTCCGCCGTGGCCCCGGGGAAGCGCTGTTCCATCAGGTCGAACGCCTTCTGGGACTCGATGCCGGGCATCGAGAACCCCTCGTCGGCGGCCCCCGGCGCCCTGAGGGCGCCGAGCCCGACGGCGGCCAGGACGGCCGCCCAGACCAGGGCGACGTACCAACGTCGCCGGAAGGCCAGTCGGCCCACTCGATACAGGAAAGTAGCCACGGCAGCGGGTCTCCACATCTGGTGTCGATCGTCTGCCAAGGCTCTCCGCGAGCGGGGCGTCCCGTCGTCGTGCGGCTGCCGACAATCCTGGCTACTCAGAACGCAGTACGAGCGGGCCGGCGGTCCGCCTCGGGTACGAGATTCCCGAGCCATGCGCCGCGGCCTGTGCTACCGTCTTTGTTGTTGCAGTTTTGGTTCCCAGAGACTTCGAGTGCTCTATCGACCTTCGTCGACGAGCACTCTTTTTAGTTTCCGAGGATTTTCGGATCTCTCCGAGGGTGATCATTTCAGCGACTCCGAGTCCGTAAAGTGCGGGTCTCGGGTTTGTCCCCCAAAGGGAGATTCAGCATGGCATCTGGCACTGTGAAGTGGTTCAACGCGGAAAAGGGCTTCGGCTTCATCGAGCAGGAGGGCGGCGGTCCCGACGTGTTCGCCCACTACTCGAACATCGCCACCTCCGGCTTCCGCGAGCTTCAGGAAGGCCAGAAGGTTACCTTCGACGTCACGCAGGGCCAGAAGGGCCCGCAGGCCGAGAACATCGTGCCCGCCTGACGCTTGACGCGTCCGACGTGACCGGGGCCCGCACCGTGAGGTGCGGGCCCCAGCCTCGTTTCATCCAACACCCGGCTCAGTGTTGCGAATCCTGGTGCGGCCCGCCCCGGCCGCCGGGAATTCCCCGATACGTGCCGCATCGAGGAAGGATCCCCTTGGATCGCACCGCTCGCAAGAACAACGGCTCGCCCCACTCCCGTAAGGCCGGGGGCCGCAGCACCTCCGCCCGTACGGCCGGCGCGGGCCGCGGCGGCCACCGGCGCCCTACCGCGCCCGGCGGGGAGTTCGCGCCGCCGGCCACCATCACCCCGGCGCTGCCCGCCGTCGAGGACTTCGCCGAACTCGGTCTGCCCGAGCGGCTGCTGGCCGCGCTGCGCGCCGAGGGCATGACCGTGCCGTTCCCGATCCAGGCGGCGACGCTGCCGAACTCCCTGGCCGGCCGGGACGTGCTGGGCCGCGGGCGCACGGGGTCGGGCAAGACGCTCGCCTTCGGCCTCGCCGTGCTGGCTCGCATCGACGGGCAGCGGGCCGAGCCCCGGCAGCCGCTGGCCCTCGTCCTCGTCCCCACCCGGGAACTGGCCCAGCAGGTCACCGACGCCCTCACCCCCTACGCGCAGGCGTTGCGCCTGCGGCTCACCACGGTGGTCGGCGGTATGTCGATCGGCCGCCAGGCGAGCGCGTTGCGCGGCGGTGCCGAGGTCGTCGTCGCGACCCCCGGCCGACTCAAGGACCTCATAGACCGCGGCGACTGCCGGCTGGACCGCGTCACCGTCACGGTCCTGGACGAGGCCGACCAGATGACCGACATGGGCTTCATGCCGCAGGTGACGGCCCTGCTCGACCAGGTGCGCCCCGGGGGCCAGCGGCTGCTGTTCTCGGCCACGCTGGACCGCAACGTCGACCGCCTGGTCCGCACCTACCTCCACGACCCCGTCGTCCACTCCGTGGATCCGTCGGCCGGCGCGGTCACCACGATGGAGCATCACCTGCTGCACGTGGAGGACGACGACAAGCACGCCACCACGACGGAGATCGCCGCCCGCGACGGCCGCGTGATCATGTTCCTGGACACCAAGCACGCCGCCGACCGGCTGGCCAAGAAGCTGCTGGCCGTCGGGGTGCGCGCCTCGGCCCTGCACGGCGGGAAGTCCCAGTCCCAGCGCACCCGGACGCTGGCCCGGTTCAAGGACGGCGAGGTCACCGTCCTGGTGGCCACCAACGTCGCCGCCCGCGGTATCCACGTCGACAACCTCGACCTGGTCGTGAACGTAGACCCGCCCGCCGACCACAAGGACTATCTGCACCGGGGCGGCCGTACCGCCCGGGCCGGCGAGTCGGGCACCGTCGTCACGCTGGTCCTGCCCCACCAGCGCCGCGAGACGGCCCGCCTGATGGCCGACGCCGGCATCTCCCCGCGCGTCACCCGGGTCCGCTCGGGCGAGGCCGAACTGAGCCGCATCACCGGCGCCCAGGCGCCGTCGGGCGTGCCCGTCGTCCTCACGCCGCCGCCCTCCGAGAGCGGCCCCGCGCGCACGGGTTCCGCCCCGCGCGCACGGCGCGGCAGGCCCTCCCGGGGCCGCCGCCGCTGACCCGCTCCCAGGAGCGGAGGCCGCGCGGTCCGCGTCACGTGCCGGTCCGCGCAGGAGACAGCCGCACCACCGTCCCCTCCCCGTTCGACGACAGGAGCAGGGAGCCGTCCGGGGCGGTGGTGAGACCCGCGAACCCCGGGGCCACGCCGGGCAGTCCGTGGGTGAAGAGGGCGGGGGCCGGGCGCGGCGTCGTCCCCGGGGGGATGCCGACCGCCAGGTCTTCCGCCTCGACGCGGGTGCCGCCCGTCGCCAGGGAGACCGACCAGAGCCGACGGTTCACGGTGTCCACGGTGTCCACGGTGAAGAGTTCGTCGCCGCGGATGGTGAGCCCCTGGGGAGCGCCGCGGTCCTCCGCGACCGGCACCGACTCGCCGCCGTCCACGCGGAGTACCGCACCGCGCGCGCTGCGGACGATCGAGGTCGTGGAGCAGCGCTGAGGACTCGGGGGCACCCCCGCCTCAGCCCGCCCCGAGCAGGGACGTCAGGTGCCCGTGGGCCCGGTCCCACCCCCACTCCCCGCGCACCCACTCGCGGCCCCTGCAGCCCATCTCCCGGGCCAGTTCCACGTCGTCCAGCAGCAGCGCGAGCCGGTCGGCGAGCGCCCGCACGTCACGGCCGTCCACCACGAACCCGGTCTCCCCGTCCCGTACGGTGTCCGGCGCCCCGCCCGAGTCGCCGACGACGACCGGCAGTTCGGCGGCGGCCGCCTCCAGGAACACGATCCCGAGGCCCTCCGCCTCCATGCCCGCCCTGCGGGTCCGGCACGGCATCGCGAACACCTGCGCGGCGGCGTAGAAGCCGGGCATCTCCTCGTGCGGGTGCCCGCCCGCGAAGACCACCGCGCCGGCCAGTCCCTCCGCGGCCACGAGCCGGCGCAGGGCACGAGCGTGCGGCCCGTCCCCTACCAGCAGCAGAACCGCGTCGGGCACGCTGTACCGCACCAGGCGTAAGGCCCGTATCAGCGTGTCCTGTCCCTTGCGCGGGACCAGCCGCGCCGCACACAGCACGACCGGCCGCTCGCCCAGGCCGTACCGCTCCCGCACCCGCGCCGCCCCCGCCGCCGAGCCCCGGAACACCTCGGGGTCGACGCCCGGAGCCAGCCGCCGCATGCGCGCCGCCGCCTCCGGTCCGACGGCGGCGGCGATCCGCGCGCGGGTGTACGAGCCGAGGTGCGTGACGCTGTCCACCCCGGCGCCGATGCGGCGCAGCAGCGCGCGAGCCCCGGGCGTGCGCGCCCACCACACCTCGTGCCCGTGCGTCGTGGCGACCAGCCGCCGCACGTCCGTGCGGCGCCGCAGCTCGCTCGCCATCAGCCCGAGCGGGGCCGCCGCCCCGAACCAGACGCTGTCGCAGTCGAACCGGCGGGCCAGCTCCACCGCCCGGGCGGTGACCCGCCGGGTCGGCAGCAGCATGTGGGTACGGTCCCGCACCACGGGGAACGGCAGCCGGGCGTCGTAGGCCCGGTCGCCCGGCGTGCTGGAGGTGTAGACGGCGACCCGGTCGGGCGGGAAACGGACCGTCATGGCGTGGACGAAGGTCTCGATGCCGCCCTGCCGGGGCGGGAAGTCGTTGGTGACGACGAGCGTGCGCGGCATGGTCGGTCAGTCCTCCAGCGGCTTCGCGGTGAGCGGGTGGGTACGGTGCGCCTCGCTGACTCGGTCCACGGGCCACCACCGGCCCGCCGGCACGAGCCGGAACCAGGCGAGCAGCACCAGCGGGTAGACGACGTATCCGAAGCGGGTGGCGGGGATCAGGCACATGGCGATCCCGAGGCCCAGCGCGAGCCGGTCGGCGGCGGCGACGGTGGTGCGCGGCGGGCGCGTCACGAGGGACACGGCCACCGCGACCGCGCTCAGCGCCAGCGCCGCCACCGCGAGGGCGAAGCCTCCCGGCACGTACGTCGCCAGCAGATGCCCGGGCAGCGGGCTGGCCGCCGGGGACCCGGTGCCCCCCTCGCCGAGCGGGAAGAGCAGCACGTGTTCGGCGAACGCCTCCGGGTCGGCGAGCGCAGCCGGCAGCACCGCGAGCACGACCGACGTGACGGCCGTGACCCCGGCTCGTACGGCGGCCCGCCGCCCGGCGGTCACGGCAAGCAGGGCGAGCCCGACGGGCAGCAGCGGCCAGGCCGTCCACTTCAACGACGCGGCGGCGCCGAGCGCGAGCCCGGTGGCTGCGGGGCCGCCGCCGCGGCCCGCGAGGGCGAGCGCGAGACACATCAGGGCGATGACCGGCAGGTCGACACCGCCGACGGCGAGCGGGAGGGCGACGGCGGGGGTGGCGGCGAGCCAGAGGAGGGCCTGGGCCGGCGAGAGGCTCGGGCCGCTGCCGCGCAGGGACGGCTCGGCGCTCCCGCACAGCGCGGCGGCCAGCCCCATGGCCCCGAGTGACACCAGCACGAACCACAGCCGGGCGTCCGCGAGCGGGACGTCGCCGAGGACGGCCCGGGGCAGCCCGAAGAGCGCCATGCCGGGCAGGTACGGGTTGTAGTCCCGCAGTCCGGCCGGGTCCGGGACGTACGGCGTGCCGGAGTCCAGCAGCAGCCCGCCGGACCGCTCGACGACCGTGACCTCCAACTGCCGTGCCCCGTCGGCGACCAGGAACACCAGCGGCACCAGTACGGACCCGACGGCGGCCACCGCCGCCCCCGCCAGACCCCAGGGCCGCGCGGAGAGACGGGCCACGAGCGCGGCGAGACCGTATCCACCGGTGGCGCAGGCGCCCCACACCTGGTGCGGGGCGATCGTCGTACGCACACACAGCAGCAGTGCGAAGACGGCACAGGCGGTCCAGCACAGGGCCTCCCAGCGGCGGCCGGTACTCCGCCCAGACGGCGGAAGGGAGGCGGGAGCGGGGCCGGGGCCGGGGAGGCCCACCGGGAAGGCGATACGCACGGCTGCCGCCGAGCCCGCCACCAGCGAGCCGAACCACGGCCCCCGTGAACGCCCCTTCATCCCGCTCCCCTTGTCCACCGCCGGCCGGCCTTCCCTCCGTCTTTCCGGCAAGTCTTCGCAAGGAGCGGACCCGAAGCGTCACACCGGGCACCGATCCTGGGAGTCGACCCGTGGTACTCGTCCGGCACCCGGATCAACCCGTACGGTGACGCGGGCCTGACCGCTCCGGCCGACAATGTGGGGATGCGTCAGTCGTCCCTGCGCCCCGCCGCATGGCCGCGCTCCCCCCGCTACCCGTACGTCAGCGGCGTCCTGCTGGTCGTCCTGGCCGCGGTCGAGGTCCTGCACGCCCGCATCACCTCGACGGCGGTCCTGGCCACACTGCCCTTCGTGGTGCTCCCCCTGCTGTGGCGGCGGCATGACCCCCGCATCGGGCTCCTGGTGGTACCGGCGGCGCTGCTGAACTTCCTCTTCCGGCCGGAGCTGCTGATGACGGTGGCGGTGGCGGGGGTCATGGGCCTCTACGCGCTCGCCCGCCACCGCGTCCTGCACCCCGCGCTGCTCAGCGCAGGCGCGATCGCCGGCTCGCTGCTCGTCAACGTGGGCCATATGGCCATGGGCGTGTACGACCTCGGCGGCCGGGCGCCCGCCGTCGGCGCCGACGGCTCACTGTCGTACTTCATGGAGTCGTTCGTCCTGGCCGTGGGCGTGGTGGCGACGGTCGGTGTCGCGGACGCCACCCGCAGCCGGGAGGAGTCCCGGCAGGCGCGCGAGGCGGCCCAGCGGGAACTCATCGCCATGGAGCGCAGGCACGCCGCGGCCCAGGAACGAGCGGCCATAGCAAGAGAGTTGCACGACATAGTGGCGCACTCGGTGTCCGTGATCGCCGTCCAGGCGGAGAGCGCCACGTACACCACACCCGACCTGTCCCCGCCCGCGCGCGACGGCTTCCAGCAGATCGCCTCGTCGGCCCGCTCGGCCCTGACCGAACTGCGCCGGCTGCTCAGCGTGCTGCGCGCGGACGAGGCCGGAGCCGAGGAGGCGGCACCCGTCGTGCCGCAACCGACGCTCGACTCCCTGGAGGCGCTGCTGCAAGCCCACCGGTCGGGCGGCGGAGAGGTGGCCCTGCACACCGCGGGCAGCCGCCCCCCTGTGCTCCCGCCCTCCCTCGAACTCACGGTCTACCGCATCGTCCAGGAGGCCCTGACCAACGCCCGCCGCCACGCGCGGGGCGCCGCGGTCGACATCCTTCTCACCTACGACGAGGACGAGGTCCGGCTACGGATCACCGACGACGGCCCCGGCCCCCGGACACCCCGGCTCGGCGCGGGCGGGCACGGGTTGAGCGGCATGCGCGAGCGTGCGAACCTGCTCGGCGGACGTCTGACCAGCGGACCCGCCGGCCCTGAGGGCGGATTCCTGATCGAGGCCGAACTCCCGGTGCGGGCAGGCGCTAAGAGCTTCGCGGAGGGTGTGTACGAGTGAGGGCGCGGAAACCGATCCGGGCGATCGTGGCCGACGACCAGGCGGTGGTACGCACCGGGTTCGTGAACCTGCTGACCACCCAGGACGACATCGACGTCGTGGGCGAGGCGGAGGACGGCGCTCAGGCCGTCGCCCTCGCCCTGGCCCACCGCCCGGACGTGGCCCTGCTCGACATCAGGATGCCCGAGCTGGACGGAATCCAGGCCGCCCGCACGATCCTCCGGGAGACCGACGGCGCCACCAAGGCGCTGATGCTCACCACCTTCGACCTCGACCAGTACGTCTTCGACGCGCTCGCGGCCGGTGCCAGCGGCTTCCTCCTGAAGGACGCGACCTTCCCGGAACTCCTGCACGCCGTGCGGGTGGTGGCCGCCGGCGACGCCATGCTGGCCCCCGGCATCACCCGCCGCCTCATCGCCGAGTTCGCCCCGCGCCGTCCCGTCACCGCCCCGAAGTCCCTCCTCGACCGTCTCACCGCCCGCGAGGTGGAGGTCCTGCTCCTCATCGCTCAGGGCCTGTCCAACGCGGACATCGCCGAACGCCTGACCATCACCGACCACACGGTCAAGACGCACATCAACCGTCTGTTCGCCAAGCTGGAACTCCGCGACCGGGCCCAGGCGGTGATCGTGGCGTACGAGGCGGGGCTGGTGACGCCGGGGGAGGGCGGCTGAGACCGAAGTCCGCGACCTGCCCATTCACCTCTGCCGGACAGCGCGTTCGACCCGATACCGCTCTGCCGCCCCCGACCCAGCCGTCACCAGGCGGTGCGGCAGGCCGAGGGCGTCGTAGAGGGCGTGGGGGGGAAGAAGGGCTAGCCGCCCGTCACGTCCGTCACCTTCCAGCGCTGGTTGGAGCCGGAGTTGGGCTGCCAGAGGCCGACCGAGGCGCCCTCGTTCGTGGACTGGCCTCCGACGTCCGGGAGTTGACCGGTAGCGGCGTTGACCAGGGTCCAGGTGCCGTCGCCGGTCGTGGACATGATCCACTCGGTGGCCTTGTCGCGGCGTCCCTCGTCCGGCTCGGCGACCAGGGCACCGTCGCGGACGGCCAGGCGCTTGTCCGACTCGGCCTCGGTGAAGACGTACCGCTTGCGGTTGTCCGTGCCGCGGATCTGCTCCACCCTCCACTGCTGACCGCTGGGGTCTGCGGCATTGGCGCTCTTGATGACCAGACCCGTGCCGTTGTCGGCGAGGCTGAGGTCCTTGCCGCTCTGGACGCCGGTCAGCCGGTAGGTGTGGCCCTTCTTCAGCTCGGCCGCGTCCTTGGCGACGCCCGAGACACCCTCGACGAGGAAGGACGTCACCGACTGGGCGGGCACGGTGACCGTGGCCTGCTTGCCGGAGACCCGGACCGCCTTCTGCTTCTCCAGCTTGCCGTCGGCGCTGGTCACCACGGGGGTGACGGTCGCACGGGAGGAGACCCGGCCGAACTTCGACAGGTCGAGGGTGACCTCACGGGACTCGGTGGCGCTGTTGACGTGGACGACCGTCGCCGCGTCGCCCTTGCGGGAGATCGCCGCGGTGCTGGACGTGTCGTTCGTCTTGATCAGCCGGTCGCCGGGCTTGATGAAGTGCGTGAAGTTGCGGGCCGTGTCGAACTTCGTGTTCGTGTAGACCGGGCAGGTTTCGAGGGTGTCCTTGGACGTGCAGCTGAACGGGAGCTGGATCTCGCCCCAGTTGCCGCCCTTCGCGGACTCGCCGCCCGGCTTCATGTTGTCGTGGTCCTCGACCGGCTGCCAGAACACCCAGGCGCGGGGCTCCAGTTCCCGCAGGTCGTCGACGATGCGCTGGGCCAGGCCCAGGCCGGGCCGCATGTCCGTGAAGCTCTGGCCGTCGCCCCAGTCGCCCTCGACCTCGCTCATCCACAGCGGCTTGTCGGCGGCCTTGGCCAGGTCGCGGACGGTGGTGCGCTGACCGGTGCCGTAGGTGTGGACGTTCATCTGGTCGACCAGGTCGCGGACCTCCTGGGGGTAGGAGTTCCAGTTGGTGGCGAAGGTGCCGGGGTTGGTCTCGTCCATCGCGGATATCTCCGCGCCGCTCCTGGACTTCTCCAGGACCGGGGCGAGTGCGCGGAGCACCTTCTGCTGAAGCTCGGGGCCCATGTGGGCGCCCTCCTGGCGGCCTCCGGTCGGCTCGCCGTCCGGGCCGAGCTTGGTGCCCCAGTAGTTGGTGTTCGGCTCGTTGAACGGGTCGAGGGTGTCGACCTTGATGCCGTGCGCCTTCTCCAGCCGCTCGGTCGCGCCCACCAGGTACTTGGCGAAGTCCTCGACGGACTCCGGCTTCAACTGGTCCTTGCCCGCGTCGAAGTTGCCGGAGACGTAGCCGCTCTCGGTCATGAACCAGGGCGGGGAGTTGCTGAAGGTCTCCCAGTGGGTGATGTCCTTCTTGATGCGGTCGACCCACCAGCGCTGCGTCTTGTCGGCGTTCTTGTTCCAGTCGGCCGGGTCCTCCGCGTCCCACCAGTCGACGTCCTCGCGGGTGGTGCCCGCCGGGGCCTTCCACCAGCCCTCGACCGCGCCGCCGGCCCGTAGGTAGTCCTTGACGTCCGGAGCGTTGCCGCCACCGATGTTGTAGCGGGCGATGTTCAGGGCGAGGCCTTCGTCGCCGAAGAGGAGCTTGTAGAGCTTCTCGCGTATCGCGGGCGGGTAGTCGCCGGTGGCGTTGGCGAACCAGACCAGGCTCGTGCCCCAGCCCTCGAACTTCTCCTGCTGGTAGGAGGGGTCGGGGCGGACGGTGACCCCGGCCGCCTGAGCGGTGGGCTCGGCGTGCGCGGCGGGCAGGGTGGCGGTGGCCAGGATGGTTCCGGTCGCCACGGCGGTGACGCCGATGGCCCCGAGGAGCCTTCTCTTGCGGGTGCGGTGTGCCATCTCGAGTACTCCAGCTCTTCTGCGTCCGCGCGTCCCGGCGGGCGCAGAGATCGGGGCCTACGTGGTGCGACTGGTGCGAGCTTTAATGCTGTTTTGGTGCCTTCTCGTACGATTTCGACTAGGCAATGTTTACGTAAACATCCACTGGCGGGATGTCTACACTGTCCGAATCTCAGGGGTCAAGGAGTCGTTCCGGACCGAAATTTGCGCCGGCTGCGCGGCGAGGGAAGCGAGGGGCAGGTGGGCACAGTGGACGGTGAGAGAGAAGCCATGGGCACGAGCCGTACGAGAAGGCGTCCGGCCCGCCCCCGCCAGGGCGCGTCCATGGCCGACGTGGCCCGGCTCGCCGGTGTCTCCTCCCAGACGGTCTCCCGCGTCTCCAACGGCTTCCCGGGCGTCACCGAGGACACCCGCCGGCAGGTCCTGGCCGCCATGCGGGAGCTGGGCTACCGGCCCAACAGCGCCGCACGGGCCCTCAAGCGCGGCGAGTTCCGCACCCTCGGCGTGATCACCTTCTCCCTCTCCACCATGGGCAACATCCGCACCCTGGAGGCCATCGCCACCTCCGCGGCCCAGCACGGCTACGCCGTCACGCTGCTGCCCGTCGCCGTCCCCACCCAGGACGAGGTGAACGGCGCCTTCTCCCGCCTGGGCGAACTCGCCGTGGACGCCGTGATCGTCATCATGGAGATCCATCTGCTGGACGCGGTGACGGTCTCGCTCCCGCCCGGTGTGCAGGTCGTCGTGGCCGACTCGGACGCCGGCGACCGCTACACCGTGGTCGACACCGACCAGGCGGGCGGCGCCCGGGACGCCGTACGGCACCTCCTGGACCTCGGCCACGAGACGGTGTGGCACCTCGCCGGCCCGGAGGGCTCCTTCGCCGCCCAGCGCCGCGCCAACGCCTGGCGCGACACGCTGACCGCGGCCGGCCGCGTCCCGCCGCCCCCGGTCCGGGGCGACTGGTCGGCCGAGTCGGGCTACCGGGCCGGGCTGCAACTGGCCGACGAGCCGGACTGCACGGCCGTGTTCGCGGCGAACGACCAGATGGCCCTGGGCCTGCTCCGGGCCCTGCACGAACGCGGCCTGCGCGTCCCCGGCGACATCAGCGTCATCGGCTTCGACGACATCCCCGAGTCCGCGTCCTTCCTCCCACCCCTCACCACCATCCACCAGGACTTCGCGGAGGTGGGGCGGCTGTGTGTGGAGGGGGTCCTGAGCAAGATGCGGCAGGACGGGGAGGAGCACGGTACGGCGCTGGTGCCCACGCGGTTGGTGCGGCGGGAGAGTACGGGGGCACCGGGGACTCGGGCGTGAGCCCGGCCGCGGCAGAGCCCGGCTCGGCACCTCCCCAGTGGCTGTCCCTGGGCGGCGGATCGAGGCAGCGCCGGAGGCGGCCTCCACGCCGGTGGGCCGGGGAGGCACCGTGGCGGAGATCGCCGCCGCCGCGCTGTACCCGGCCGTCGAGGCCACCTTTACCACCGGCGTGGAACTGCCCGTGGACGGCGGGTTCGGCCAGGGCCTCGGCGAATGACCGTCCCCACCTCCGCTGCATGGGAACGCACCCGCCTCAGGGCTTGAGCATCAAGCTCAGATCCCGAACAACCCCGCCGCGTTGTCGTGGCACACCGCCCGCAGCCACTCCTCCCCGAGACCCAACCGCTCCAGGGCGTGCAGCTGGTGCACGTACGGGTAAGGGATGTTGGGGAAGTCCGAGCCGAGCAGGATGCGGTCGCCGAGGTCGGACAGCCGGGGCAGGGCCCGGCGCGGGAACGGGGCGAGCTTCTCGGTGAAGTCGGTGAACGCCATCGTCGTGTCCAGCCGCACCTCCCCGTACCGCTCGGCGAGGTCGAGGAACTCCTCGTACTCGGGCATTCCCATATGTGCGACGACCAGCCGCAGCCGGGGGTGCCGTGCCAGCACCCGGGCGATCGGCTCGGGGCCGGTGTGTTTGCCGGGCGCGGGCCCGGAGCCGCAGTGGATCACGACGGGGATCCCGGCCTCGGCCAGCAACCCCCACGCCGGCTGGAGCAGTTCGTCGGCCGGGTCGTACGCCCCCACCTGCACATGCGCCTTGAACACCCGCGCGCCCGCCTCGACGGCCTCCCGGACGTACGCCTCGACGCCCGGCTCGGGGTAGAGGGTCGCGGTGTGCAGACAGTCGGGGGTGCGGCGGGCGAAGTCGGCCGCCCAGCCGTTCAGCCAGCGAGCCATGCCCGGCTTGTGCGGGTACAGCATCGCCGTGAAGGCCCGCACGCCGAACTCCCGCAGGATGTCCGCCCGTTCCGCCTCCTCCTTCCGGTAGGTGATCGGCCACTCCAGCCCACCGGTCATCGGCCCGAGCGCGTCGAAGTAGCCCCACACCTTGTGCAGCACCCGCTCGGGCATGAAGTGCGTGTGCACGTCGAGCAGCCCGGGAAGCCCGAGCCGCCCCCAGAAACGGCGGACCTCCTCGACTTCCGCACCACCCACAGTCCCGTGTCCGGGCGAACCGGCAGGGTCGTCGACCGGCACCACGCGGTGATCGTCCATGCCGTCCACGATCGGGCCGGGTGCGGTGGTGGGTCCACTGCCTTGCGCGAGGGGGGCGGTGAGGGATCCTTGCGTCAAGGAGACCAGACGGCGCAAGCGACGCAGAGTCCGCCCCAGGTCTTCGTTTGCCACGCTGCCACCGTACGCCGCGACGAGGAGGGGAACAGCGCCATCGCGCGAGCGGGGCAGACACAGTACGACCTGTCTGCGGGCTCCGCCCACCCCTGGTCACGGCTTCGGGCGCGCCACCAGGATGTGGCGGAGCACCTAGTCTGACAGCGCTGTTACATCTGCCGAGGGTCGAGGAGAGTGCGTCGCACATGGCCGAGCTCTATCCCCCCATCGAGCCGTACGAGCACGGCATGCTCGACGTCGGCGACGGCAACCGCGTGTACTGGGAGACTTGTGGGAATCCGGCGGGCAAGCCGGCCCTCGTGCTCCACGGCGGGCCCGGGTCCGGGGCGGGGCCGTTCTGGCGCCGGCTGTTCGACCCGGCGGCGTACCGCATCGTGCTCTTCGACCAGCGTGGGTGCGGGCGCAGCACACCCGACGCCGCCGATCCGCGGACCCCGCTCGACGCCAACACCACCCCGCACCTGATCGCCGACATCGAGTTGCTGCGCCGGCGCCTCGGCATCGGGGAATGGCTCGTCATCGGCGGTTCCTGGGGCGTGACCCTCGCGCTGGCCTACGCCGAGCAGCACCCCGGACGCGTGTCCGAGCTGGTCCTCTTCAGCGTCACCAACACCACCCGCCGCGAGGTGGAGTGGGTCACCCGGGACATGGGCCGGATCTTCCCCGAGGAATGGGACCGGTTCCGCGACACCGTCCCCGAGCCGGAGCGCGACGGCAGTCTGGTGGAGGCGTACGCCCGGATGCTCGCCGACCCCGACCCGGCCGTACGGGAGCGGGCCGCGCGGGAGTGGTGCCGGTGGGAGGACGTGCACGTGTCCACGCACCCCGGGCACAAGCCCGATTCCCGTTACGAGGACCCGCACTTCCGGCTGCGCTTCGCCCGCCTCGTCACGCACTACTGGCGGCACGCCGGATTCCTGGAGGACGGGGCGCTGCTGCGCGACGCCGGGAAGCTCTCCGGCATCCCGGGCGTGCTGGTCCACGGGCGGATGGACATCAGCGGGCCTCCGGACGTCGCGTGGCGGCTGGCGCAGGTGTGGCCGGACGCGGAACTCGTGCTGATCGGCGAGGAGGGGCACGGGCTGTCGGGGGATGCCACGACGGAGGCCGTGCTGGCGGCCACGGACCGGTTCCGGCCGGCCCGCACCCCGTAGGAAATGCCCTCGACGGTGCGGACGCCGGTGTCGGAGCGAACCACTGTCATCGGCCGTCGGCCGACCTCTTGGCACCGCACGTCGCCAGACTGCACCACCGGCGCCGCCCGCTCTCGTCGAGGAACAGCCAGCCGCAGTCCCGGCTGGGGCAGCCGCGGACAGTGAAGCGCCGCGGGTCGGCGAGCAGTTCGCCCGCGCTGCGGGCCACCGCGCAGACGGGCAGGCGAAGACCGGCGGAGGGCGACGGCTGCCAGCGTCCGAGACCGTCCTCGCCACGCGTGAAGACCGAGAGCCGCGCGGCGTCCTCCACCACCCCGGCCACCGCCTTGAACGCCCGGCGGTCCTGCGGATCGGTCAGGCAGGCGTACAGGTCCGTACGCAACCGCCGGGCCTCGTCGAGGACGGCGGCGGCCTTGGCCGGCTGCCGCAGGGCCTGTTCCCGCAGCCGGGTGACCTGCCGGTCCTCGATCAGGTCGAGGTGACCGGCCCATACGGCGAGCGTGGCGTAGCCGCGCAGCCAGTCCGACCCGGGCAGCCGCTCCCCGCCCCACCCGGCGTAGGTGTTGCAGAACTCCAGCGCGGGGTGTCCGCTCGTGCTCCACGGCAGCCACTGGTCGCCGACCCGCACCGCGTAGACGGGCCCGGGGGGCCGGTCGAGCCGGGGGTCGGCGCGCAGTATGCGCTCGTGCAGGGTGCGGAGTTCGCCGTTCGGTTCGATGCCGAGTTCGGTGGCCAGCAGGGTGCGTGTGCTGCGATACAGCTGGAGCGCATCGGCCTGGCGGCCCGCGCGGTACAGGGCGGTCATCTGGGCGCCGACCAGCCGTTCACGGGTCGGGTGCTCTTCCAGCAGCGGCGTCAGGTCCGCCACGACACGGTCGTGCAGACCCATCGTGACCTGGTCCTCCGCCCGACGCTCCGCGGCGGACAGGCGCAGTTCGCCCAGCCTGCCGCCGAGGCGCGTGCGCAGCCGTTCGTCGGCCACGTCCGCGAGCAGCGGGCCGTTCCACAGCCCGAGGCCCTGGTCGTAGAGGCGGATCCGCTCCGCGGGATCAGCGGAGTCCGCCGCCTGCCCGACGAGCCCGACGAACTCCTGGGCGTCGATCCCATGAGGCCCCTGCTCCACGGCGTAACCGTCGTGCCGGGTCTCCACGGACACCCCGTGCGGTCTGAGCGCGGCGCGCAGGCGGCCGACATAGGTGTGGACGGTGGCGCGGGCGGAGGCGGGCGGCTCGTCGTCCCACAGCAGGTCGATGAGGCGATCTGTCGGGACGGCGCGGCCCGCGTGCAGCAGCAGGACGGCCAGCAGGCACCGCTCCTGGCGGCGGCTGCCCACCAGCACCTGCCGACCCTCGTGGCGGGCGGCGAACGGACCGAGCAGTTGGAACTCCATGGCTGTCCGGCAGCCTAACGGGACGTCGATGGTCAGGCTTTGGTCAGAGGCCGGGGAGAGGCTGGCCTCCTTCCACCCGTTTCTGCCCAGGGAGAACCATGCGCCGAACCGCCCTCGCCACGCTGACACTTGCCGCCGTGCTCGTCGGGACGCAGCCCGCGTCCGCGGAGACGGCGAAGGGCTGGGAACCGGCACCCTCCGCGCCGTGGGACGTCGACGCCGGCGTGCGGTGCGACTTCCCCGTCCACGGCGAGCCGGTCGTCGACGAGGTGGTGCGGCGCGTGCTGAGCACCTACCCCGACGGCTCCGTGCGGCGGGTCGCGTACAAGGGCGATCTGGTCGTACGCGTCACCAACACCGGGACCGGCGCCTCCTACGACGCCGACGCGAGCGGTTCGGCCGTCGTCGAGTACCGGCCCGACGGCTCCCAACTCTGGTCCGTGCACGGCCCGGTGCTCGTCGGGGTCGGCCAGGACCAGGGCAGTCTGCCGCGCGGCCTGTACCTCGTCGACGGCGTCTACACGATGGACATCGGCCCCACCGGATACAAGTCCGTACGACTCCTGCACGGGACGACGGACGATCTGTGTGCGCACATCGACTGAACGGGCCTGCCCGCCCTGCTCGACGTCCTGGTGGGCCTGTTCCATACGGGCCGGGCCGGTGGCGACCTCCAGGCAGCCGACCTGCCGTGAGTACGGCACGGTCGCGGGCGTCGAGCACCGTGCGGGCAGCGCACCCGACGACAGACGGCCGGACCGCCCCGGCCCGTTCGGCCGCGCGTCCATCGGTGTGCCGGGCCGGGCCGGGCGTGCCGGTCGGGACGAATGGCGGCGGCCCTGACTGAGTGTCACCATCGGCGCGTAGCCGAGGCGTGAGCGAGGGCCAGGCGCTGCCGGGGGCGGTCTCCGTACTCGCGGCACTGGCCGCCGTAGCTGCCGTCGTTCAGACGGTGGTGACGGGGAACGTCCGCGCCCCGCCCCACCTCGGCATCAGCCCCTCCGTCCTGGGACGAGAGCGCCGATTCAGCCGTACAACGCCACCCTCGGCTCCACCGTCCCAACCGCCTTCGGGTTCAGGACAGTCACCCGGTACCGCTCCTTGAGCGTCTCCCCCGCGCCCAACTCCCGCTGCGCCCCCATGAGATCCGTGAACAGCGTCCCCGTCTGGCTGCCCAGCCGCACGGGCACCCAGCAGCCGTGCCCCGTGCGCCGCTCCACCTTGACGTCCGACGGCGACAGGAACGGCGCGGTGTCCGGGGACGTCACCAGGAGTTGCGGAGCGACGGTCGTGTCCGTCGGCGTGGCGTTGCGGTACGTGACCGTGACCTCCTGGCTTCCCCCGGCCCGGAGGGGACTCGGGGGCAGGTCCACGAAATCGGTGGGTGTGGCGGGCTCCTGCGCCCGGGAAGCCGTGACGGTCACCGCGGTGGTGACCGCCGGCGCGGCCGCGAGGGCGGGTCCCGCCGTGGCCAGGCCGGTGACCGCGACCAGGGCGGCGAGAACGGCGACTTCGAGACGACTGTTTTTCGACGACGACACGTTGGCTGTCCTTGGGGTGGGGGAGGAATTCGCTCGGGTGAACCGGTCGGCCGGACACGGCACTTGACCAGTGTTGTCCTCAGACTACGCAGCGGATCCCAGGCAGCGGCCCGGCCCCCGCGGATCGGCCGAACGGCCGAGGCACCCCGCATCGCCGTCGGGTACTCCCCACCGTTCCGGAAGTGAACGGCACCGCAACTACCGGCGGGTATTGGAGAGATCTCGCGGGATGAGGGCCACAAGGCCGATCGCCATTCCCTTCCCCCTCCGGGTGAGCTAGAAACTTCAACAACCAGCCGCACCGCAGGGTGCTCGACGGCACACGCGCCGCGCCCGAGGGGAATCACCACAGTGACCGAGCAAGCTCATGGACCGAGTCGGTCCGGCACCCGCGCGCGCAGACGCCTCCCGCGCCTGAGGATCGCCATCGCCGCCGCCGTCTCCTTCGCTCTCGCCGGAACCGCCGCCCAGGTGATGGCCGCCGAGCCGGACGAGAGCGACGGGCAGCCGTCCGTGCCGTCCCTGTCCTGGTCCGACTGCCAGGGCGGCTTCGAGTGCGCGAACGCCGACGTGCCGTTGGACTACCGCGACCCGCAGGGCAAGACCATCACTCTGGCGGTCATCCGCAAGAAGGCCCCGGACCAGGCCAAGAAGAAGGGCACGCTCTTCCTCCAGCCCGGCGGGCCCGGCAACTCCGGCGTGGACTTCGTGCGCGGCAACTACGCCGGCCTGCCCGCCGCGATGCGCGACTCCTTCGACGTCTTCGGGTACGACATACGCGGCGTCGGGCGCAGTTCACCGGTCACGTGCTGGGACGACCCGACCTACACCCAGGCCATCACCGCCGCCAAGGGCGTCCCCGGCCCGGACGCCTACGAGCCCGCCGTGCGCCAGGCCGCCGCGTTCGGCCAGGCCTGCCAGGACAACGCGGGCGAGCTGGCGCCGTACGTGGGCACCGAGTACGTCGCCCGCGACATCGACCTGCTGCGTCAGGCTCTCGGTGAGGAGCAACTGACGTACTACGGACGGTCGTTCGGAAGCTACATAGGCACCGTCTACGCCGCCATGTTCCCCGAGCGGGTGCGCGCGCTGGCGCTCGACGGTGCCTACGACCCCGAGCACTACGCCAACGAGCCCTACGCCTACGACCGGCCCCAGTACCTGGCCCTGGACGGCGCGATGAGCCGCTTCCTCGACTGGTGCAAGGCGGACCAGGACACGTGCGGGTTCGGTGACGGCGATCCCCGGGGCGCGTTCGAGAAGCTCAAGGCCGACCTCGACGCCAACCCCGTACCGACCGCGAACGGCGGGCAGGCGAACGGCTACACCCTCGTCTACCGCCTGATGTTCAACATCAACGAGGGCAAGGTCATCTGGCCCTCCCTCGGCGGGGCCCTGCGCAAGGCGCAGCAGCGCGACAACACCTCGTTCCTGCTGCGGCCGCCGTCCCCGGCCAGCTACGACTTCCTCAACCCGAACGTGGCCGTCGAGTGTGTCGACAAGGACTACCCGCGTGACCCGGCCCTGCTGAAGCGGCAGGTCACGAGGAACGCCGAGCTGGCGCCGCTGCTGGGCCCGGCCATGGCGTACGGCCCGCCGACCTACGACCACCAGCACGCCACCACCTGCGCCCAGTGGCCCGGCGAGCGGGTCAGCCGCTACGACGGCTCCTTCCGGGCGAAGGGCTCCGCGCCGATCCTCGTGCTCGGCACGACCGGCGACCCGGACACCCCGTACCGGGACGCGGTGGCCCTGTCCCGGGAACTCGACAACGGCCGGCTGCTCACCTTCAAGGCCGAGGGCCACACCGCCTTCGGGCGCAGCGCCTGCGCGACGGACGCCGTCACCGGCTACCTGGTGGACCTGAAGGTCCCGGCGCGTGGCACGACCTGCGCGGACGAGACCCAGCCGCCGTCCGCCACGCCGAAGGTGGCCCCGCCGGGCACGACCCTCGGCGAGCTCCGCAACGGCGTGAACGACCGCCTGGACCGCCTCGGCTTCCTGCGCTGACCGACCACACCACGGCGCCCCGGGTGCCGGGCCTCACCAGGCCCGGCACCCGGGGCGTTCGCGTATACCCAAAACGGTTCCTGCGGTTCCTCCCTCTTGACCCCACCTTGTGCAGGCACGTACAACTGCACTCGCAGAAAACGGTTACTACCACTTACTGCCCATCACTGGGGAAGGTCCCTCACCATGAGAGCTTCGGGAGAACGGGAAGAGCCCGCCGCGGACAGAACGGCCGGCCACCCGACGGCCGCGTCCCGCCGGGTCGTTCTCAAGGGCGCCGCCGTCACCGCCGGACTGGCCGCGGCCGGGATCGCCACGACCCGGCCGGCCTACGCCGAGGACGACCGGCCGGGCCGCCCCGAGAGCGTCACCGCCCGCATGGGCGGCACCTCCATCACCCTGTCCCTGGTGGACGGTGCGCTCCGCTGGTCGGCCCGCCGCGACGCCCGGACGGTGATCGACCCCTCGGCCCTGGGCCTCAGGCTCGGCGACGGCACCGTCCTCGGCGGTGACGTCAGGGTGATCGGGGAGCGGTACGGCACCCACCGCACCACCTGGACCCCGGTCTACGGCCGCAACGCGACCGTCACCGACCACTACCAGGAACAGCGCTGGGACCTGGAGGACCGGGCGTCCGGCATCCGCTTCGGCGTCCAGGTCCGCGCGTACAAGACCGGCGTCGCCCTGCGCTACCTCCTCCTCGGCGAGGGCACCGCCACCGTCGCCGACGAGCTGACCACGTTCGTCTTCCCCGACGGCACCACCGTCTACAGCGCCCGCGACGAGAACGCCTACGAGCCGGTCGCGCCGGGCTCCATACCCGTCACCGGCACCTCCACCACGGACAGCGGCCCGCTGACCGACCTCCCCCTGACCGCCACCCTCACCGGCGGGCTCATCGCCTGCGTCTGCGAGTCCTCGCGCATCGACTACCCGCGGCTGATGCTGGGTTCCGTGGCCGGCGAGCCCAACACCCTCTCCGCCTTCCTGATGGAACACACCGCCCGCGGCAGCGGCCCGGTGGAGACGGCCTCGACCGTCACCACGCCCTTCGCCACGCCCTGGCGCGCGGTGGTGATCGGGGCCACCCACGCCGAACTCGTCGACAACGCCGAGCTGGTGCTCAACCTGGCCCCTCCGAACGCCCTCCCCGACACCTCGTGGATCAAGCCGGGCAAGGTCTTCCGCTGCGAGCTCAGCACCGCCGCCGGCCTGGCGGGCGTGGACTTCGCCGTGGCCCGGGGCCTGGAGTACATCGAGTACGACGCCGGCTGGTACGGCCCGGAGTTCACCACCACGGACGCGACCGAGCCCATCGCCGCCATCGACATGCCGTCGGTCATCTCGTACGCCACGAGCCAGGGCATCGGCCTGTTCCTCTACGTCAACCGGCTCGCACTGACCGACGCGGACTCCCTCTTCGGCCTCTACAAGAGCTGGGGCGTGCAGGGCATCAAGCTCGGCTTCATCAACGACGGCACCCAGACGATGACCAACCAGATCATCGACTGGGCGAAGACGGCCGCCAGGTACGAGCTGCTGATCGACATGCACGACGACGTCCGGCCGTTCGGCTACGAGCGGACGTACCCGAACTGGATCAGCCTGGAAGGCGTACGCGGCAACGAGCAGTTCCCGACCGCCACGCACAACGTGACGCTGCCGTTCGCGCGCAACATCGGCGGCCCGATGGACTACACGATCTGCTACGGCCAGTCCCGCGACAAGACGACCAACGCCCACCAGATGGCGATGGCCGCGGTGTACTACCAGCCCCTCAACTTCCTCTTCTGGTACGACAAGCCGTCCAAGTACGGCAACCCGGCCAACTGGCCCGGCCTGCCGTGGTTCAACGCCGTGCCGGTGACCTGGGACGAGAGCCGCACCCTGGCCGGCGCGATCGGCGAGTACATCGCGGTCGCCCGCCGCAACGGCTCCACCTGGTACCTGGGCGCGATGACCGACGAGTCGTCCAGGACCCTGTCCCTGCCCCTGTCCTTCCTCGGCAGCGGCACCTACACGGCGACGGTCTACGCCGACGGCACCCCGGGCACCAGCCCGTTCCGGACCCCGGTCGTGGTCAGCACCCGGACCGTCACCGCCGCCGACACGCTCGACGTGGCCCTGGCACCGGCGGGCGGTCAGGCGGTCGTCCTGAAGCCGAGCTGATCCCGGAGCGGGTGGGGTTTTCCCCAGGGCCCGGGTCCACCGGCCGGTGGACGGCAGGTTCAACCGAGTACCTCTGTCCGGCAACTGCCCAGCTCAGCAAGCATTCTGGGCATGAACTCATTATCTGTGCGCGTGGCACGCTGGAGTGCGCGGCGCCCCTGGCGGGCGATCGTCGGCTGGCTGGTGTTCGTGGCGCTGTGTCTGGGGGCCGGCAGTGCCGTCGGCACGAACAGTGCGAAGACGGCGGACTACCGGGTCGGCGAGGCCGGCCGCGCCGAGACCCTGGCCGCCGAGGCGCATCTGGAGCGCAGGGCCACCGAGCAGGTGCTGATCTCCTCCCGTGCGGGCGGCGCCCTCGACGAGGGCGCCGCCCGGGCCGCCGCGGACGACCTGACCGACCGGATGCGGAAGCTGCCCGAAGTGGCGACCGTGGCCGACCCGTTGCTGTCCGAGGACCGCCGGATCCTGATGGTCGAGGTGGCACTGAAGGGCGAGGAACGGGACGCGAAGGACAAGGTCGACGCGCTCGTGGCGCAGACCGAGGCGGTGCGGAAGAGCCACCCCGGGCTGCTGCTGGAGGAGACCGGAAGTCCGTCCGTCAGCAAGGGGGTCGACAAGCAGCGCAGTGACGACCTGGCCCTGTCCGAGGCGATCACCCTGCCGGTCACCCTGCTCACGCTGCTGGTGGTGTTCGGGTCGGTGACCATGGCCGGGGTGCCGTTGCTGCTGGCGCTGTCCTCGATCGCGGCGGCGGTCGGGCTGTCCATGGTCGTCTCGCACGTGTCGCCCGACGCCGGGATCGGCACGAACGTCATCCTGATGATCGGCCTCGCGGTCGGCGTCGACTACACGCTCTTCTACCTCAAGCGCGAGCGGGAGGAACGGGCCCGCTCCGGCGGACGGCTGTCCTCCGAGGCGCTGGTGGAACTGGCCGCCGCCACCTCGGGCCGGGCGGTCGTGGTCTCCGGAATGGCGGTGGTCGCCTCCACGGCGACGCTGTATCTCGCCTCCGACGTGATCTTCTCGTCCCTCGCGACGGGCACGATCGTGGTCGTCCTGGTGGCGGTGGCGAGTTCGCTGACGGCCCTGCCCGCGCTGCTCGTCAAGCTCGGGCAGCGGGCGGAACGCCGGGCGCGGCGGCGGGCCGAGCGCGGCAAGCCCGCACGCCGGGAGCGGGGTGAGCGTGGCGGCGGCCGGGTGTGGGCCGCGCTGCTGCGGCCCGCCGCCCGGCATCCCCTGGCCACCCTGTGCGTCTCGGTCCTCGCCCTGCTCGCCCTCGTCGTCCCGCTGGCCGGGCTGAAGATCACCGAGATGAGCCGGGACACCCACTCCCGCGACATCCCGGCGATGCAGGTGTACGACCGGCTCAACGAGGCGTTCCCGGAGCGGCGGGTGACCCACCAGGTCGTCGTGCGCGCCGATGCCGCGCGATCGGCGAAGGTCGTCGCCGCCCTGCGGGAGGTGGCCGGGCGGGCGGAGACCGACCGGCTGTTCACCGGGGCGCCACGGATCCGGACCTCGGCCGACGACCGCACCAGCACCCTCGAACTGAAGGTGCCGTACCTCGGCAACTCCGACGAGGCGTACGACTCCCTCGACCGGCTGCGGGACGACTTCCTGCCCGCGACCGTCGGCCGGATCACCGGTGCCGAGTACGGCGTGAGCGGGGACGTCGCCCGCTACGCCGATTATCCCGCCCACCAGAACGGCAAACTGCCCCTGGTTCTCGGCGCGTTGTTGCTGGTGACGTTCGCGATGACCGTGTACGCCTTCCGCTCGGTCGTGCTCGGGGTGCTCGGCGTCGTCCTGAACCTGCTGTCCGCGGCGGCGGCGCTCGGGCTGCTGGTCCTGGTCTTCCAGGGGACGTGGGCCGAGGGCCTGCTGGACTTCGACTCCACAGGGTCGATCGGGTCGCGGGTGCCGCTGTTCCTGTTCGTGATCCTCTTCGGACTGTCGATGGACTACCAGGTGTTCGTGGTCAGCCGGATCAGGGAAGCAGCGCTCGCCGGCGTGCCCACACGGAAGGCCGTGCTGGACGGGATCCGCTCCTCGGCGAGCGTGGTGACCAGTGCCGCGGTCGTGATGACGACGGTGTTCGCCAGTTTCGTCTTTCTCCACATCATCGAAATGAAGCAGATCGGCTTCGTGCTGGCGGCGGCCGTGCTGATCGACGCGTTCGTGGTCCGGGTGATGGTCCTGCCGGCGGCGATGCTGCTGCTGGGCGAGTCGAGCTGGTGGCCCTCGCGGCCCGCGGCCCAGGCGGCCCCGGAGAAAAGCCCCGCCTCCCGTGCGGTGGCCGACGTACGTTGACCGTCATGACCGCTCTCGCCGAGTCCACCGCCGACGCCTTCTGGGCCACGTCGCTGCGCCGCTGGAAGGCGGTCTGCTGGCTGCTGTTCGCCGTACTGGGAGTCGGGCAGGCCGTCGGGCTGGTCACCATCGAAGGGGCGGAGGCGAGCAAGTACGCGGCGCTCGTCCTGCTGGGAGGGACGGTGCTGTGTTACGCGGTCCTGGACCACTTCCCGTCCAACCCCGTCGTACGGCCGCACGTCTACCTGTCGGTGCTGGTGTTCGCGCTGGGCGGGCTGGCGTATCTGCAAGGGAACTACGGGGCGCTGTTCATGGTGACGTTGCCGCACTACTGGATGTTCGGGCGGACGCCGAGGGCCTCGATGGTGTTCCTGGGGCTCGCCGCGGGAGCGTCGCTGACCGGGAGCGTGCTGCGGCAGGACGGGTGGACGGTGGAGTTCGTCACCGAGATCCTCGTATCGACGCTGATCGTCGTCGCCGTGGGGGTGCTGATCGGGCTGTGGGCGCACTCGGTGGTGGCGCAGAGCGCCGAACGGGCCCGGCTGATAGCCGAACTGGAGGAAACTCAAGCCGAGTTGTCCGAGGCCCACAAGCGGCAGGGCGCGACGGACGAACGGGAGCGCATGGCTCGGGAGATCCACGACACTCTCGCGCAGGGCTTCGCCTCGATCATCGTGCTGGCGGAGGCGGCCCGGGCCGGCCTCGACTCCGACCCGGCGCGCAGCGGCCAGCAGTTGCGGTCGATCGAGTCGACGGCCCGGGAGAACCTCGCCGAGGCCCGGGAACTGGTCGGCTCACCCCAGCGCCCCGGCCAGGCGGCCGCCGGTTCGGTGGCGCAGACCCTCCGCCGGACCCTGGACCGTTTCGCCGAGGACACCGGCCTGACCGTCGACGCCGACCTGGCGGACCTGGAGTGCGACCAGCAGACCCGCATCGCACTGCTGCGCTGCACCCAGGAGTCCCTGGCCAACGTGCGCAAGCACGCCCGCGCCTCCACGGTCGGCGTGGTCCTGGCCAGGCAGCCGTACGGCGTGGAGCTCGAAATCACCGACGACGGGACCGGGTTCGTGGTGGAGGAGTCGGCGGGCTTCGGCCTGGACGGCATGCGCAAACGGCTGGCGGAGCTGGGCGGGAGACTGACGGTGACGAGTTCGGTGGGCGACGGGACGCGGGTGCTGGCGCTGATACCGCCGGCCGCCGCGGAGAGCGGGGCAACGGCATGACCGGCGGAGCGCTCCGCGTCATCGTGGTGGACGACCACACCGTCATGCGGGCTGGGGTGGTGGCCCTCCTCGCCTCCGAGACCGGCATCGAGATCGTCGGCGAGGCGGGCGACGGCCGCGCGGCCCTCGGCCTCGTCGAGCGCCACGAACCCGATGTCGCCCTGGTCGACCTGCGGATGCCGGTGCTGGACGGAGTGGCCACGACGACCGAGATCGTGCGGCGCTTCCCCCGCACCCGGGTGCTGATCCTGACGACGTACGACACCGACGCGGAGATCGAGCGCGCGGTGGAGGCCGGGGCGATCGGCTACCTCCTGAAGGACACCACCCGTGAGCAACTGGCCGACGCGATCCACGCGGCGGCGCGCGGTGAGACGGTGCTGGCGCCCCGGGTGGCCGAACGGCTGGTCGCCCGCATGCGCCAGCCCGCCCAGATACCGCTCACCGCCCGGGAGTCGGACGTCCTGAACGCGGTCGCGGACGGCCTGACCAACGCCGAGATCGGCCGCCGCCTCGTCATCGCCGAGGCCACGGTGAAGACGCATCTGCTCCGGCTGTTCGCCAAGCTCGACGTCAACGACCGCACGAGGGCGGTGGTGGTGGCGATGGAACGGGGGCTGTTGCGGCGGCCCTGAGCCGTTGAGCCGGCGCGACAGCACGCGATCCGGACTTTGCCATCTCTTTACAACCCGCCCCCCGGCCGCCTCGTCTCTCCGCACGACCCGTCACCCGCCCCGCCCTTCACCGGGCGGGACCGACGAAGGAGAGCGTTCCCATGCGCCGAACCGTCCTCACCGCCCTGGCCCTCGCGGGCACCGCCGTACTCCTGGGCACCGGGCCCGCGTTCGCGAGCCAGACGGCGACCCCGAGCCCGGCCCCGACGGCCGCCGCGCCCACCCCCGCGCCCGAGGAGAGCGCCGAGCCGACCCGCGCGCCGGCCGACGCCACCCCGGTCCCGGCCGACGAGCCGACCCGGGCCCCGGCCGAGGACCAGGTCGCCGTCGTCCCGAGCGGCGCGCCCGACACCGGCGTGACGGCCGCGTCCCAGGCCTCCGACTCCGGCGTCGGCGGTACGGCGGTCGGCGCGGGCGCCGCCGCGGTGCTCGCCCTGGGCGGCGGTACGGTCCTCGTCGTGCGGCGTCGCCGGGCGACCGGGGCATGACCCCGTTCTCCAGGCGCGCGTTCACGACGGCGGCGCTCGCGTCGCTGCTCACGGCATGCGGAGGCCAGGGGACGCGTCGGACGACGCCGGACTCCTCAACCACCGCGGCACAGCCGCAGTCTTCCCCTCGGCCGGTCCCGGCCGAGGGGGCGCGCCCCGTGGCCCGTTCGGTCCCGGTCCGGCTGCTGGTCCCGGCCATCGGTGTCGACACCCCGGTCATCCGGCTGGGCCTGGCCCCGGACGGCACGGTGCGGGTACCGCCGGTCACCGCGGACGACCGGGCGGGCTGGTACCGGCACTCGCCGACGCCGGGCCAGAGAGGCCCGTCGGTGATCCTCGGGCACGTCTCGGTCGGCGCGTACGGCGACGGCGTCTTCCGTCACCTCGCCCGGCTGCACCGCGGCGACCGGATCGTGGCGCGCCTGGAGAACGGCACGGCGGCGGAGTTCGCCGTCACGGCGGTACGGACCGTCCCCAGAACCCGCTTCCCGGTGGACGACGTCTACGGGAACGTGGACCGCCCGGAGCTGCGGCTGATCACGTGCGGCGGAGCGCGAACCGGCGACGGATACGCGGACAACGTGATCGTGTTCGCCGCGCTGAGCGGCTCCGAGGCCCCCACCCCTGGAGAGCGTTGAAACGGACCCGCGAGAAGGCCGCGTCCGAGCTGTTCGCCGCCCTCTACCCGCGCCTGGCCGGCTGGTGCCGCCGGCTCGTCGACGACGACGAGACGGCCCACGAGATCGCCTCGGAGGCGTTCACCCGGCTCTGGGCCCGCTGGACGTCCGTGGCGGAACCCCGCGGATTCCTCTACGTCACCGCGGCCAACCTCGTCCGGGACCACTGGCGCAAACTGGAGCGCGAGCGCAGGGCCATGCACCGCGTCACCTCGGAAGCCGCCGTACGGCCCCACCCCGAGCAGGCCGACCCGTCGGTGCGCCTGCTCGTCCAGTCGCTCCCGGAACGACTCCGCGTCCCGATCCTCCTCCACTACTACGCTGACATGCCGATCCGGGAGGTGTCCGTGCTGACCGGGCGCAAGGAAGGAACCGTCAAGGCCGACCTGCACGCGGCCCGGGAACTGCTCCGCGTCCACCTGAGGAGAAGCCTTGACCACACGCCTTGACGACGATCCGGACGACCGGGAGTTCGGCCCCGAGGACCCGCTCGCCGTGATCCTGCGGCCCTCCTCCCCCGACTACCTGGGCGCACCGCCCGGCCAGTACGAGGCGGTCCGCCGCAGGGCGACCCGCCGGCGCGTTCTGCGCGCCGCGGCCGGAGCGGGCCTGTGCTGCGCTGCGGCCGCCCTCATCGCCCTCCCCCTGCGCCTGACAGCCCCGGAGCCCTCCCGCTCCCCGACGATCCCGGTGGCCCCGCCCCCCGCGAGCACGGCGCCTCCCACCCCGGCACCGACTCCCTCGCCATCGGCGGCTTCGCCTTCGCCTTCATCGGCGTCTCCCTCCGAGGCCCCGGCGCCCGCCACGACCCGCCCCCGCGCGGACGGCCCGGGCGGCGCGCCCGGCCCGACGGCCGTGCCCCGCGCCCCGTCGGCCGCGCCGACCTCGGCACGGCCGGTCCCGTCGGCGACCGGGCCGGACGCGGATCAGAGGTCGGCCACCAGGAGCCGGTAGCCCACATCGACGGTGTCGAGCGCGAGCAGTTCGGCGTGCCGGGCGTGCCAGCGGCCGCTCGTCCCCAGGACGTCCGCGATGTCGTCGCCGAGCGCGGCGTGGATCCGCGCGGCGATCCGCGGGTCGGGCCGCCGTGTCCGGGCGTAGGTCGCGCCGAGGATGTCATAGGTCGCCATACGGGTCAGCCTGCCCAGCGTCGTGCCCCTGCCGTCGTACCCGCGCCGCCACCTCGCTCCTTTCGGTCTCCCACCAGGGGCGCACCAGTTCGGGAGCCGGGTCCGGCTCGAATTCCGTTGCGGCAGGGGTGAGTTCGGCGTCGAGTCGGCGGTCCAGTGCCGCCGTCTGGGCGCGCTCGGCGCGGATCCACTGGGCGAGGATCGTCAGCAGGAAGGGCAGGGCGGCCAGTTCGGCGATGCCGAGCATGGCGCCGCCGCCGATCTGCTGGTCGTGGTGGACGTCGGAGGACCAGGGCGGCGCGTGGTGCAGGTACCAGGCGCCCGCGATGAGGGTGCCGTGCGTCATGACGACCAGCCCGGGGAGGGCGTCGACGATGCCGTCCAGGAAGACCAGGGCCGCCCGGACGGGGTGGGTGCACCAGGCGGGCAGCGCCTGTTCGCGGGTGAGCACCGGCAGGACGAACAGGCAGCCGGCCGCCAGCAGATGGAGATACATCAGCTCGTGCAGCCACCCCACGCGCAGCGCGGTGGCGAAGTACGGCGTGAAGTAGACGGTCAGTTCCGTGGTCAGCACCAGGACCGTGCTGACGAGGGGGAACGTCAGTGTCCTGACCAGCCGGCCGCTCATGACCCGCCGCAGGCGGCCCGCACCGCCCTCCGGCAGCGCCTCGGCCGCGAGCCGCAGCGGGTCGCCGAGGGCGAGGCCCAGTGGCGCGAGCAGATCGAGGGTGACGTTCTGCACGGCGGCGGGCCAGAACAGTTCACGGTCGTAGACGGCCAGTCCGGACATCGTGGCCACGACGATCGCGCCCAACCCGAGCCCGACGAACGCGGCAAGGCGCGCGAGCGGCCAGGAGCCGCCCCGGTCGCGGACTCGCGCGACACCCCAGCCGTAGAGCCCGCCCAGGGCGACGACGAGCAGCAGCGCGGGAGCATCCAGCTGCCAGGAGCCCAGCAGCCGCCCGGCGGTCAGCTCCGGCAGGTACACGGCCGACAGTTCACTCACGGGCGGACGGTAGCCGTCGAAGTTAAGAGAGCGGGCGGCTTCCCGTTCACGAGTATGAATGAGAATCATGTACACGTCTATTGACGCGTCCACGGCAAGCTCTTACGTTCCCAGAAAGCGCTTACTCCAGCCAGCCCCATGCGTCCGCTCTCACCCTGGAGACGAAGATGCACCTGAGACCAGTGATCGCGTCCGTCGGCCTCCTGGCCGGCAGCCTCGTCGCGCTGTCCGGGACCACGGCACAGGCGGCGACCACCCGGTACGAGGCCGAGACGTCACCGGCCGTCTGCGCCGGCGCCATCGAATCGAACTGGGCCGGATACTCCGGCAGCGGCTTCTGCAACGGCGACAACGCAACCGGCGGTTACGCGCAGTTCACCGTCACCGCGCCCGCCGCCGGCACGGCGACCCTGAAGGTCCGCTTCGCCAACGGCACGACCTCCCCACGCGCCGCGAACATCGTGGTCAACGGCACGACCGCCACCACGGCGTCCTTCGAGGGCACAGGTGCCTGGAACACCTGGGCGACCAAGACACTCACCGTGCCGCTGCGGTCGGGCAGCAACACCGTCCGGCTGGCCCCGACCACCTCCGGCGGCCTGCCCAACATCGACCACCTCGACGTCGAGACGGGCGACAGCAACCCCCAGCCCACCGGCCCGGTCCTCTATGTGTCGCCGAACGGCACCGACAGCGCGGCCGGCACCGAGCCGAACCCGACGACCCTCACCTCCGCGATCAGCCGCATCTCCGCCGGCGGCACGATCTACGTGCGCGGCGGGACCTACCGCCACTCCCAGACGGTCACCATCCCGGCGGGCCGGAACGGCACCTCCGGCGACCGCACCGAACTGTTCGCCTACCCGGGCGAGACCCCCGTACTGAACTTCTCCGCCCAGAGCGAGGACCCGGCCAACCGCGGCCTCGCCGTCAACGCGTCGTACTGGCACGTCAAGGGCATCGTCGTCGAACGGGCCGGTGACAACGGCATCTTCATCGGCGGCAGCAACAACGTCATCGAGCGCACGGTGACCCGCTTCAACCGCGACTCGGGGCTCCAGCTCTCGCGGGCGCTCTCCAGCACGCCCAAGGACCAGTGGCCGTCCAACAACCTCATCCTCAGCGCGGAATCACACGACAACGTCGACTCCGACGGCGAGGACGCCGACGGCTTCGCCCCGAAGCTCACCGTCGGACCCGGCAACGTCTTCCGCTACACCGTGGCCCACAACAACATCGACGACGGCTACGACCTCTATACCAAGACGGACACCGGCCCCATCGGCGCCGTGACCATCGAGGACTCCCTCGCCTACGACAACGGCACCCTCAGCGACGGCTCCCAGGCCGGCAACGGCGACCGCAACGGCTACAAGCTCGGCGGCGACGACATCGGCGTCAACCACATCGTCCGGCGCAGCATCGCCTACGAGAACGGCAAGCACGGGTTCACCTACAACAGCAACACCGGCGCGATGCAGGTCTCGGACAACGTGAGCATCGGCAACGAGCAACGCAACTTCAACTTCGACTCGGGCAGCACGTCGGTGTTCCGGAACAACACCTCGTGCGACAGCGGGTCGAACGACCGGATCATCGGCGGCTCCGACGGCTCGAACCAGTTCTGGTCCGGCTCGAACGGCTCCCGCTGCTCCTCCTACGCCGGGGCCCTGCGCTGGTCGTTCGCCTCGGACGGGCGGCTCGTCGTGACGTTCGGGGGCAGCCGGTAGCCTGGCCGTATGGCATGCACCGGCATTCCGCACTGCTTCCTCTGACACCGCGGTGAGGACGGCGACGTGACTCGGTCACGTCGCCGTCCTCGGCGTGCCCGCCGTCCGCGGGCGCCGACGACTCTCCGTTCACCGCCTGCATCCAGCTCGGCGCGGCGCTCTTGCCCCGCTGAGCTGTCGAGGAGCATTCATGCCGACCACTCCTACGGGAACCGGCCGACGTCGCCCGTCCGACCGGCTGCTGACCGTCCTGACCTGCCCCCTGTGTACGTCGGGCCTGGAGCGCGCCGACGGTGCGCTGCGGTGCGCCGACCGGCACACCTTCGACATCGCCCGCCACGGATACGTCAGTCTGCTGACCGGCCACCGGCGCGCCGCGAGCGCCGACTCGGCCGACATGGTCAGGTGCCGCAGCTCGTTCCTCCGGGCCGGGCACTACGACCCGCTCGCCCGTACCCTCGCGAGGCTCGCCACGGAACTCGCCCCGCCCGACGCCGTCGTGCTGGACGCCGGGGCGGGCACCGGTCACTACCTCGCATCGGTCCTGGACGCGCTCCCCGGGGCCATGGGGCTCGGGCTGGACAGTTCCGCGCACGCCCTGCGCGCCGCGGCCCGCGCGCACGCCCGCGGTGAGGCCGCCGGGTGGGACGTCTGGCAGCCGTGGCCCGTCCGGTCCGGCTGCGCCCATCTCGTGCTCAACGTCTTCGCGCCCCGCAACGGGCCGGAGTTCCACCGTGTCCTCCGGCCGGACGGCGCCCTGCTCGTCGTCACACCCAGCGACCGGCACCTGCGCGAACTGCGCCGGTCCGTGGGGCTGCTGGCGGTCGACCCCAGGAAGGAGGAACGCCTGCGCCGGACCCTGGCGGACCGCTTCCGGCACGAGCGCGCCGAGTCGCTGGAGTACACCATGAGCCTCACCGCCGAGGACGTCGCCGGTCTGGTGGCCATGAGCCCGGCCGCGCGTCACGTCGATGAGGCGGAACTGCGGCATCGTGTCGGGGAGTTGGCGGTGCCGGTGCGGGTGACCGCCTCGTTCGTCGCGTCGGTGTACCGGCCGCTGGGGCATTAGGGCCTGTCGTTTGGATCAGGTCGCAGGGAACCGACAGCGCTGATCAGCGCCGGTGAGCGGGGTCCGGTGCGTGCGGCTGCAAGGCGGAGGAGGGCGTCGACGCGATGGGGGCACCGCCCGCGCGAGCGAAGCCGAGCGTGGGGGAGTCGGCAACCGACGACAACGCCGCAGATGCGCGTACCAGACCCCGCGTCTGCGGCGTGATCCAAACGACAGGCTCTAGGGGGCAATCCCGAGCCCAGGTCGGTCAGGCGTCGGGCCGTGCCGTCTCGTCCATGCGCTGCTGCTGTGCCGTGGTGAGCGTGCGGATCATGAGGGCGGCGGTCCCGGCCGCCGCCACGATCACGGCGTCGGCGGCGAGCAGGGGCAGGACGCCCGTGTAGGCGCGGGCGATGATCTCGTCCGTGGAGTCGGCGTAGATGAGGCCCACGCCACCGGCCAGACCGGCCAGCCACAGGCCCCACCACCAGTTCACGACGGCCGGCAGCCGCCGGTCGGGGAAGACGGACCGGTGGGCGTCCGCGACGATGCCCCGGGGTATCCACAGGTTCACGACGGGGATGATCCAGCCCAGGAAGAGCCAGAGGTATCCGTACCGCGGTTCCGCGCCCGAGAGGGCACGGGCGTTGTCGCGGACGCGGTCCAGCCAGAGCAGGAACGCGAGCGCGCAGAGCAGCGTGACGGCGCCGCCCATGGAGCTGACCTGGTGGTAGGAGTCCTCGAGGGCGGTCAGCGGGCGGTGTTGGCCGCCTCCCTGGTCCGGCGGGCCGGAGGCCGGCTGCCCGGTCACGGCGAGCCGGACGTGCCAGACCGCCCGGGCCGTCCAGGCCAGCGCGGCGAGGGCTAGCAGGGCGATGGCGCGGCGGGCCGCGCCACGGACCGGGCGAAGGGCGGGGCCCGGGGTGGGGTCCTTGCCGGTGACGGGTGTTTCCTGATCGCTCACCCGGTCATCCTGTCGTATCGCTCACCCGTTCGTGTCCCCAGGCCCACCGCGCGGCCCCGCTCGTCCCACCGCACCTCGAGGACGTGGTCGACGGCGTCCCGGTCGAGGGGGCCGTACACGTGCGGGAACAGGGTGTCCTCGTGGACCCCGGGCGGCGGGGCGGGGGCCGCCGCCTCCCACTCCACCCGCGCGGTGAGGCGGGCCTCGTCGAGGGCGAGCACCAGCAGGGGCCGGGGCGCGTCCCGGTAGAAGGCGTTGACGACGGCGAGCGTGGTCGGCTCGTCCGGTGAGCAGTGCACGAAGCCCTCCTCGGCGAGGGAGGCGGGCGCGTACGGCCCGTCGGGGGCGGCGTGCCAGTCGGTGAGCGGTATGGAGTGGTAGATCATGGCCCCGTTATAAGCCACCGGGGCGCCGGGGCCTCCAGAGCCCGGGCCCTCTAGAGCCCCAGGGCGGTGACGGTCCGGGCGGTGGCTTCGGCGATCAGGGCGTCCGAGGGTTCGGCGTCGTAGCCGGGCCGGTCGGTCATGACGGCCAGGACGAGCGGCTCGGTGCGGGGCGGGCGGACGATCGCGATGTCGTTGGCCCTGCCGTAGTTGCCGGTGCCGGTCTTGTCGGCCACCTGCCAGCCCTTGGGGAGTCCGGCCCCGATGCGGCGGGCGCCGACCGTGGTGGCGTTGTGCGAGAGCCAGTCCGTCAGCAGGGCGCGTTCACCGGCGGGCAGGGCGGTGCCCAGGAGCAGCTTGCGGAAGTCGGTGGCGATGGCGCGGGGGGTGGTGGTGTCGCTGGGGTCCTCCGGTCGTACGTCGTGCAGTTCGGGTTCGTAGTGGTCCATGCGGCTGACGGTGTCGCCGAGTCCGCGCAGATAGGCGGTGAGCTTCGCCGGGCCGCCGAGGTCGCGCATCAGCAGGTTGCCGGCCGTGCCGTCGCTGTAGCGGACGGCGGCGTCGCAGAGCTGGCGGAGGGTCATGCCGGTCGCGACGTGCCGTCCGGTGATCGGCGTGGTGGACTCGAGGTCGGCCCGCGTGTAGGTGACGCGCCGGTCCAGGCCGTCGAGGGAGCGGTGGTGCAGGACCGCCGCCGCAGCCAGGGCCTTGAAGGTCGAGCAGAACGCGAAGCGCTCGTCGGCGCGGTGGACCGCCGTGGCGCCGGTGCCGGTCGCGAGGGCGTAGACGCCGACGCGGGCGCCGTACTCGCGCTCCAGGTCCGCCAGGCGCGGTCGGTGGACGGGTGGGGCGGGTGCGCGGCGGCTCGGCTCCGGGGCGGGCCGGGTGGTCGTGGTGGCTCGGTCGGCGTGGTCGGTGTCCCGGCCGGCCGTGCCACAGCCGGCGAGGGGAAGTAACGCCGCGGCGGCCAGGAAGGCGCGGCGGGACGAGGCGGGCCCGTCGACGGACATGCGTGGTGCTCCTCTCATTCGGAGGCTCCCTTCACCAGGGCCCTCCCGTTCACTCGGAGTCGCCGGGGGCGGCGGCCAGCAGGTCGCGGACGACCGGCCCGGCGGAGCCGCCGCCGGTGACGCCCTCCTCGACGACGCAGGCGACGGCGACGTTGCCGCGGTGCGCGACGAGCCAGCCGTTGTTGTCCTGGTCGTCGGAGACCTCGGCGGTGCCGGTCTTGGCGCCGATCTCGCCGGGCAGGTCGGACAGGACGCGCGCGGTGCCGTCGGTGACGGTGGCGCGCAGCATCTCGCGCAGCTGGGCGACGACGCCCCGCGGCAGCGGGGTCGTGCGGGTCGTGTCCTCGTTCCCCTCGGCGTTCCCCTCGGTGAGCGAGGGCTGGTGGAAGGTGCCGGAGACGGCCGTCGCGGTGACGGACGCCATGATCAGCGGGTTGGCCTGCACACGGCCCTGCCCGATCATCGAGGCGGCCTTCTCCGTCTCGTCCTTCGGCACCGGCACCGACCCGTCGTACGAGGGCGCCCCGACGTGCCATTCCTGGCCCACGCCGAAGTACTCGCGGGCCACCTCACCCAGCTCCCCGTCGTCGAGCCGGTCGCGCAGGCTGATGAACGCGGTGTTGCACGACTCGGTGAAGTCCTTGCGGAAGGTGGCGCCCGGGTGCTCGGACAGCTCCACGTTCTGGAACCGCTTGCCCACCGTGAGGTGCTTGGGGCAGTCCACCACGTCGTCCGGTGCGACGGCGTCCTTGAGCAGCAGGGCGCTGCTGGTGACGATCTTCCAGGTGGAGCCGGGCGCATAGGTGCCGGACAGCGCGCGGTTGAAGCCGGACGACGGGGAGTTCGCCACGGCGAGGATCTCGCCGTCGTCGATCCGCAGGGCGACGAGCGCGGCGTTCTTGCCGTCGGCGTGGGCGGCCAGGGCCTTCTCTGCGGCGGCCTGCCAGCCGGCGTCGAGGGTCGTGCGGACCGGGCCCTCGTCCCGGACCGTCCGCGCACCGAACCTGGCCTCCGTGCGCTCGACCTTCCCGGTGGCCCGGTCGACCAACTGGATCGCCCCGCGCGGGCCGGTACCCTCGCCGCTCCCGCCGAGCTGCGCCATGACCGGCCCCAGGGAGGGGAACTCCGCCCCCGACAGGGCCGTGCCCTCCCGGTCGGTGACCTCGGGGGGCTTCGTCTCCTCGCGTTCGAGGCGGAACTTCTCGCCGTCGCTCAGGCGCGGGTGGACGAGGGACAGCGTCCAGTCCACCTTCCAGCTGCCGTCGCTCTGCTCGCGCAGCGGCAGCTTCGACTCGTAGGTCCAGGTGCCCAGGCCCTCGACGGGCATCCGGGCGGTGAACGGGACGGTGACCGTGCCGTCCTCGGCCTCGGCCGCCGGCTCGGCCGTGAGCTTCGGTCCGCTGATGTCGAGGCCGGTGGTGAAGCTGTCCAGCACCCGTTGTGCCGTGCCGGGACTGGTCGTGCGGCCGGCCGCGCTCGGCAGCCGACCGGCGGCCCAGTCGGCGAGGAACGCGCGGGCCTGTTTCCCGGCCGCGGGGTCGGGCCCGGTGTCCCGCTCGAAGGGGCCGAGCCCTGCCGCGTACGCCCCGCCCGCGGCGACGGCCAGCACCACCGCGCCCGCGGTGACGGCCCGCACAGCCGTCCGGCGCGGCCTGCGGCCCCCGGTGATGACGCTGGTGTGGTCGTGGTGATCCATGCGCCGAGAACAGCAGCGGCCCTGGCACCTTGTCCAAGACCGGTATCGATCTCGGATCAATACCAAACGGATATGCTTCCTGTTCGTGGACCTGGTGCGGCACTTGGAGTGCTTCGTGGCTGTTGCAGAAGAGTCACACTTCGGCCGTGCCGCGGCTCGTCTGGGCATGGCCCAGCCGCCGCTCTCGCAGCGCATCCAGCGCCTGGAGCGGCACCTGGGCGTCCGGCTCTTCGAACGCACCAGCCGACAGGTGGCCCTCACCGAGCCCGGGGCGCTGCTGCTGGCGGAGGCCCGGCAGGTGCTCGCCCGCTCCGAGGCGTTCATGGCCACCGCGCGCCGCATCAGGGACGGCGAGACCGGCCTGCTGCGTGCCGCGCTGCCGCCGGACCTCTCCGGGGAGACCGTCGCCGCGCTGCTGGCGGGCTTCACCGGCACGGGCGCGAGCGGCCTGGAGCTGGAGCTGCACGAGCTGTCCACCGGCCAGCAACTGGAGCGGTTCGCCGCGCACGAGCTGGACGTCGGGCTGATCCACCACCCCTGCGACGTCTCCGGGCTCGAACTGGGCCCGGTGCTGCGGCGCGAACTGGGCGTGCTCCTGCCACGCGACGCGGCGGCCGGGCTCGACGAGGTACCGCTCGCCTCCCTCACCGGCCGGGACCTGATCCTCTTCCCCCGCGCCGGTGCCCCCGCGGTCTACGACGACCTCCTGACCACCTGCGCCCGCAACGGCTACACCCCACCCGCCGTACGCCACGCCCTGGGCGCCAGCTTCGTACGCGGACTGGTGCTGTCCACGGAGGCCGTGGCCTTCAGCCCGCGGGACACGCACGGGCACGCGAAAGAGGACGCGGACCCGGAAGGGGGCGTCGTATGGCGGCCCCTCACCGGCGCGCCGCTGGCCCTGCGGCACTCCGTGGCCTGGCCCGCGGGGCGCGGGGACGCCGCCGTGTCCGCGTTCGCCGAGGCCGCCGCGCACGCGCTGCGCAGCACCGCCGGCGCGACACCCGACCTGCCCTCCCGCCCGCTGCACCTGCGCCCGGCATCGGAGTACTGGCTGTGACCGACGCCCTCGCCCGCATCCACGAGGCCTTCGCCGACGCCGGGGTCACCGGCCGGCTGCACGCCGTCGACATCGACAGCGGTGCGCAGCTCGACGCCGGGGCGGACCAGCCGGTCTGCACCGCCAGCGTCCACAAGCTCTGTCTGCTCGTCACGCTCCACGAGCAGGCCGCGGCGGGGACCCTGGACCTCGCCGAGCAGATCGAGTGCCCGCCGCAGGGCCGCACCGCCGGCCCGACGGGACTCGCCGCCATGCTCGACGGCGCCCGGCTGTCCCTGCGCGACCTCGCCTATCTGATGATGTCCGTCAGCGACAACGCCGCCGCCGACCTGCTGCTGGCACACGTCGGTCTCGACGCCGTCAACCGCACCACGGCCCGCCTCGGTCTCACCCGCACGTACGCCGTCCACACCTTCGGCGAACTCCTCGCCACCATCAAGGAGGACGCCGGTCCCGGCGGCGCACGGTCGCTGGCCGACCCGCACGTCGTCGCCCGGCTGCGGGCGCTCGACCCGGCCCGCACCAACCACAGCACCCCGCGCGACATGACGCGTCTGCTCTCCGCCGTCTGGCGCGACGAGGCGTGCACACCCGAGCACGGCGCGGCCATCCGCCGGATCCTCGGGCTCCAGGTGTGGCCGCACCGGCTGGCGTCCGGCTTCCCCTTCGACGACGTGCATGTAGCGGGCAAGACGGGCAGCCTGCCGACCGTGCGCAACGAGGTCGGCGTCGTCGAGTACCCCGACGGAGGCCGCTACGCCGTCGCCGTCTTCACGCGCACGGCCCGCACCTCCGCGCTCCTGCCCGCCGCCGACGCCGTCATCGGCACGGCGGCCCGCCTGGCCGTGGACGCACTGCGCGCCCCCCAGTAGATCCCGGGGCCGCCGCCGCGCCGGCTCGCTGGTCAGAGCTGGAACTCGGCGGGAGACACCCCCAACGCCGCGCAGGCCTCGCGCAGGACCGTCGCCTCCGCCTGGGAGAAGTGGCCGTCGGCGCCGGCGATGACCATGCCGGTCTGGATCACCGCCCGGGCCTCGGTGGGCTTCTTGGCGGCCTTGGCGATCTCCTGCATGGCCTCGGCCTTGCCGTGCTGGAAGTTCATCGTCAGCTGGTCGACATGCTTGTTGAAACGCTGCCGCAGCTGCTCCGGCGGGAAGTTCTGCAGCACGTCGTTGCTGAGGATCATCGACTCGACCTGCTGCCGCTCGGCCGGATCCACCTGCCCGTCGGCCGCCGCGACCAGGGCACACATCGCCATGCTCGCGTCCCGGTACGCGCCGCTCTTCAACTCGTTCTTCAGCGACCCGAGCTGCGTTTTGAACAGACCGACCAACTGGGCCTTGCTGCCACCGCCGGACCTCGTCCCGCCGTGCCCACCGGTCGCACCGTGCCCACCGGCCGCGCCGCGCCCGCCCTGAGCCTGCTGGAGAGCCTTGGCCTGGTCCTTGAGCTTGTCCCACATTGCCATTGAGTCACCTCGGTATTAGTCGGAGTCATCTCGCGAACCCGCTCCCGCGCGCTCACCGGATCAACGCCCGGTCCCTGGGCAAAGGTTCCGCAAAACACACCCTCTCTCACCTCCTGTCCCCTCGTGCGGCGCGGGTCGCGATCAGCGGTCCGGCGACGCACGCGGCGGCCAGCAGGATGCCGAAGGCGACGGTGAGGGCCGTGGTGTAACCGTGGACGGAGGCCTCGGCCGGGGTGGTGCGGCCCGCTGATGCCACGTAGGACGCCGTGGCACTGGCCGCCACGGTGTTGAGCAGCGCGGTGCCGAGTGCGGCTCCCAGTTGCTGGGAGGCGTTGTAGGCGGCCGACGCGGCTCCGATGTCGCGCAGCGGTACGTCCGCGGTGGCCAGGCCGGCCGTCGGGGGCAGGACGCAGCCGAGCCCGAGCCCGGTGAGGACCAGGGCGGGTGCCAGGTACAGCGGCAGGACGTCCGTACTCCGCGCTGTCAGGCCGGTCAGGATGAGCACTCCGGCGGCCGCGGCGACCAGACCCGGCACGATCAGCGCCGCGGGCGCGACGCGTCCGTGCAGCTTCCCGGCGATGAGGGTGGAGCCGAGCAGGGCGGCCAGGGCGTTGACGATCAGGACCAGGCCCACCCGGACCGGCGAATAGCCGAGGACGGTCTGGGTGTAGTAGCTCATGAAGAGGTAGTAGCCGAACATCGCGACGAACATCAGGGTGATCGACAGCAGCGCCCCCGCCCGGGCGCGGTGCAGCAGCACCCGCATCGGCAGCAGCGGGTGAGGGGCGCGGAACTCGACCACGGCGAACGCGGCCAGCAGGAGGACACCAGCGGCGAGCAGCGTGAGCACCTTCGCCGAACCCCAGCCGTACGGTTCGGCTTCGTTGAAGGCGTACACCACAGTGGCGAAGCCCGCGGCGCTGAGCAGCGCGCCCGCGACGTCGAGCCGTCCCTCGCCGCGGAGCGGGCGGTCCGCCGGCACGAATGCCGTGCCGAGCGCGGCGAGCAGCGCGACCGGGACGTTGACGTACAGGCACCACCGCCAGCCCGCGTACTCGGTCAGCAGCCCGCCCGCGATCAGTCCGACGGCCGATCCGGCGGCACCGACGGCGGCGAACACGCCGAACGCCCGGCCGCGTTCGCGTGGCTCGGTGAACGTCGTGGTCAGCAGCGAAAGCCCCGCGGGCGCGAGCACGGCTGCGAAGACGCCTTGTAAGGCCCGGGCCGCGAAGAGCGTCTCCGGGTTCCCGGCGGCCCCGCCGAGCGCGGAGGCGACGGCGAAGCCGGCCAGGCCGATGACGAACGTACGCCGGTGGCCGAGGGCGCTGCTGACTCTGCCGCCGATCAGCAGCAGCCCGCCGAAGGCGAGGGCGTATGCGGTGACCACCCACTGCCGGCTGCCGTCGGACATGCCGAGCGCGCTCTGCGCGGAGGGCAGTGCGATGTTGACGATGGTCCCGTCCAGGACCACGAGGAGCTGGGCCGCGCTCACGGCCGAGAGCGTCCACCACCCTCGTGTCCTGGGGGCGGATTCGATGACTCGGGTATCCATGACTTCAATCGTTTCGTTGAAGGGACCCCGGAGACTTCTCCCGGCCGTCGTGACCGGTCCCCGCGGCAATTGGGGGCCGACGTACGGCGAACCCTCAAGTCCGCGGTGGAAACGGCGACTGCCCGCACCCGGCGATCGGGGGCGGGCAGTCGTGGTGAAGCGTTGTCAGGCCCGGTCGCGGGAGCGGAGCTTCAGGCGCGGGGCGAGGCGGAACGCCACGAAGCCCGCCGTGGCCAGGGCCGCGGCTGCCCCGAGGAGGAGGCCGATGCCGCCGGCGCCGGTCGAGGCGAGGCTGCCGTTGTCGAGGTTCGTCGACGTGCCGCCCGTGGTCGAGGAACCGGTGCCGCCGGTCGTGCCCGAGGTGCTCGTGCTGGGCGACGGGCTCGGGTCGGCCGAGGGGCTCGGGTCGGTCGTGGGGCTCGGGGAGTGCGAGGGCCCGTCACCGTCGACGACCTCGACCGCGAACTGGGTCATGGCGTCGCCGACCGACGCGGCGACGGTGTACGTGCCCGTGCCCTCACCGGCGGTCAGGGTCGGGGCCGTGGCCTTGCCCGATGCGTCGGTCTTGACGCGGACGACCTGCTCGCCGTCCTCGAATCGGGGGGCGTCGTCGCTGTCGTCCTCGACCCGGAACTCGACCTCCGTGCCGGCCGGCGCCGTGGTGCCCGACTTGGCCACGCGGGCCTGGAGGGCCTCCTCGAAGTCCTCGCCCTGTTCGGCCTGCTGGTCGTCACCGCCCGCGACGCTCACGGTGTAGGACGACTTCTTCACCTTCACGGTGAAGACCGTCGAGGCACCGTCGACCTCCGCGCGGACAGCGAACTCGCCGTCCTTGCGGATGCCCGCCCGGAGCGGCGCGGACTGGGCGCGGCCCCGTGCGTCGGTCGGCACGGCCAGCTTGGTGGTGTCGGCGTCGTCCTTGACGAAGAAGAAGGCGCCGAGCTTGTCCGGGTCCTCGACCGTGAAGGTGACGGAGGCGTTCTCGACCGGGTTGCCGGCCTTGTCCCGGGCCACCACGGCCACCGGGTCCGCGTCGCCGCCCGGCGGGACGGTCTGGCCGGCTCCGGAGGCCTGGGTCAGCTCCGCGATCGCGGAGGTCTTCCACTGGAAGACGATCCGCCCGTGGCCGGAGCGGCCGGAGTTGCGGCCGCCCTCGGCGATGCCGCCGCGCACCGGCTCGTCGGAAGCCTGCCAGAAGGGGTCGGACTTGGCCGGGGCCTCGAGGCGGTTGCCGCTGAGCAGCCGGGCGCCGGTCACCCGACCCGGGTCGACGTAGCTGCTGCCGCCCGCGCCGCTGCCGACCACGCCCCCGGCTTCGTCCGTGCCGCCGCCACCGCCACCCGCGTAGCCGGCGCCGCCGCCTCCGCCTTCGCCGCCCGAACCGGAACCGCCCGCACCGCCCTTGCCGCCCCCGGACGCGTCGGCGCCCGAGGAACCGTTGCCGCCGCCCGCGCCACCGGTGGGACCGGCCGCGCCCTTGCCGCCGCGCTCCGACTCGGTGCCGTCCTGGCCGCGCTCGCCGCCACCGGGACCGCCCTGGCCGGGCTCCTTGCTGCCGTACCCACCGCCGCCGCCACCGGCGGCGATGAGCAGCGGCTTGCCGTCGCCGGCGCGGACGCCGCTGCTGTTGCCGCCGGCCGCGGCATGCTTGCCGCCGCCCGCGCCCCCGAGCGCGTCACCGAAGCGCTGGACGCCGACCGCGAGCGACAGCCGCTCCCCGGGCGTGACGCTGAGCGTGCCCGCGGTGTAGCCGCCCGCGCCGCCGTTGGCGGAGGGGGTGCCCTCGCCGCCCTGGCCCCATGCCCGCACGTCCAGCGCCGTGACGCCGGCCGGGACCTGGAACTCCTCGCGGGCGCCCGTCGGGTCGAACAGCCGACAGCCGGAGAATCCCTCCGCCGGCGTGCAGGTCTTCCCGGCGAGGGCCGCGCTGCCGGCGGCCGTGGCGGCCGGCGTGCCCGTCAGGGCGGTGCCGGCGGTCAACGCCACGAAGGTCAGGGCGGCGGCGCCGCGCCGGAATCTGGCGCGGCGCAGCACGACGGAATCGTGATGCATCAAGGAAACTCCCCAACTTGTCACAAGCTCCCCCCCAGGGAGCCATGAAATGATCGACCAGAATCGAACAAGGCTAGTGGGACAGCCGATCAAACTTGAGGCCCTTGGTCAACTGAGAATGGTCGATTCCGGACAACCGCTTGCTCAGCCCGCCACGGCCGTCCGGGCTCGCGAGACCGGCCCCGGGAGCGGACCCGGAGTCGGCCGGGCAGAGGGCGCGGACGACGTACCCGTGGAGGGCGTCGTCGATCGCGTGCGGCTGCGGGAGGCCGTTGTCGTCGAGGCTCTGGTACTTCATCAGGTTCTGCGCGAGAGCCACCTGGCGCTTGCCGTCCCGGCTGGACAGCGCGGTCATGCCGGCGCCGAACACCGCGCCGTCGTGGCCCCAGAAGCGGCCGCAGCCGGGCAGGTCCAGCGAGTAGATGCCGAGGCCGTAGTCGAAGCCGCTCACCGGGACCGTGCGCGTCATCTCGTCCAGGGAGGCCTTGCCGATCAGCTTCCCGCCGAGCAGGGCGCGGTAGAAGCGGTTCAGGTCGTCGGTGGTGGAGACGACCGCTCCCGCCGTGTAGGCCCAGGACATGTCGTAGACGCTGTAGTCGCGCGGCGGGTCGATCAGGCCGAAGAACGACTCGTACATCCGCGGGTGCGGGCCCTTGATGTACGGGGTGCGCGGGAAGGACGTGTGGCGCAGCCCGGCCCGGTCGATGACGTTGCGGGTGATGTGCTTCTCGGCGTCCTGGCCGGTGACCTTCTCCAGGAGCAGCCCGGCGATGACGTAGTTGGTGTTGGAGTACGAACCGGGCAGCTCGCCCGGGCGTCCGGTGGCGGGGGCCGCGAGGCCCAGCCGGACGAGTTCCCCGGGACGGATGGAGCGGAAGCGCTCCTCGTCGAGGCTGGCGGTCGAGCCCTCGACGAGGGAGGGGAAGGCACCCACGACGTAGTCGCCGATATGGCTGGTGTGGTTCAGGAGCATACGGACGGTGATCTGCCGGCCGCGTTCCCCGGGCATGAGGTCGGGGAGGTAGTCGCCGACGGGTGCGTCGAGCCGGACGCGGCCGCGCTCCACCTGCTGGAGCAGGGCGACGGAGGTGAAGGTCTTGCTGATGCTGCCCACCCGGTGCCGCATGCCCGGGGTGACCGGGCGTCCGGTCTCCACGTCGGCGACGCCGGAGGCGCCGGCCCACCGCTCGCCGCCGTCTCTGACGGACGAGAAGACGCCGTACATGCCCGCCTCGTGGATGGCGTCCAGCGAGTCGCGCAGGGCGGTTCTGTCGAGCGACGTGCGGTCCACGGGCCCCGCGGGCGGCGCTGCCGGGCCGGCGTGCGCGGGTGCGGTCAGCACGGCGGTCGTCAGCAACGTGGTGCCCAGGGCGGTTCCGAGAAGCCTGGCGATACGCAACGGCTTTCCCCTTCCTCGGTGTTCGAAAAGGTCGGGGTCATCGTCACGGGAAGCGGATGCTCCTTACATCCACCCAGGGGATGATCGTTTATCGGCCGGTCGATGGCAGAAATGACCACAACCGCCTTTGTTCTCAATGGACTTCACGTGCCGGTCGGCCGTGAGGGCGTTCGTGTCGCACGAGGCGAGGAGCTGGGCACCGACCAGGGCCGCCACGGCCAGGGCGGCGACCCGGGTGAGGTGCGTGTTCGACTGCGCTCGCGGGCTCCGGCGTCCGGTGTCAAGCCACATGCGCGGTGTCTCCTTCGGTGGGTGCCGGCCGGTCTCGCCGGAACCACACGGCCAGCACCAGCGGATAGACGAGGTAGCCGAAGCGGGTGGCCGGCATCAGGCACATGGCCAGGGCCAGTCCGAGGGCCACGCGGTCCGCCGCGGCGACGACCGTGCGCGGCGGGCGGGCCAGGAGCCAGACCGCCATCCCGACGGCGGTCGCCGCCAGCGCCGCCACCGCGATGGCGCGGCCCCCGGGCACATGGGTGGCGAGCAGGTGACCGGGCAGCGGACTGGTCGCCGGCGATCCGGCGCCGGCCGCGCCGAGCGGGAACAGCACCACGTGTTCGACGAAAGCGTGCGGATCGACCAGGGCGAACGGCACGACGCCGGCCGCCGCCACCGCCAGGGCGGTCACCGCGGCGCGCACGGCGGCCCGGCGCCCCGCCATCACCGCGAGCAGCACCAGCGCGACGGGCAGCAGCGGCCAGGCGGTCCACTTCAGCGCCGCCGCGGCTCCCATCGCCGCCCCCGCGCCGACGGCCCCGCCACGCCGCCCCGCCAGGGCCAGCCCCAGACACATCAGGCCGATCACCGGCAGATCGACCCCACCCACCGCCAACGCCAGAGCGACGGCCGGACAACCGGCCAGCAGCAGCGCGGGGTTGGCCGGAGCGGCCGGGCTCGTAGGTGCGGCGGCAGGGACCCCGGGGCTCCGACGCGCGGTCGGCAGCGCGGGCTCGGCCTCGCCCGCCGGGCCCCGGCGGGCGACGGCGACGCCCCCGCGCACCCAGCCGCCCCCGGAACGGGCCGCCGCTGCCAGCGCTCCCAGGAACACCGCCGCGAACCACAGCCGGGCGTCCGTGAGCGGGGTGTCGCCCAGCAGGGCGTGGGGAAGGCCGAGGAGGGCCATGCCGGGCAGGTACGGGTTGAAGTCGTCCACGAGCGACGGGTGCGGGGCGTAGGGGCTGCCGGTGGCGAGCAGCAGGTCGCCGGAGTGCTCGACGACGCCGACCTCCGGCTGTGCCGTGCCCAGCACCATCAGCACCGCCAGCGGCAACAGCACCGAGCCCGCGACCGCCGCGAGCGCGCTCGCCCGGCCCCAGGCGTACCGGCTGCGGCCGGCCAGGACGGCCGCCACCGCGTAGCCGACGGCCGCGCACCCGCCCCACACCCGGTGGGCGGGCAGCGTCGTCACCGCGGCCAGCGCGAGTGCGAGCACGGCCGATCCAGCCCAGTAGAGGCCGTCCCAGCGCGCTCCGCGCGGGGTCCGTCGCAGGCCGTCCCGGTGACGGAGCGCGCGTGGGGCGGGGTCCACCGGCGCGCTCGACGCGGACTGGAACTGAAGGGCCATGGCCGTACTCCTGGGACAGGGCGGAGGGACGGGCCCTCACCTCTGTCACGGTTCGAGGGCCGACCCTCAATCTCCTGCCGGGACGGCTCCCGCCACCTCGGCCGAACGGCCACCGTTCGCGACCGCGCGAGCCACCCCCTCGGCCGAACGGCGGACCCGGACCCGGAGTTCGCCGTGCATCCCCGCCGCGTCGGGGAGTTCTCCGTCCCGTCCGACTCATTGACGCCACACACGTCCCAGCCCTACGGTCTGGCCGAATTGCCGAACTGCGTTCGCAATATCGAACACGCTGCGCTCCGTATCCCCGACGGAAGGCCGAGCCGCCATGACCACTCCCCGCAGAACCCCCGACAGACCCTCACGCCGCCATGTCCTCGGCATGGCCGCGGCCGTACCGCTCGCTCTGACCGCCGATCTGGCCCTGGGCGCAGGTCCGGCCGGCGCGGCGACGGGCCCGGCGTTCGTGATGGCCTACTTCACCGAGTCCCCGAACGGCCTCGGCACCGACTACGGCCTGCACCTGGCCGTCAGCCTCGACGGCCTGGAGTGGACGCCGCTCAACCAGAACAAGCCGGTCGTCACCCCCACCCAGGGCGCCGGCGGCCTGCGCGACCCGTTCGTGCTGCGCAAGCAGGACGGCACCTTCGCCGTGCTGGCCACCGACCTGAAGGGCACCGACTGGAGCTACAACAGCCAGTACATCCACGTCTGGGACTCCGCCGACCTGCGCTCCCTCACCGGCTACCGCAGGCTCAAGCTGCACGACATGACCACGCACAGCTGGGCTCCGGAGGCCTTCTGGGACGCCGCACGCGGCCAGTACGGGATCGTCTACTCGTCGGTCAACGCGAGCGGCCACAACGTGCTGATGGTCAACTACACGACCGACTTCCGCACGGTCTCCGCGCCGCAGGTCTTCTTCGACCCGGGCTACGACGTGATCGACGGCAGCTTCGCCCTCGGCGTCGGCGGCACGAACTACATGTACTTCAAGGACAGCTCGAAGCAGACCCTGGTCGGCGCGCGATCCGCCACCCTCGCCCCGGGCAGCTGGCAGCGCTTCAGCACGCCGGCGGCCCACGGCGGCACCGAGGCACCGATCCTGGTCAAGTCGTCGTCGTCGAACACCTGGTACCTCTGGGGCGACACCTACACGCCCAACGGCGTCTTCTACGCCTGGCAGACCACCGACCTGGCCTCCGGCACCTGGACACCGGTCGACCAGCGCCGCTACACCCAGCCGGTGAACTCCAAGCACGGCAGCATCGCGGCGCTCACGGGCACGCAGTACGACAACCTCCTCGCCCACTGGGGAGCCCCGGCCTGGAACCGGCTGAAGTCGTACAACCACCCCGACCGCTACGTCCGCCACGCCGGTTTCGCCGGCCGGATCGACCCCTACCCCTTCGACCCGTACACCGACGCCCAGTGGAAGCTCGTCCCCGGCCTCGCCGCCGCGTCCGGGGTGTCGTTCCAGTCGGTCAACTACCCGGACCGGTACCTGCGGCACTACAGCTACGCGCTGCGGCTGGACGTCAACGACGGCACGTCGGCGTTCGCCGAGGACGCCACGTTCCACAAGGTCGCCGGGCTCGCGGACTCGGCCTGGACGTCGTTCCGTTCGCACAACCACCCGACGCGCTACATCCGCCACTCCGACTACGCCCTGCGCATCGACCCCGTCTCCACCGCCACGGACCGGGCGGACGCGACGTTCCGGATCGGCTACTGACCCGCCGCCGGGGGCGGGAAGGCCGGGCCGGGCTCCCGAGCGGCACACGCGGGGACGCGACGGCCCGGCCCGGCCTTCCACTGCCCGCAATCTGCCACCCGGCGCCCCGCTCCGCCTCCCGGGGAGGCCCGAACGAGGACGGCGGGGCGAGCCTGCGATGATGCGGCCCATGTCGACCCTCGCCACCATCGCGGTGCTGGCTCTCGCCGCCCTCCACGCCTACATCCTGGTGCTGGAGATGTTCCTGTGGACCACTCCGCGGGCCCGTGCCGCCTTCGGCACCAGCGCCGAGTTCGCGGCCGGGACGAAGGCCCTGGCCGCCAACCAGGGCCTCTACAACGGCTTCCTCGCCGCGGGCCTGCTCTGGGGCGCGGTGGCGTCCGACCCGGTGGGCTTCCAGGTCTCGGTGTTCTTCCTGGTGTGCGTGGCGGTCGCGGGGGTGTACGGCGCGGCCACCGCCAGCCGGAAGATCCTCTTCGTCCAGACCGTCCCGGCGCTGATCGCCCTGGTCCTGGTGCTGCTCGCGCACTGAACGGCAGGGGCCCCCGGGTGTCACTCGCCCTGTGTGACGGCCCGCTCCATGAGCCGGACCGCCTCCGCCTCCGTCGTAGCCGGCGGCACCACCAGCAGGTCCCAGCGGCCCCGGCCGGGCGCGAGCAGGCAGACGGTGTCCGGGGTGGTCGGCGAATCCCTGTGGCCCACGTGGACCTCCTGTCCGGCGACGTCCAGGTGCTCCGGGCAGTCGACCCAGGTGTCCCCGTGGACCAGGACGCTGCTGATCCGGCCCCAGGAGCGCGGCAGCACGGCCAGCAGCCCGGGCAGTTCCGCGGCCAGGTCGTACGACCGGGGCCACCACGCCCCGTCGATACGGCGGGCCGTGCGGCCGAGGCGCGGCTGGACCGCGAGCCTCAGCCGGACCTCGGAGGGTGCCGGGAGGGGCGGTGGGTGCGAGGAGGCGGACGTCATCAGGGCTCCTGCTGCGAACGGGGGGCGTGGCCGGAAAGACCGTCGGCCACCGGTTGCGGCATTCCCCCGGGTCCTTCCACCCTACCCCGCAGGGCGGCACGGAAGCCGGGCCGCCCGTACCGCCCGGCGTCGGTCAGAGGCCGTAGCGGCTCTTCAGATGGCGCCAGAAGTCACGCAGCATCCACTTGTCGAACTCGGTGATCTGCGCGGCGCTGCCCGCCTTCATCAGGAAGCAGCACTGGCCGGTCGGCGACCAGTCGTAGAAGTCGTCGAGGCCGAAGGTGTGGCCGACCTCGTGCAGGTAGATGTGGATGTTCTCCTGGTTCAGGGCGCCGGTGAAGTACTCCTGGCCCATGCGCTGGCCCCAGTCGCCGCCCGCGCCGCCGCCGAAGCCCTTGGTCAGCCACAGCGACTGGTCGTAGTGGCGGGCGGCGCCGCCCGGGCACTTCGAGTAGTTGCCGTCCTGGTGGAAGAAGCGGCCGCAGTCCGGGGCGCACTGCGGGGCGCCGCCGCTGTCGAGGATGCCGGTGTAGATGTCGACGGAGTTGTCGGTCCACTGGAGGGTGGAGCGGTTCTTCACGGCCCAGCCGACGATGTTGACGGGGACGTTGGTGTACGGCCAGGCGTTGTGCCCCTTGCCGTTCTCGGTCATGGCCGTCATCCACTTGCCGAACTGCTTCTTCAGCGCGGCGTGGATCCGGTCGCGCAGGGCGGCGCTGACGGGGGCGTCGGACTCCCAGCGGACGCAGTAGTTGACGCTTCCCCGGTTGGCCATGACCTGGTCCCAGCCGTAGTTGCGGAAGCCGTACAGGTTCCCGTAGGTCGACTCGACGTGATTCCACACCTCGTTCAGGGGCTGGACGAGGTGCGCGGGCGGGTTCCACTCGTCGGCGGCCTGCGCCTTGCCGCTCGCCATGCCGGGGGTGGCGAACGCCGCCGCCAGGACGGCGAGCACGGTGAGCAGCCGTGCGAGGTGTCTGCGCATGGTGATCTCCCTCGTGTGGGGGGACGGGGTATCACCGTCAGGTCGTCACAGACCCCGCAGAGGTTGCCCGCGCGTCCGGTGCGGATGCCCAGGTAAGGACATTGCGGGCGCTTTATCGCATTACGTCGGCGATAATCGGAGCATGACTACGGCAACGTATGAACTACTGGCGGCGTCGTCAGATCACGCGGTCGCCGTGACCATCGCCTTCATCGGCGGGGCGATCATCGCCCTCGCACTGATCTGGTCCGTGCGCGTCGGGATGCGCGTCATGGACAAGGACACGCACCACCCCAGCCCCGAGGAGCAGCCGCACCTCCCGGACGGCGGGCCGGTCCATGAGATGCGGGAGATGCGGGAACCCGACGAGATGCCGGTCGTGACGCGCGACGGCGAGCGGCTCCTGCCCCATGAGCTGCACCACTCGAGCACCAGGACGGGCAAGGACCAGAAGCCCCGCCGCTGGCTGCCCGGATCCAGCGGGTCCTTCGGCGGCGGCGGCCTCGGACACACGTGAGGCCGTACGAACCCCGTAGGACCAGGGAGGCGACATGGCTGCCCGCCACCGGACGCGCTGGGCGACGGGCGGGGCGGCGCTGACGCTCGGCCTGGCCGCCGTGCTCACCGGCTGCGGCGGCGACAGCCCCGCGGACACCGCCCGCGAGGCGGAGTCGGCGGTCGGGTCGATCGCCTCGCAGGCCTCCGAGGCGGTGGAGTCGGCCACGGCGGAGGCCGGACGCCGGCTCGACGACATCCGGGGCGGCATCGACGTCAAGGGCGACGTGAAGGTCGGCACGCCCACCGTCGGCTCCGACAGCCGGGCCCGGGCCGAGGTCACCGTCGACAACACCGACGACTCGGCCAGGTCCTTCGCCGTCCAGGTCGATTTCACCGACGCCGAGGGCCGGCTGACCGACACGGTCATCGTCACGGTGGACCACGTGCAGGCGGGCGACTCCGCCACGGCCACCGCCCGCAGCACCCACGACCTGTCCGGCGAGGTCCGGGCCGAGGTGGCCCGGGCCGTGCGCTACTGACCGGCGCCGGCGTCCGCCACCGAGATGGCGATCTGCTCGCTCACGGCGCTCACCCCGTTCAGGGTGGCGACCGCCTGGAGACGGTTGGCGCCCGCCGGGAGCGCCGGGCCCGGGGTGCAGGCCCAGGTTCCGTCGGGGTCGGCGGTGGCCGCGCAGGCCTCCCGGTCGTCCTTGTCGCGGACGGTGATCCGGGCGCCCGGGTGTGCCGTACCGGCGATCCGCGGCCGGGCGTCCAGCGGCACACCGGACAACGGGCGGGTCAGCGTCGGCCCGGCCAGGCCCACGGTCACGGCGCACCGGCCGGCCTGCCGTACGCCCTGCGCGTCGGTGAGCCGCAGGACGCAGTCGCGCAGCCGCGTGCCGGGCACGGCGTCCGCGGGGACCGCGACCACGAAGGGGAACGTACGGCCCTGCCACGACTGCCCGGCCGCGCCGCCCGTGACGGTGTACGTTCCGCTGCGGCCGTCGGCGGCGACCCGGCCGAGGTAGCCGGGCGCGTCGAGCGGCGTGGCCGTCACGCGGGTGCCCCGGGGCGCCGTCAGCGTCAGCGTGGCGCCCGAGGCCGCCCCCTGGGAGCCCGCGACTCCGACGATGCCCTCCCGGCCGGGTGCGATGGTCGCGGCACCCCACAGCTCACCGTCCCGGGCCGCCGCCGGCGGGCCGGGCAACGCGAGCACCCCCGCGACGACGACCCCCGCGACGGCTGCTGTCTTGCTGGACCTGTTCATGGCGGGCGGGCTCCCTGTGCGGACGTCGACGGCACTCTGCCAGCGATTCTCGCCGGGGATTCCCGCAGGTGGCACGCGCTGCTGGGCCGTGCGGGTGGTGGGCCGCCCGAGGCTTGTGCCGTTGACATGGTGCTGTCCTAACGCCCGAGCCACACCGTCGTGTCCGGCCCGAGCCGGCCGTCCTCCAGGGGGGCGCTGCTCAGCAGCACCTCACCGGCGGGCAGCGGGACCGCCGTGCCGGACAGGTTCGTCACGCACCGCCAGCCCTCGCAGCGGTCGAACTGCAGGACACCGTCCGGGGCGTCCGCCGCCCAGGCCAGCTCCTCGCCGTCGAGCAGTTTGCGGCGCAGCCTGAGGGCCGTGCGGTACAGCTCCAGGGTGGAACCCTCGACGCCGTCCTGCGCCTCGACGGCGTAGGCGGCGAAGCCGGGCGGCTGCGGCAGCCAGGCACCGCCCGGCCCGAAGCCGTACGACGGTCCGGTCGTCGTCCACGGCAGCGGCACCCGGCAGCCGTCGCGGCCCTTGCGGACGTGGCCCGTCTGCTCCCAGATCGGATCCTGGAGCACCTCGGTGGGCAGGTCGGCGACCTCGGGCAGGCCGAGTTCCTCGCCCTGGTAGACGTACGCCGAGCCGGGCAGCGCCAGCATCAGCAGGGTGGCCGCCCGGGCCCGGCGCAGCCCGGCCGCCTCGTCGACGGCCGGGGCGTGACCGCCGGAGAGCAGCCAGGCGTTCTCGTCGGTGCCGGGCGGGAGCATCAGCCGGGAGGCGTGGCGGACGACGTCGTGGTTGGACAGCACCCACGTGGCCGGGGCGCCTGCCGCCCGGGCGGTGGCGAGGGAGTCGGTGATGACCTGCCGCAGCTCGGCCGCGTCCCAACCGGCTTCCAGATACTCGAAGTTGAAGGCCTGGCCGAGCTCGTCCGGACGGGCGTACAGCGCGCGGCGGGCGCCGGGCACCCACGCCTCGGCGACGGCCGTGCGGGGCGGGCGGTAGGCGTCCAGGATCTTGCGCCAGTCGCGGTAGATCTCGTGCACGTCGTCGCGGTCGTAGAACGGGTGCGTGCCGGGCGGCATGCCGGTGAGGGCCTCCTCGCGACTCAGCTCGGGCGCGCCGAGGTCGCGCAGCGGTTCACTCAGGTCCTTGACGAGGGCGTGGGCGACGTCGACCCGGAAGCCGTCGACCCCGCGGTCGGACCAGAAGCGCAGGGTGGTGCGGTAGTCGGCGCGGACCTCCTGGTTCTCCCAGTTGAGGTCGGGCTGCTCGGGGGCGAACAGGTGCAGGTACCACTGGCCGTCGGACACCCGTTTCCACGCGCTGCCGCCGAAGACGGACTGCCAGTCGGTGGGCGGGAGTTCGCCGTGCTCGCCGCGGCCGTCGCGGAAGACGTACCGGTCGCGGGCCGCATGGCCGGGCCCGGAGCGCAGGGCCTCCTGGAACCAGACGTGCTGGTCCGAGGAGTGGTTGGGCACGATGTCGACGATGACCTTCAGACCGAGCCGGTGGGCCTCGGCGACCAGGGCGTCGAAGTCGTCGAGGGTGCCCAGGCGCGGGTCGACGCCGCGGGGGTCGGCGACGTCGTAGCCGCCGTCGGCGAGCTCGGACGGGTAGAACGGGCTCAGCCACAGGGCGTCCACGCCCAGGGCGGCGAGGTGGGTGAGACGGCGGGTGATGCCGCGCAGGTCACCGAGGCCGTCACCGTCGGCGTCGGCGAAGCTGCGGGGATAGACCTGGTAGACGACGGCCTGGCGCCACCAGTCGGGGTCCCGGGACGACAGGTCGAGGGTGGAGCGATCGGTCACGCGGCCTCCTTTGCAGGGCATGCGGGGGACAGCATTGAATCTGTCCAGAATGCCGGAAAAAGGAACCATCGCATCGATCGGAGTGATCCATTCCCGCTGTGATGAAAGTGTGATGGCCGAGTAACTCCCATTGCATACCCGCAGGTTGACAGCCTGCTGCGGCACGGCCACGATGGGGACGCACTGAGGCACATGTGACCAATGAGCCCAGTGTTTCTCAGACCACTCACCCCCCGGTGCGGCCCCGGCAGCCGTGCGCCGCGCGCTGCCCGCATGCCGCCACCCGAGTCCGGCACACGCCAAGAAACGGGATACCCATGTCCATAGCGAGACGTGTCACCGCACGCCGCCTGCTGGGGACGGGCGCCGCGGCCCTCGCCCTCTGCGCCGCCTCCGCCACCACCGCGTTCGCCACCGGTACGCCCGGTGGTGACGGCTGGTCGTCCGGCGGCACCTACAAGCCCGGGACCGGCGCGGGCACGGAGACCGGGACCGACCGCTGCCAGTTCTCGCTCGACGGCGCGAACTTCTTCGACTCGGTGAAGGTCGACGACCAGAACCTGAAGCCGACCGAGGACGGCAAGGTCCACATCAAGGTCCGCGCGGCCGGCGACGCGACGACGTGCACGGCTTCCCTGGCCTCCTACCTCGCGCACGGCGCGACGTTCGCGACCTCCGGCGAGCAGGTGTTCGTCGACTTCGACACGGTGACGGTCAAGCCGGGCGGCACCGACTCGCTCGACATCGCCATCCCGGACAAGGACTGCTTCGGACAGATCGACCTCTACCGGGGCGCGGTGAAGTTCGACGGCGAGCTCGACGCCAAGGACGGCTTCGAGCACGGCGAGCTGCCCAAGGGTCCCGACCGCCCGGTCATCAAGGACAAGCTGATCGCGGCCTGGAACGGCGGCACGAAGGACTGCACGCAGACCCCGCCGCCGGCGGAAGAGGAGCCGCCTGCCTCCACCCCGCCCGCGAGCCCTTCGGAACCGGCCGAGGAGACGACGCCGCCCGCGTCCCCGTCGAAGCCCGCCGAGCCCTCGTCGCCGTCGCCGTCGACGGACACCGGCACGCCCACCCCGTCCACCTCCGAGTCGACGACACCCCCGGCCCCCAAGCCGAACGGCGGCGGCGGAGACCTCGCCGAAACCGGCGCCAACAGCAGCACGGGCCCGATCGCCATCGGCGCGGCGGCGCTCCTGGCAGGCGGCGCGGCAATCGTCCTCACGACCCGCCGCCGCGCAGCAAAGCGCAACGCCGCTTAGCCGCCGGCAGCGCGGCGCACCCCGTAGCGCCGAGTTGCGCACGTCCCCGCCCTGACGGTGTCCCACCAGGGCCCGTCAGGGCGCCCTCGATCCGAGCGCTACACCGTCTCCAGGTACAGGTTCACGTACCGCTCCACGTCCACATCCAACGCCACCTCCACCAGCGGCTGTTCACGCAAGCCCTCGTGAATCTCGGACTCTCCGGGCCGTGGCCGGCGATCGACGATCGTCTGGCCGCGCGCGGGCCCCGGCGCCAGGACGACCTCGACCGGAAGGTGCTCGGTGGTCAGTCCCTTCGGATCGACGACCGCGCAGACCGCCCCCGCGTCGCCGAGGCCGCCCATGGGCGTGGGATCTCCGGAGGTGGCCGGGTCCCGGTGAGCGAGCAGTTCACCGGCCATCCGCAGACTGGGCTCCGCGCTCGCCCGCAGCCGCCGCACCTCTCCCGCGGGCACCAGGACCTTCTTGAACACGTCCAGCCCGTACATCGTGATCGGCACCCCTGCGGTGAGCAGGACCGCGGCCGCCTCCGGGTCGTGCCACACGTTGAACTCCGCGACCGGCGTGGCGTTCCCGGTCGCCACCGCACCGCCCATGAACACGATCCGCTCGATGTTGCGGGTCACCTCGGGGTACGTCCGCAGCAGCAGCGCGATGTTCGTCAGGGGCGCCATGGGAATGAGCGTGACCGGCCTCGGCGAGGCGAGGATCTCACGGCGCAGCAGCGTCACCGCGTCCACGTCGACCGGCACGCGGGTCGGTGCGGGCAGCCCCAGATCCCCCATCCCGTCCTGCCCGTGCACATGCCGCGCCGTCCGCAGGGGTTCGATCAGCGGACGCTCGGCGCCCCGGGCGACGGGAATGTCACCGGCGCCGGCCACCTCCAGCACGGTCAGGGTGTTCCGGACCACGCCGTCCACGTCCGTGTTCCCGGCCACGCAGGTGATCGCCCGCACGTCGAGCGCCGGGTGCCGTACGGCGAACAGCAGGGCGAGGGCGTCGTCGACGCCGGTGTCGCAGTCGATGATCACCGGAATACGCTGACCGTCCGTCACGGCGGTGGCTCCTTCCACTGTTCCCGCGCTGGGCTCCGAACCGGGCTCCGCACGAGCGACCTTACGGCCTGCTGCGACTCCGCATCCGGGACGGGCCCCCGCCGGACGGACGGGGGCCCGCGAACCCGCTCCTACGCCGCGTCCCACAGGTCGGTACCGCGGGCCGCCACCCGGTCCGCGATACGCCGCAGGAACGCGGCGGCCGGCAGCGCGTCCAGCCGTCGCCCGTCCCGCAGGCGCGGTGCCACCTGGTCCGCTTCGGCCTCCCGGCCGCCGATCACCGCCTGGTAGGGCGCCAGTCGGGCGGCGCGGATGCGGGCGGCGAGGGTGCCCTGGTCCGGGCCGGAGACCTCGGCGCGCAGGCCGAGTTCACGGGCGCGGCGCACGAGTTCGTGGGCGTGGCCCGCCTGTTCGTCCCCCACCGGGAGCACCACCAGCTGCACCGGGGCCAGCCAGGGCGGGAAGGCCCCGCCGTGGGCCTCGACGAGGTGGGCGACCGCGCGCTCCACACTGCCGATGACGCTGCGGTGCACCATGACCGGGCGGTGCTTCGCCCCGTCGGCGCCGACGTAGTGCAGGTCGAAGCGTTCGGGCTGGTGGAAGTCGATCTGGACGGTGGAGAGGGTGGCCTCCCGCCCGGCGGGGTCGGCGATCTGCACGTCGATCTTCGGGCCGTAGAAGGCCGCCTCGCCCTCGGCGGCCTCGTAGGGGATGCCGGAGCCGTCCAGGACTTCGCGCAGCAGGGCGGTGGCCCGCCGCCACAGGTCCGGGTCCGCCACGTACTTGCCGCCCTCGCCGGGGAGGGAGAGACGGTGGCGGACCGCGCGGATGCCCAGGTCCGCGTAGGTACGGCCGATCAGCTCCAGCGCGGCACGCGCCTCCTCGACGGCCTGCTCCAGGGTGCAGAAGATGTGCGCGTCGTTGAGGGCGATGGCCCGTACCCGGGTCAGGCCGCCGAGGACACCGGACAGCTCCGAGCGGTACATCCCGCCCAACTCGGCCATCCGTAGGGGGAGTTCGCGGTAGCTGTGCGAGCGGGAGCGGTAGATCAGGGCGTGGTGGGGGCACAGGCTCGGGCGCAGCAGGACCTGTTCCGAGCCGAGGTCCATCGGCGGGAACATGTCCTCGCTGTAGTGGTCCCAGTGCCCGGAGATCTCGTACAGCTCACGTTTGCCGAGGACGGGCGAGTACACGTGCCGGTAGCCGGCCCGCTGTTCCGCCTCGCGGATGTAGTCCTCCAGGGTGTGCCGCACGATCGCGCCGTCGGGCAGCCAGTACGGCAGCCCCGCGCCCATCAGCGGGTCGGTGTCGAAGAGGTTCAGTTCACGGCCGAGCCGTCGGTGGTCGTGCATGGTGGGCTCCTCGGGTCTGAGGCGAGCTCCCCCGGCTCTCGGCTCCGCTCGAGCCGGGTGGTACCCCCACCGCGACGAAGCCCCGGGGCACTCGCCCCGGGGCTTCGGACATCTGCGTCAGCTGTCAGCGCGCCGGGACACTCTCCGGCGTCGTCGTGAGAGACGGGAACGGCTGGGCGCGCTTCATGGACGTGACCGTAACAGGAGGGAGGCATGCGGCACGACGGCTTTTTCTCGCCGGCGCCCTCAGCGCGTACGCCTCCCTCACCCGAACAGCCCGTCGCACTGGTGTGCCGCCCGTCGCGGTGGTGCCGTAAGAGCACGTACCCGATCTCGGAGCGCCCGTCCCGTCACGAGGCACCTCCATGAACTCCCCGCAGGAGGCCCTCCGATGCCCCACCCTCCGGCCGGCCGACGCGGCTCAGGTGCCCGCGCCCTCCTCGCCTCCGCGCTGTCCGTGACCGCCCTGCTGGCCACGGCCGCCTGTTCCCTCCAGGACGAGCCGCGGCCCCGCTGGTTCTCCGCCTCCGCCACCCCCACCGGCGCGTCACCCGCCGGCGAGCGGCCCGCGAGCTCCGGGGCCGGCCTCACCGAGGCTCAGGCGCAGGCGGCGCTGATCACCGCGGCCGATCTGGGCGAGCCGTGGGGGCCGACGCGGGGTGCCGGCACCTGGCGGGACCGGCTGCTCAAGGCGACCACGGAGGGCCCCGACTGCCAGCGGCTGCTCGACGCCCTCTACACGGAGGAACTCTTCGGCCCCCCGGCAGGCCCGCAGGCGACGATCGCGCTCGACTACGCCGACACCGACGCCCAGTTGCGCTACCACGTCGCCGCCCATCCCCCGGCGGACGTCGACCGCACCCTGGCCTGGCTGAAGTCGCTGCCGGAGAAGTGCGGCGAGTTCACGGCCGCGACCACGCGCGGCGGTGTCCAGGCCGTCCAGGTCAGCGACATGCCGCTGCCGCCGGTGGGGGACGCCCGGCAGGCCCTGCGGGTCACCCTGGCCGGCGAGACGGAGGAGGGGGAGTTGACGTACCTCACGATGGACCTCGCGGCCGTGCGGGTCGGAGAGGAGGCGATCACGCTCACCAACGCCGGCCTCGGCGAGGTGTACGAGGAGGTCACGCGGCAGACCGCGGAACTCGGGGCACAACGCCTGTCGGAGATCAGGAAGCAGGGCCGGGCGGAGATCTGAGGGACACCGGCAGAGCGTCTCGGGCTCGGTACGCTCCGCCGCACCGTCCGGGTCTTGGTACAGCTCCGCCGCACCGGCCGGGTCTCGATACCGCTCCCACGCCGCCGACCGGGTCTCGACAACGCCCCCACCACCGGCCGGATCTCGACACCGACCCCACCACCAACCGGGCCTCGACACCGACCCCACCACCAGCCGAGCCCCCTCACGCCTCACCACCAACCGAGCCTCGACCCCGCCCCCACGCCACCGGCCAGGTCTCAGTACCGGTCGAAATGCCTGCGGTGGGCGATCACATCACGTGCCACGTCGAGGGCCGTGCAGCCGCGTGCGAAGGCGTCTGCCCGCAGCCGCGCGAGCGCGTCGTCGGCGCTGACGGCGAGCTGCGCCATGATCATGCCGACGGCCTGGTAGACCTCGTCGTGGTCCGCGGCCAGCCCGCTCAGCCAGGGTTCCTTGTCCCGCGGCTCGGCCTCGGTCTCGCGGGGCAGTGCCATCAGCGCCACCGTCATGACACCGGCCACGAGCCGGGCCACGTGCAGCTGGCGGTCGGTGAGCCCGCCGGGCCTGTCCCGGTACAGGTCGAGGGTGCCCACGCACACCGCGTCGCTGCCCAGCGGCATCGCGTACACCGCCCGCACCCCGGCCTGCGTCGCCTGCTGGGCGAAGACCGGCCAGCGGCCCGCGTCACGGCCGGTCGTCAGATCGCAGGCGAGCACCGGCGCCCCCTCCTCCAACACGCTCTGGCAGGGGCCGTCGCCCAGCGTCGCCTGGATCTGCGCCAGGTGCGCGGCGTGCGCGCTGCTGGCGCTCAGCTGGACGGGCATGCCCTCACTGCGCAGCGACACACTCGCGCCGACCACCGGCAGCAGCTCGACCGCCACCTCGCACAGCCGGCCCGGGGCCGCTCCGGGCTCGACGCCGCGCACGCCTTTGGCGATCACGTCGGCGGCCCGGATCCCGTCCAGGTCCAGGTCACCGCCCCCGGTGCGGCGGGGACCGGGATCGCCGCCGGGGGCGCCTCGGGGATCGTCCCTGGGCCGCACGGCCACCGCCTCCTTCGATCACCCGCCTGCACATCGACGCTCTTTCCGGGCCGGCCACTCGGCGGCGGGGCGGCCGGTGCGCCCCCACCCGGGCCGGCCGGTGTGCGGCGGCTTCCGAGCCCTCCCGGAATCGTGCCCCGACTACCCGTCGCGGGTGGGGCGAAACCCGTGCGCCGGGCCGTCGCCGCGGCGTGGTCCTCAGCGCTTCTCGTACGGGTTGTCCGGCTGCCGTACCCGCCGTACGGAGGTGGCGTCGAGGACCGGCGGCCAGGCGGCGGCCGAGCCCGGCTCGCCCTCCGGGTGCCAGGTGCCGGTGACCGTGACCCAGGTGTCGACGGGCAGGGCGGCGGCGCCGCGCACCTCGGCCTTGGCGGTGGTCGCGTCGGCGGCGCAGCAGGAGACGAGGAGACGGGTGACGTACCAGGTGCCGTCGGCGTCGCGGGTGACGAAGCCGGTGAGCCGGACCGTGCGTCCCTTCAGGGAACGGCCGCTGTCGTAGACCGCCCGGGAGCCGAACTCCCCGAGGGTGAGGTCGAGCGGGTTCCCCGTCGGCAGCGTCGGGAAGGTTCCGACGCCCCGGGCCGCACGCTGGGCGGCCTCACGCTCCGCGCTGTAGGAGCCGAGGGCGGGCGGCGGGAAGAGCAGCAGGGCCAGGGCGGGGAGAGTGAGGAACCAGGCGACACGGGGGCCGGCGGGGCCGTGGGTGTGGTCGGGATGGGAGTGATGGTCCTCCTGCTCCCCCGCCGTCCGCACCAGCACCGCCACCACCACCGCGAGCAGCACCAGTACCACCCCCGACACCACCAGATACGGCCGCAGCCCGATCTGCACGTACCGCAGATACAGGTCGCTGAAGAGCGAGACCCGCAGGATCGCCGCGCCGACGAGGGCGAGCAGTACGGCCGGTCCGTAGCGCCTCACAGCAGCCACCACCCCACCAGGACGCTGCTCGCGACGGCCACCAGCCAGGTCACGGAGGAGAACCGCAGCGCGAAGGACCTGCCGAACGTGCCCGTCTGGAGCGCGATCAGCTTCAGATCGACCATCGGCCCGACCACCATGAACGCCAGCCGCGCGGTGGGCGAGAAGCCGCTCAGCGACGCCGCCACGAACGCGTCGGCCTCACTGCACACGCACAGCACGACCGCCAGTACGGCCAGGAGCAGCACCGACAGCCAGGCGGACCCGGTGAACACCTCCAGCAGCGACCTCGGTACGACGATGTCGAAGGTCGCCGCGGTCGCCGCGCCGAGCACGAGGAAACCGCCCGCGTGCAGGAAGTCGTGCTGGAGGCCGGAGACGAAGGCACGCGGCCCGCCGCCCGGCTCGTGCGCGGTGTTCCGCTTCGGCGGCCGCAGCCACTCCTCCCGCCCGAACCGCGCCCACAGCCACCCCATCACCACGGCCGTGGCGAGCGAGGCGGCCAGCCGGCCGAGGACCATCTCCGGCTGCCCCGGGAAGGCGACGGAGGTCGCCACCAGGACGACGGGGTTGATCGCGGGCGCGGACAGCAGGAAGGCGAGGGCGGCCGCCGGGGCGACACCCCGCCGCATCAGGCTGCCCGCCACCGGCACGGACGCGCACTCGCAGCCAGGCAGGACGACCCCTGCCGCGCCCGCGACCGGCACGGCGAGCGCCGTACGGCGAGGCAGGAGCCGGGTGAAGACCCGCTCGGGCACGAACGCGCCGATCGCCGCCGACACGACCGTGCCCAGCAGCAGGAAGGGGACGCCCTGGACGGTGATCGCGGTGAACACCGTCCACCAGGCCGCGACCGGCGGGGTGTAGAGATCGAGCGCCAGCATGGGGCCGAGCACCGACACCACCGTCCCGATGGCGATCAGCGCGGCGCCGCCGAGGGCGGCGTACACGAGGGCCCGCAGGCCCAGCCGTATGCCGTCGGCCACCGTCCGTTGGTTCTGCACGCTCCCCCATCGCCCCGGTCGTTCACATCCCGGGGAGGAGGCTAACCCGCACGGCTGTGCGAGGCCCCTGTTTCCTCAGAGAGGAGGCTGTGCGGGCGCGGGCCCGAGGGTGGTGGTGCCGGGGGCCGTACGGTGCCCGAGACCCGTCCGGTAGGCGTCCAGGGCCGCCTCCACCCGCCCGGTCCGGCGCAGCAGGTCGCCCAGCAGGCGGCACAGGTCGGCCAGGTCGCCGGCCGCGCCCGCCCGCTCCAGCAGGCTCAGGGCGCGGACGTAGTGCTCCTCGGCGTCCTCGGTGCGGCGGGCATCCTCGGCGATGATGCCGAGGAGGCGGTGCGCCGCGCCGGAGTGGACGGCGCCACGCTCGGGGGACAGGTCGTCGAGGACTCCGTGCAGCAGGGCCGCCGCCTCGTCGGACTTGCCGCGCCGGTGCAGCACGTCGGCCAGTTCGACGGCGACCTGGCTGCTGTAGAGGGCGGCACGCTTGGCCGACAGCATGCCGAGGGCCTCCCTTAACTCGCCCTCGGCACGGTCCAGTTGGCCTTCCTGGGCGTAGACGTAGCCGCGCATCCAGTGGCAGTTGGCGAGTTCGGTACGGATCTGGAGGCCCCGGTACAGCTCGGCCGCCTTGGCCAGCGAGGCGTCGGCCTCGGCGAGACGGCCCTCGGCGACCAGGGTGCGGGCGACCGACCGGTGCATGCGCGCGACCAGGGCCGGATCGCCGGACCGCGGGGCGAGTGCCAGGGCGAACTCGGCGGCCTGGGCGGCGCGGGCGTGCGCACCCATGTCCATGTACGGCCCGATGACGCTGGCGTAGAGCAGCAGCAGGGCGTCCGGGTCGTGCAGCCCACCGCGATTCAGCTCGTCAAGGGTGGTCTCCAGCAGGTAGACGGCGTACCGGAGTTCACCGGCGAGGTAGTGCGCGACGGCCCGGCCACGCAACGCCGGGACCCGGGCGGGCAGGGGTGCGTCGGCGAGGCAGGCCTCGGCCCGCTCGAAGTACTGCCGGCCCGCCACGAGCTCGCCCGTCTCCAGGGCACACTCGCCGAGCCCGAGCAGCGCGGCGGCCTGTTCCCCGCCCAGCTCGTGCGTCTCGGCCTCGACGAGCAGCTCGGCGTACTGCTCCGCCGCCCCCTCCGCCTCCCCGACGGCGAAGGTGCGCTGGGCCTCGGTCAGCCGCAGCCGCAGCTCGGTCACGAGCCGCGCCGAACGCCCGGTGGCGAGTTCGTCGAAGGCGACACCGAGCCGCCCGGCGAGATGCCGCAGGGCGTCGTCCGAGGGCCGCACCCGGCCCGACTCCAGGGTGGAGACATAGGCGGGGGTGTACACAGGTTCCGCCAACTGCCGCTGTGTCAGCCCGCGTTCGACACGTAACCGCTGCACCCGGCGCCCGATGGTCCCCGGATCGTCACGCTCCCCCACGCCAACTCCCCTGTCCCACTTGCCGTCCGGCTCGGACAGCCCCTAGGTTAAACCGAGAGTTAAGCGTGGTTAATACGCTGCTGTCGTAGTCGCCGCCCCAGTTGCGAGGTCGCCGTGCTCCAACGCACACGCTCCGCCGAGCGGTACGCCAGAGGCTTCGCCGCCGCCGTCGTCGCCGTCGCGACCCTGGTGCTGGCGGCGAACGCGGGGCCGGCGAGAGCCGAAGAGCCCCGGCAGGGCCCGCCGACCGTCGCGGACACCCGCTGAGGCGACGGTCCCGCCGCGTCCCGACTGCCGGTTCCCACCAGCGTCTTGATTCCCGGTTCCCCTGTGTCAGTGGAGTGCTCTAGCCTGCGCAGGCTGATCACTTCTTCCTGCTGATCACTTTCGTTCCGGGGGGTTCGAAAAACCGTGCACAGACGCACTCTCTCGGCCGCGACGGCGCTCGCGGTCCTTTTCGGCTCGGTCACGCTCGTCACGGCAGCCGCCGGGTCGGCGGCTGCCGACTCCAGCGCGCTCCTGCCCCTGAAGTCGACCGGCGACATGGTCGTCGACGGGGTCCACCACCGCGTCTTCATCAGCGATCCGACGGCCGGTCAGGTCGTCGTCACCGACTACGCGGGCACGGTCGTCGGCACCGTGGGCTCGCTGCCCGGCGTCCACGGCCTGGAGCTGTCGCCCGACTCGGGCACCCTGTACGCGGCCGTGCACGACGCGACCGCGGTCGTCGCGATCGACACGGCGACGGCGACCGAGGTCCGCCGCTGGTCCACGGGCCAGGGCGCCGGCCCGGCGTACGTGGCCCTGGCGGGCGGCAAGCTGTGGTTCAGCTACGGCGACTCCGGCGACGGCAACATAGGCTCGCTCGACCCGAACGCCACCGACCCGGGCGTCACCCTGGGCCAGGACACCGGACGGACCTTCTACGAGGCCCCGATCCTGGACGCCTCCGCGGGCGCCCCGGGCACGCTCGCCGCGGGCGCGCCGGGCCAGAGCCCGATCGAACTCGCCGTGTACGACGTCTCCTCCGGCACGGCGAGCCGTACGGCCTACGCCTTCGACCCGGGCAACACCGGCGGCGGCAACCTCCAGGACCTCGCGGTCACCCCGGACGGCAAGGACGTCGTCACGGCCAGCGGCGCCCCGTACTACCAGGCCGTCTACAAGCTCACGGACCTGTCCGCGGACGGCAAGTACGTCACCAACACCTACCCGAACGCGGTGGACATCGCCCCGAACGGCGACGTCGCGGCGGGCACGTTCTCCTGGTACGACCCGGACGTCCATGTCTTCGAGCCGGGCACCTCGATACCGCTGAAGCAGTACGACTTCCCCAACACCGGCACCAGCACCGGTGCCGACACCCTGGCCCCGGCGGGCCTGGCCTGGGCACCCGACGAGAGCAAGCTGTTCGCGATCTCGAAGAACGACAGCAACGTCTACTCGCTGCGCGTCCTCGGCACCCCGGCCAAGACGTCGAGCACCCTCACGGCGAGCGTCCCCGCCACGGCCACCCGTGCCAAGTCCCTCACCCTCACCGGCACGCTGTCCTCGTCGGCGGCGTTCCCGGCGGGCACGAAGGTCTCCGTCACCCGCACCGACGACGAGTCGCCGTCCGGCAAGCCGCTCGGCACGGCGACGGTCGCCGCCGGCGGCTCGTACTCCTTCACGGACACCCCGCCGGCGGGTGGCAAGGTGACCTACACGGTCACGTACGCGGGAGACGCCGACCACGCGGGGGCCACGGCCACGGGCTCGACGACCGTGGCGAAGACGGCGACCACGCTGACGCTGAACAACAACGGCAAGGTGTACGACTACGGCCGTGACGTCACCTTCACCGCCCACCTCGGCACGACGTACAAGAACCGCACGGTCGAGATCTGGGCCGACCCGTACGGCTCCGACAAGCCGAACGCGCTGGTGAAGAAGGGCACGGTGAACTCGGCCGGCGACCTCTCGGCGACGATCCACCTGACCCGTGACACGAAGGTCAGCGCGAAGTTCAAGGGCGACACGCGCTACGCCGCGAAGACGGTCACCAACTCGGCCTACACCAGGGTCAAGATCTCGACGTCCCTGAGCGGCTACTACAAGTCGGCGACCGCCTGGAAGCAGAAGTACTTCTACTTCCGCAAGTCCAAGGACCCGGTCCACAACACGACGATGTCGATGTACCCGGGCCGCAAGCACAAGCTCCAGGTCCAGCGTTACGCCGACGGCGCGTGGCGCACCACGACCGCGGAGTACTTCGCCCTCGACCGCCACGGCAAGGACACGATCACGCTCGACGGCACGCCGCCCGTCGGTCCGCGTTTCCGGATCCGCTCGTCCTACATCGACCCCATGTCGGGCGACGACGTCAACACGACGACGTACGGCCGGTGGAAGTACTTCGTGTTCACGCGCTGACGTACGTCACGAAGGCGGCGCAGGCCTCCGGAGGCAAGGAATTCAATGAGTGAATTCCAGGGGTGGATTCAGTCAGCGTGAATCCCGCGGGCGCGAGCATGACGCCAGCCGAAGTAACAAACCCCGACCGCTCCACCGGCGGCGCCGACCGCACACGCCGCCGTCGCCCACGCGGCCATGTCCTGCGTGATCCACAACAGGCTCACCACGACCAGCGCTATGGAGAACAGCAGGCGTTCTCCATAGCCCGGGCCGCGACGGCCGGTCAGTCCCCGGTCGCCATGCACTTGCACGTCACGCCCTTCCTCCCGATGTCGCGGTACCCCGCCTTCACGGTCGGGCATTCCCTTGCTTCGTATGTCCACGAAGTACGTCCCCGCATCACCAGGAGGTGATTCAATCGGGCAAAACTTCCCTCAACGCCTCGTCAAGGCTTTTCGCCACCTCCGCGTCGCCCGGCCGGCTTCCGCCCGGCCCTTGCGGCGGGCCGTACAGGGCGTCGAGTTCGGTGGTGAGGGTGTGGGTCACCGCTCCGTACAGAGGTGTGCGGGGGCGGTGTACCGCCGCACGCAGGGCGGGGCGCAGGATGTCGCGGAAGTAGCTGGTGCCGTCGGCCATCCGGTCGGGCGGTATGCGGCCCGTGCCCTCGCCGGTGGGGGACGCCGAGGGCCCTTCGGCGTACGCGCGGGCATGCCGGCAGCCGGGGGCGGTGCCGGCCTCCTGGTAGGCCGAGGTGCGGGTAGCGGCGAACCCGGCGCGCAGCAGGCAGCGTTCGCTGTCGGGGTCGGTGAGGAACGCGATCAGTTCGGCCGCCTTCGCGGCGCGCTGCTCGGACGTGGAGGACGTGACGGCGAGGTTCTGGCCGCCGAGCACGGACTTGCCGGGCAGCCGGGCCACCCCGAGCTTGTCCCCGAAGGTCTCGTGCAGAGCCGGGTAGACGTACGGCCAGTGCCGCAGGAAGGTCGTGCGGCCCTCGGCGAAGGCGCTGAGCGACTCGGCCTCGCGGGACTCGGAGGTCCCGTCGAGGGTGTACGGCGACGCCGTGCGCAGCCGCAGTTCGCTCACCCCCGCCGCCAACTGCTCCCCGGTCGCGACGTACTCGCCGTCGTCGTCGGTGAGCCGGAAGCCCGGCACGGCCGAGGCGAAGGCCTCGATCGCGTTGACGGTACGGCCCTCATAGGCGGCGAGCTGGGTGGTCCAGACCGCCTCGTGGTCCTTGATCCCGGCTCTGTCGAGGGGGACGAGCAGTTCCCGCAGTTCGTCCCAGGTGACGTCGTCGCCGAGGTCGGTCCGGGAGGCACTCGCCTTCACCAGGTGGTCCTTGCGGTAGTACAGCAGGCCCGCGTCGCTGTTGAAGGGGACCGCGTATCGCTTGCCCTCCCAGTACGACGTGCTGTCCACGGACTTGATGAGGTCCTCGGGGTCCTCGACGGCCGAGTCGCTCAGCGGGCGGATCAGGTCGGCCTCGGCGAACTCCGGGATCCAGGTCACGTCCAGGTTCACCACGTCGTACTCGGCGCTGCCGGACTGGAGGGCGCCGAGCAGCTGGCTGCGCTGCTGGTCGGCGGAGCCGGGCAGCTCCACCAGGCGGGCCCGGTAGCCGTGCTCGCCCTCCTGGGCGTTCCAGGCGTCGATGAGCTGCTGGCGGATGCCGTTCTTGCCGGTGACGTCCTGGCCGCTGGCCACCACGATCCGGCGGGAGGGGTCGGCGCCCGGCGGCTGCTCCTTCACCTCACGGCCGGTGCAGGCCGCGAGCGACAGCAGCGACAGCAGGGACAGCGCGGCGGCCGTCAGGCGTCGGGCCATCATTCCTCCCCCGTTCCGGTGCGGGCGACCTCGTCGCGCAGGCTGGGCACGAGGTCGTCCCCGGCGTCCAGGCAGCGGCCCCGGCCGGCCTCCGCGATCTGCGTGCCGGGGCGGTCCCGGTCGCAGGCCCCGCTGTTCAGGGTCACCATGGCCACGGGCACGCCGGCGGTCCGGGCCCGCTCGACCACCCGCTTGAGTGCGTCGCCGGTCAGACGGTTGTCGTCCTCGCCGTCGGTGAGGTACACGATCAGCTGCGGCCGCTCGTCGCCGGCGCCGCGCTCCCGCATGAACGCCAGGGCGTCCCGCAGGGCGGCGGACGGGTCGGCTTCCGCGTCCCGCACCCGGGCGGCGTCCAGGGCCCGCTCGGCCTCCCGGCGGGCGTGCGTGCCGAAGGGCAGGAGGTCGCTGTGCGTGCCGCCCTTCAGACCGTGCACGGCCCACACCCCGTACTCGTCCTCGCCGCCGAGCCCGGTCAGGGTCTGCTTGAGGAGGCCGGGGCCGCCGCTGGGTCCGTCCCACAGACCGGCCATCGAGCCGGAACTGTCGAGGAGGAACAGGACCCGGCCGGGGCCGTGCGCGTTGCCGTAGCGCTCCAGCGCCTTGTCCATCTCCGCCGGGTCGGCGGAGCCCGCCGGCCGGACCTCGTCGGTCAGCCCCTCGCGGGCCGACTTCGCATCGAGCAGGCGTCGCTCGCCGTCCGCGGACCTGAAGCCCTGCTCGCCGAGCACCCGCAGGCCCTCGTCGCCGGTCAGCCAGGAGCGGAAGCGTTCCACCTCGGTGTCCCGCGCGTCGGCGTCCCGCTCGGCGTCCTCCCAGCGCACCCGCACGAATGTCGGCTCCAGACCGGGGACGTCGTCGGGGTAGACGGCGGAGCGTGGCGCGCGCGTGACCGGGTGGCAGCCGACGCCGCTGCGCAGCAGGAACTCCGGGACCAGGGCGGCGCTGCGGTCGTCCACGGCGTCGGCGTCGGGCAGCGTGCACAGCAGCCTGGCGGCGGAGGGCTCGGGCCGGCCGGACCGCGCGAGGAGCCGCTCCGCGCGGCGCGCGTCGGCTCCGCCGCCGTACAGGCCCGCCGTCGCCAGCAGCGCCGCGTCGGCGAACTCCGGGTCGGGGCGGTGCACTTCGGCCTTTCCGGACGCCTGTTCGAGGCCGGTGACCAGCTGCGACAGCGACTGCCCGGTGGGTTTGACGGCGTCGTCCAGGCCCTCCGGGACGGCCAGGACGACCGGCGAGTACACGAACGGCCCGGTGTCCGGGTACAGCCGGGCGAAGACGCGGTCCTCCTGGTCCGCGGTGACCCGGCGGACGTCCGCGCGGGTGCCGGGGATCCACACGTCCGGCTGCGGGCCGATGTCCCGCTGCGGGTTGTCGTCGTCGCGCGGCTGCTGCCAGGCGTCGGTCCGCTTGCCCAGCGCGGTCACCACACTGGCGGCACCGGCGCTGTAGACGGTGACGCCGCTGCGCCGGCAGCCGTCCTCCGTGGTGTTGGCGTCCGAGGCGACGTAGGCGTCCGCGGCCGCCTTCATCGCCTGCTCCAGATCGGGGTCGGCGAGGAGACGCAGCTCCAGTGCCGGGCCGCAGGGGCCGGAGTCGCCGGTCAGGACCAGGACGCCGTAGCCGCCGGCGCCGGTGGCGAGCACCGCCAGCACTACCGCCAGGCCGGTGCGGCCGAGCCGGCTGACGGCTTTCCGGGCGCGGGCGAGTATGCGAGCGAGCCAGGGGGGCGGCGGAGGCGGCGGAGGCGGCTGGGGCGTGGGCACCGGGCCCGCCGCCAGCAGCACGTCCGCTTCCGAGTCCCAGGGGGGAGCCAGCGCCTGCGGCCGCTGCGAGTCGTCGTCCTCCGCCTTGTACTTCGCCTCGGCCATCCGCTGCTTCACCGTGATGTACAGCTCGGAGAGCCACACTTCCCCGCCCTCGTCGAGGACGTGCACGAGTTCCCGGGTGAACGGCGTCGGGACGTCGGCGTCGCCGCCCAGGGTGCAGTGGTTGGGCTGCACGCTCATCAGCAGCAGGACCTTGTGCTTCTTCCGCTTCGGATCGTCGAAGCGGTGCCAGATTCCCGCGGCGTTGCCCGCGTAGCAGCAGTCGAGGATCACCACCACCTGTTCGGCGCGGCTCTCGACGAGCTCGCCCAGCACCTCGCTGAAACTCACCGAGCCGGGCAGCCCGTCACCCGTGAGCACCCGGGCGGTACGCATCTGGAGGTGCAGCTCGTTGCCGGAGGTGGAGGTGACGGCGTGCCCGGCGAAGTAGAGCAGCAGCAGCCCCTTGGCCTCCCGGCAGGCGCGGCGCAGTGCCCCTGTGAATTCGTCGGGCGTCGGCGAGGCCAGAGCCCTCACCTCGTGCACGCCGAACACGGCGCTCCGGTGCAGCGCGTCCTCGAGTGTCGTCCGGTTGTGCCGCACGGCGGGGAGCTGGCCGGTGACGCCCTGGGGATCCGGTGCCGTGTGGTCGTACTCGGACACACCGACCAGCAGCGCCCGGTTCACTTCGCCGCGCGGGTCGAAGCGGCTCACCCGCCTACTCCCCGTCGGTGTCCACCGGGCGGATCTGTGGCTCGGGATCGCCGCCCTGGAGCCTGCGGCGGTTGCTCGTCCAAGCCTTCACCGCGCGTGCGGTGTACTCGGTCAGTGCCGCGAGCGTGACAACGTCACCGAGCAGTTTGAGGACGAGTTCGAGGTCGGGCCCCAGCCGCCCCTTGGTCCCGTCCGTGCTGGTCTGCGCCTCGATGCTCAGCTTCTTCTCGGCCAGCAGTTCCGCGAGCGGCTCTTCCCGCTCCAGCCACGTCTTCAGGGCTCTGACATCGTCCACGGTCCCGCCGGCGCCCAGCCGGACACGTACGCCTAAGACAGCCACTTCGTCCCCCTCTGTCATCCCGACATCATGACACCGGGTCAGGCCTCGGCGGCAGACCTGTGACACGAACTGCGAAAGCGATTGCACGCCCCCTTCACGCCAGGCGTACACGGCGCACGCGTGTTCAGGGTTGGGTCTGCAACTGCCGCAGCTGCCGCTGCACATGATCGAGCGCCCCCTCGCGCCGCCCGGGGACCCGGCCCCGCAACTCCGCGAGCGCCGCGCCCAGTTCACGGGCCCGCGCGGTGTCGCGGATCTGGCCCCACTGGTGGTGGGCCCGGTCCACGGCGGCCTCGACGGCGGGCGCGTCCGGCGCCTGCCCGGCGTTCAGGCGGACGGTGGCCACCGTCAGCCAGGTGTGGCAGCTGCGGCCCGCGTCCCCGGCGAACATCGCCAGGTCGGCCCGGACCTCGGCCCAGTGCAGGGCCTCCTCGGAAGCCGGTCCGTGCGCGGCGACGGCGGCCTGCTCGTGCCGGGCGGCGAGCGCGTCGGCGTCGGAGTGGCGGCCGGACTGGACGGCGGCGGTGATGGCGGCGTGCGGATCACCGGCCGACGGGCCCGGCGTGCTCAGCACGATGTCCGTGCCCGCGCTCTCCGGTGCGATCCGGGCCAGCGCCTGCTGGTGCAGCTGCTCCACCGGCGGCCGGAACCCGCTGCGCAGGATCGTCGCGACGGCCTTCATGTACGCCGGTGCCGCGACCGTGCGTCTGGACGGCGACGGCGCGATACGGCCGTACACGGCGTTGCCGCGGCCCGAGTCCAGCGGGGTGCCGCGCAGCAGCTCCCAGGTCTCGGCATCCGCGTGCAGGTCGAGCAGGAGGGTCGTCGCGCCGGCCGGCCTCAGCCGCAGTTCGTCCCGGAACCAGTGCCAGGGGAAGGCCGTGTAGCGGGCCGTGGACGCGGTGGTGCGGGCCAGCGCCAGGTGGGGCAGGCGCTGGCGGCGGTCGAGCTGGAGCTGGCCGGTTACGTACACGGTGAGCGGGCCGGGGGCCGCCGCGGCGGCGCGGAGCCGGGTGAGGACGGCCTGCGGCTCCAGCGGGTCGGCGAGTTCGACGACGTTCGCGGTGTCCGTCCCGGCCAGCACGCCGGGCGGTACGGCGGCGAGGACGGGGAGTACGGACGCGGCGTCCACCAGGCGCCCCTTGCCCACCGGCGAGGCCGCCAGCAGCAGCACGGTTCCGGGCATCTCGTCCCTCCCCCTGTCGATCACGTACGGCAGCACCGTAACCGCTGCGGCTGCAAAGGTGGGCCTCAGGACCGTAAACGTCCGCCTTAGGGGTCTTCGCCCCCCTCCTCGGCGACGGTCCGGCGGCGTACGGCGAGGACGGTGGTGTCCTCGGCCGGGCGCCCGCCGTGGTGCCGCGGCGTGCCGTCCCTTCCCAGCGAAACACGGGGCCGCCCGGGCCGCATCCGGCCTGGGCGGCGTCCTGCGTTCCGCCGACTTGCCAGCGGGTCCCCACCGGTGTGCCCTGGTAGGCGGGGGCAGGGAGAGAGGAGAGCTCTCATGGCTCATGCGGCACCCGCCTCACGCAAGGTGACCACGCGACGCCGTACACCCGACGTCTTCAGCCCGCGCACCCACGCGATGGCGAAGATCGCGCTACCCGTCGTCCTCGGGCTCGTCTACGGCTACTGGGCCGCGGCCAACCGGCGCGACGCCGGGCCCATCACGGGCTGGAACCTGCTGTTCGGCTTCCTCACGGCTCTCGTCTTCGCCGTGCTGTTCGTCGCCGTGCGGGAAGTGGCCCCGCGGCTGCGGCGCGAACTGCACGCGCTGCTCTGGTTCGCCTTCACCGGCTGCGCGATCGGCTTCCTCTACAGCCAGACCGGCGAGTCCGTGCTGCGCTCCACCGGGCTGGGGGTGGCGGTCGGGGCGGGCGTCCTCGTGACGCTGTTCTACCGCTACTACACACACGAGGACGCCTCCGGCCGGCGCGTCGACTGACTCACTACCAGTACGACACGTTCGGCCCGGCATCGGGGGCCGAACGGAGTCACCCCGGTCGCGGGCCGGGCCCCCGGCGCCTTGCCTGGAAGGGTGTCCGACCGCGACCGGGCGCCCGTACCCGAGCAGGCGCCCCTACGACCGCGGAACGCCCTGTCGGCCGTTCTGCTGACCCTCGCGTGCCTGCTCGTGCCGTTCGGGACGCTCGCCTCCTGGGCGGCGCACGGGCTGACCGACACCGGCCGCTACGTCCGTACGATGGCGCCGCTCGCCGCCGACCCGGACGTGCAGCGCGCGGTCGCGGACGCCGTCGGGGACGGCATCATGCGGGAGGCCGGGCACGAGCTCGACACCGGCCCGCTGCGCGGCGCGGTCGGGCCCTTCGTGCACGACGCGGTGCGCTCGTTCACCCGGACCGAGGCGTTCCGCACCGGGTGGGACGCGGCGAACCAGGCCGTCCACGACGCCGTGCTGCGCGCCCTGCGCGACGACGGCACGCGCGCCGCCGGGGTCAGCGTCGACCTCGCGCCGGTCGTCGCCCGGGTCAAACGCCAACTCACCGACGACCACGTGCCGTTCGCCCACCGCATCCCGGTCCTGCACGCCCGTGTCCCGGTGCTCCCGGCCGAAGACGTGGACCGGCTGCGCAAGGGGTACCACGTGCTGGACACCGCCGCCTTCTGGCTGCCGCTCGCCGCCGCCGTGTGCGCCGTGGCCGGGACCGCGCTCGCCGCGTGCCGCCGCCGCGCGGTCACGGCGCTCGGCCTCGGCACGGCGCTGGGCGGCGGGCTGCTCGTCCTGGCCGTCGCGATCGGCCGCCGCCTCACCCTCGCCGACCTGCCCGACGCGCTCCACCGCCCGGCCGCCGGCGCGGTCTACGACGCCCTGACGGCCACCCTGTCGACGGTGTCCTGGCTGCTGCTCGCCTTCGGCCTGAGCGTGGCGCTCGGCTCGTGGCTCACGGGCCGGTACGGTCCCCGGCTCGCCGCGCGGCGACGTGCGCGAGCGTCCGCAGCGCCCGGCGCAGATCCGGCTCCGGAACCGACCCGAGCCCGACCCTGACGGCGTCGGGCGTGTGGCCGGGGGCGACGGCGAAGGCGGGGCCGGGCGTGATGGCGATGCCGTGCGCGGCGGCGGCCCCCGTGAAGGTGTCCGCGCGCCACGGGGCGGGCAGCTCCCACCAGGCGAAGTAGGCGTGCGGATCGGACCGTACGGCGAAGCCCGCGAGCTCCTCGGCGAGGATCTTCTGCCTGCGCGCCGCGTCCGCCCGCTTGGCCGCCACCAGCCGCGCCACGGTCCCCTCCCCGGCCCACCGCACGGCCGCCTCCAGCGCGAACCGCCCCGCACTCCACCCGCCCGACCGCACGGCACCGGCCACGGCCCCGACCCGGTGCGGCGGCACGACGAGGAAACCGACGGTGAGCCCCGGGGCGACCCGCTTGGAGAGACTGTCGGCGACGTGGGTGAGGGCGGGGGCGTGAGCGGCGAGCGGATCACCCGGCTCGTGCAGGAAGGACCAGATGCGGTCCTCCACCACCGGGAGGTTCAGGTCGTGGACCAGCTGGGCGAGTTGCAGCAATCGAGGGCGAGTCGTCGTCAGGGACGTCGGGTTGTGCAGCGTCGGCTGCACGTACAGGGCGGACAGCGGTGCCGTACGGTGCGCGGCGGCGACGGCCTCCGGGAGCAGCCCGGCCGCGTCACCGGCCAGCGGCACCAGGGTGATGCCCAGCCGCGCCGCGATCTCCTTGACCAGCGGATACGTCAGCTGCTCCACGCCGACCCGGCCGCCCGGCCGGACCAGGGAGGCCAGCACGGCGGCGATGGCCTGCCGCGCGTTGCCGGTGAACAGCAGCCGGTCCGGGTCGGGACGCCAGCCGGGGGTGGCGAGGAGAGTGGCCGCGGCCTCCCGGGCGGGCTCCGTACCGGTGGCGGCCGCCGGCAGCAGCGCCTCGGCCAGCACGTCGGGACGCAGCAGCGGCGCGAGAACCGGGGCGAGGAGCTCCGGCTGGCCGGGCGCGCTGGGGTAGTTGAGCTCCAGGTTGACGGGGGCGTCGGACGGGCCGGGCTCGGCGAGCGCCTGCCCCGTCGGCCCGTCCGGAGTGGCCCGTACGAAGGAGCCGCGCCCGACCTCCCCGATGACCAGCCCGCGCCGTACCAGTTCGCCGTACACCCGCCCGGCCGTCGACGAGGCGATCCCCCGGCGCCGGGCGAACACCCGCTGCGGCGGCAGCCGTTGGCCGGGCTTCAGCCGCCCGCTGGCGATGTCGTCGGCGATCCTGTCGGCGATGCGGCGGTAGTCACCCATCAGTCGGCCTCCCCCTTGGATTGCACCGAGAGCAAAGATCTTATTGCACCGAGTAGTTGGAGCGGCCTAGGGTCGACACATGGCACCCTTCCTCGCATACGAGGACAAAGGCCCCGTAACCTCCCGGCAGCCCCTTGTCCCCCTGGTCCTCGTCCACGGCCACCCCTTCGACCGCACGATGTGGTCCCCGCAGCTCGGCACGTTCTCGGCGGCCCGCCGCGTCATCGCCCCCGACCTGCGCGGCTACGGCGCCTCTCCGACCACCCCGGCTCTCACGGACTTCTCGCAGTTCGCCCGGGACATCGAGGCCCTGCTCGACGAGCTGGGAGTGGAGTCCTTCGTTCTCGCCGGCCTGTCCATGGGCGGCCAGATCGCGATGGACTGCTACCGCCTGTTCCCCGGCCGCGTCCGCGGCCTGGTCCTCGCGGACACCTTCCCGGCGGCCGAGACCCCGGAGGGCGTCCGCACCCGCGACGCCATGGCGGACCGCCTCCTGCGGGAGGGCATGCGCGGCTACGCCGACGAGGTCCTGGAGCGGATGGTCGCCCCGTACGCCCCCGCCGAGGTCAAGACCCACGTCCACCGCATGATGACGGCCACCTCCCCCGAGGGCGCCGCCGCGGCCCTGCGATCCCGCGCCCGCCGCCCCGACTACGCCGCCCTGCTGACCCGCGTATCCGTCCCGGCCCTGGTCGTCGTCGGAGCCGACGACACCTACACCCCCGTATCCGACGCCCGGGCCATGCACGCGGCCCTCCCGGACTCGGCCCTGCACGTGATCGAGGGCACGGCCCACATGCCGAACCTCGAACGCCCCGAGGAGTTCGACAGGGCGCTGGGGGAATTCCTGGACCGCGTCGATGCACGGCAACCTTCCACCACCCCACCCCGTCTTTGAGGGAGGATTCGGGCATCCCACCCCGCGAACGGAAGGCCGGGCCTTGGACACCGCCGCTGCCGAGTGGACCGCCACCGACGGACCGGAACACCGTCCGCCCGGACGGCGGCCCGGCGCCTGGTGCGCCGCCCTGCTGTTCGCCGCGGTCAGCGTGGTCGTCGGCTTCCGGACCGCCGGCAGCGACGGCTTCACGCCCGTCCCGCAGGTCCTCGCCTTCCTCCCCTGGCTGCTCGCACCCACCGGCCTGGCGCTGCTGCTCACCCTGCTGTCCCGGTGGTGGCTCGGGGCGGTCTGGGGAGTGGTCCTGCTCGGCCTGCTGGCCTGGTTCATCGAGCCGTACGGCAAGGTCGGCGACCCCGTCGGCCGCCCGGTCGCCGACCTGCGCGTGCTGACCTCGAACGTCGAGTTCGGGCAGGGCACCGGGCCCCTGGTCGCCGCCGTACGCCGCGAGAAACCGGACATCGTCTTCGTACAGGAATGCGAATACGAGTGTGACGCGCGGCTGAAGGACGACCTCTCACAGGACTACCCGCACCGCCGGGCCGTCGAGGGCGGCGGCTCCGAGGGGTCCGTCATCCTCAGCCGCTTCCCGCTGCGGCCCACCGACGGTGTCCCCGGCACCATGGGCATGCCCGGAGCGATCGCCGACGTCGACGGGCATCCCGTACGGCTCCAGCTCGCCCACCCCATGCCCCCGCTGCCCGGCCAGCTGGACCTCTGGCGCACGGAGCTGGGCGCCCTGCGCGACGCGGCCGCCGCCGACACCGGCACCCCCCTGGTCCTGGCCGGCGACTTCAACGCCTCCCAGGACCACGCCGCCTTCCGCCGCATCCTCGACACGGGCCTGACCGACGCCGCCCGCCTGGACGACGCCGACCGCACGGCCACCTGGCCGGCCCGGACCGCGCCGACGTTCGGCGCGCAGATCGACCACGTACTGGTGTCGAAGGACTTCGCGGCCGACCGCACGCGCTTCCTGGACCTGGCCGACACGGACCACCGGGCGATGGTGACGGACCTGACGCTGCACTCACATCGGTGAGAGCGGACGGGGGACGCCGACAGGCGCCCCCCCTTGGCCACTCTCCGCTCAGACGCCGATGTCGCAACCGTCCGCACGCCACACGGCCACGACGGCCGGCCGGACGTACTTACCGGGTCCGTCGGGCCAGGTGCTGGCCGGCTTCTCCACGGACGCGCCGTCGATCTCGCCCGGGTGCTGCACAGCGACCAGGACGCGCCGGTCCTGGATGATCGGACCGCAGGTCTCGGCCCCCTTCGGCACGGTCAGGAACTGCTTCAGCTCACCGCGCCGCTCCCCCCGGGTCGCCACGCCGAACAGGCCGTCGTGCGAGCCGAGCTGGGCGCCGTCGGTGGAGATCCACAGGTTGCCGTAGGGGTCGAAGGCCACGTTGTCCGGGCAGGAGATCGGGCTGACGCCGTCCTTCGGGAACCCGGCGAAGTAGGTCGCCGGGTCGTCCGGGTCACCGGCGACGAGGAACAGCGACCAGGCGAACCTGGTGCTCTCGGGCCGGTTCCAGCGCTCGGTGAGCTCCAGCACGTGCCCGTGCTTGTTGGCGTTACGCGGATTGGCCTCGTCCGCCTTGGCGTTGGAGCCGACACCACGGTTGGAGTTGTTCGTCAGGGCGACGTACACCTTGCCGGTGACGGGGTTGGGCTCGATGTCCTCGGGCCGGTCCATCTTGGTCGCACCCACCTTGTCACCGGCGATACGCGTGAAGACGAACACCTCCTCGGCGCTCATCCCGTCCACGTGCGAGACGGCTCCCTCGGCGGTCGCGGTGGCCAGCGGGATCCACTCGCCGCTCCCGTCGAACTCACCGTCGTCCGGCAGCTTGCCCGTGCCGTCGATCTCGATGGCGGGGGAGTCCCCGGTCAGCTTGGCGACGTACAGCGTCCCCTCGTCGAGAAGGGAGAGGTTGTGCTCGCGCACGGCCCTGCTGCTGCCGTGCCGCATCCGCTTGCTGCCGACGAACTTGTAGAAGTAGTCGAACCGCTCGTCGTCACCGGTGTACACGACGGGTCGCCCGTCCGCCGTCATCCTGATGTTCGCGGCCTCGTGCTTGAACCGCCCGAGGGCGGTGTGCTTGCGGGGCGTGGAGCCGGGGTCGTACGGATCGAACTCCACGACATACCCGAACCGGTGCACCTCGTTCGGCTCCTGCGCGACGTCGAACCGCTTGTCGAACCGTTCCCACTTCCGCTCACTGGCCCCGGTCCCGATGCCGTACCGCTTGTCGGTCGCCCGGCCGCTGTTGGCGAAGTACTGGTTGAAGTTCTCCTCACCGTGCAGAGTCGTGCCCCACGGGGTGACACCGCCCGAGCAGTTGTTGAGGGTGCCGAGCACCTTGGTGCCGCTCGGGTCGGCGGAGGTCTTCACGAGCTCGGACCCGGCGACGGGCCCGGTGAGCCGGAACTCGGTGGTGGCGGTGACGCGCCGGTTGAGCTGATGCCGCGGAACGGCGGTGAGCTTCCCGGTCTTCCGGTCCCCCTCCACGACAACGGCGGACAGCCCGTGCGCGGCCCAGGCGATCTCAGCCTGCTCCCGGGTCGGATTGTCGGCGTCGTACCCCCGGAACATGAGCACCTCGTCGGTGTACTCATGATTGGCGACGAGCAGCTGCCGGCCACGCTCACCCGGCAGCGGAAGCAGCGCGAGAAAGTCACAGTTGTACCCGAACTGCCCGGCCTGCGCCTTGGCGGTCTGCTTCTCCGGGTCGAAGGCGGGCGCACCGCGCAGGATGGGCTCGCCCCAGCGGATGACGACGTTCTGCCGGTACCCCTCCGGCACGGTCACGGCGTCCGTGGTGTTGGGCGCGACGGGCGCGAAGCGCAGCCCGCGCGCGCCCTTGTGTTTACGCCGAGCGGCCTCGGCGGCGGTGCCGGCCGGAGCGGCGTCGGCCTGCGGAGCCTGCGCGACACCCACCGCTCCCGCGCCCGCGGCGGCCACGGTCACCACTGCCGCGGCCCGCATCATCGACCGCCGACTGAGCGCACCGGCGATCACATCGCCGACGTACTCGTTGGAGCTGGTGTTGGGCACCTCGTGGAAGCAGGCGTCACCACACCGGAAACGACAGGTCAGGGCGGACCGGCCGCCGGGGTGCGATCCGGACGGCGTTCCGATCAACGGCAGCAGCTTGCGCACTTTGCTCTCTCCTTGGATGCCCTTGGTGTCAGCGTGACCGTAGGGGCACATATGTGCGGCAGCCGGGCGTCAGGGTGAACAGGGGGTGAACCTGCGGCAGCCTTACGGCAGTTACGGCGATTCAGCACGGCGACACCTTCGCAGGCCGGATGTCCCTCTTGACAGCCTGTACCTCGCACACCCGACCCTGCCCAAGATCACCCAGGAGGGCCGCTAACCTTACGTGTCCGTCCTGGCCAGGGATTGACGGGCTTCAACTCACGCGAAGGGTTGCGCGCACATGGGCATTCTCACTCTCTTGCGGAACGCGTTCGGACGGTCACGCAAGTCACGGACCGCCGAGGCGGAGGGTGCGGCGCAGACCACGACGACGGGGGAAACGCCTTCCCAGGAATCACCGACGTCCCAGTCCGCCACGCCCGCCGCGGCGGACCCGAAGGTCCCGTCCCCCTCCCCGGAACCGGCCCCCGGCCCGGCGGCCGGCGTCCCGGACCCCCGCGGCGAGCACGACCTCGTGTCGCTGATCTTCGACAACGTGACGGTGCCCAGGCCGACGCGATCTGCGGAGGGTGAGCCGACGGCTGCGGAGAAGCCGGCGGTCGAGGAGGAGCCGGGGGCCGCAGAGGAGCCTGCGGCCGTCGAGGAGCCGGCGGCGGAGAAGCCGCAGGTTGTGGAGGAGCCGACGGTCGCGGAGAAGCCTGCGGCGGTGGCGCCGGAGGCGGACGCGGAGGCGGAGTCGGAGTCGGCGGTGGACAAGCCGACGGCCACCGAAGAGCCGACGGAGGCGACTCCGGCGGAGAAGCCGGTCACCGATGAGCCGACGGCGTCGGAAGAGGTCAGGGCGGAGAAGGAGGCGACCCCGGCGGAGAAGCCGACCGTCGCCGAGGCCCCGGTGCCCGAGGAACCCGAGTCGTCGTCGGCCCCTGAGCCCGCGGCACCGGAGAAGCCCGAGGACAGCCCGGAGGGCGAGGCACAGGCCGAACCCTCCGCAGCGACGGAGTCCGAGCCCGCGGCCGAGGCCGACGCACCGCAGCAGCCGTCAGCCCTCGACCCGAAGCCGGAACCCGAGCCCGCGCCCCAGTCCGAAACGCCCGCAGTCCCGAAGTCCGAGGCGGAGCCGACGGCCGAGGCCGAGCCGACGGCAGAAGCCGAACCCACCGCCGAATCCGAGCCGACGGCAGCACCCAAGTCGACGCCAGAGCCCGAGGCCGCCCCCAAGGCGACGCCCGACGCCGAGCCCGAGGCAACCGCCGACGGCAAACCGACAGCGGAGGCGGAGCCGACAACCGAGGCAGTCGCGACGGCCGACCCAGAGCCCGCAGCCAAGGCGGAGCCGACGGCCGAGGCCGTGGACGCTCCTGCGGCCGCCGACGGCGAGTCCGCCCCGCAGGGGCCACCCGCACCCGACGACGAAAGCGGCACGGGTGGTGCGGGTGGGAACGACACGGCCGAAGCCGAAGGCGAGGCCGAGCCGGACGCCACCACCCCCGCCGTCCCCCTCACCCGCATCAAGACCCACGCCCCCAGCCTCACCACCGCCTACAAGGCCGCCACCACCGCCCTCAAGCAGCACAACCTCACCGGCACCCGGGCCAAGGTCTACCTCGTCCTCGACCGTTCCGCCTCCATGCGCCCGTACTACAAGGACGGCTCCGCACAGGCGCTCGCCGAACAAACCCTCGCCCTCGCCGCCCACCTCGACCCCGAGGCCACCGTCCCGGTCTTCTTCTTCTCCACCGAACTCGACGGCACCGGCGAGATCACCCTCACCGGCCACGAGAACAAGATCGACGACCTGCACGCCGGCCTCGGCCGCATGGGCCGCACCAGCTACCACGCGGCCGTCGAAGCGGTCCTCGCCCACCACGGCAAGGAAGCGACCCCCGACACCCCGGCCCTGGTGATCTTCCAGACGGACGGCGCCCCCGACGCCAAGACCCCCGCCACCCAGTCCCTCACCGAGGCCGCCAAGACCCACCCCGCCGTCTTCTTCTCCTTCGTCGCCTTCGGCGACCCGGAGAACAAGGCCTTCGACTACCTCCGCAAGCTCAAGACCCCCAACACGTCCCACTTCCTCGCCGGCGAAACCCCCCGCGAGCTCACGGACAAGGAGCTCTACGAGGGCGTACTGGCGAACTGGCGCCCGTAGAACCCGCCCGTAACCCCTCGGGGGGTGGCCGTGGACAGAGCCCCTGTCCACGTCCGCCCCCCGAAACGCGTGTGAGTCGATCTCCACGAGGCCAGTAGGATTTCGACCATGGCGGCCACTGGATCCGAGAAGCAGGGGGCGAAGGCGTACTACGTCTCGACCCCCATTTACTACGTCAACGACGCTCCTCACCTGGGCCACGCCTATACGACCGTCGCAGGCGACGTGCTCACCCGCTGGCACCGTCAGCGCGGCGAGAAGGTGTGGTACCTCACCGGCACGGACGAGCACGGTCAAAAGATCATGCGCACGGCCGAAGCCAACGGGGTCACTCCCCAGGCGTGGGCCGACAAGCTCGTCACCGAAGCGTGGAAGCCCCTCTGGGAGCACCTGGAGATCGCGAACGACGACTTCATCCGCACCACGCAGAAGCGGCACACGGACCGCGTCCAGGAGTTCGTCCAGGACCTGTACGACAAGGGCGAGATCTACAAGGGCGGCTACGAGGGCCCGTACTGTGTCGGCTGTGAGGAGTACAAGCTCCCCGGCGAGCTCCTCGACGGCGAGGGCGAGTACGCGGGCCAGAAGCTCTGCCCGATCCACAAGAAGCCCGTGGAGAGCCTCAGCGAGGAGAACTACTTCTTCAAGCTGAGCGAGTACGGCGAGAAGCTCCTCGCCCACTACGAGGCGAACCCCGGCTTCATCCAGCCCGAGTCCGCGCGCAACGAGGTCGTGAACTTCGTACGGCAGGGCCTCCAGGACCTCTCCATCTCCCGTTCCACGTTCGACTGGGGCATCCCGATCCCGTGGGACGACAAGCACGTGATCTACGTGTGGGTCGACGCACTGCTGAACTACGCCACGGCGGTCGGCTACAACGAGAACCAGGCCAAGTTCGAGGAGACCTTCCCGGCCGACGTCCACCTGGTCGGCAAGGACATCCTCCGCTTCCACGCGGTGATCTGGCCGGCGATGCTGATGGCGCAGGGCCTCCCGCTGCCCGGCAGGATCGCGGCCAACGGCTGGCTGATGGTCGGCGGCGAGAAGATGTCGAAGTCGAACCTGACCGGCATCAAGCCGCAGGACCTGACCTCGCACTTCGGCGTGGACGCGTACCGCTGGTACTTCCTGCGGGCGATCGCCTTCGGCCAGGACGGCTCCTTCTCATGGGAGGACTTCTCGGCCCGCTACACCAGCGAGCTGGCGAACGACTACGGCAACCTGGCGTCCCGCGTCGCGGCGATGGTCGGCAAGTACTTCGGCGGCACGCTGCCGGAGGCCACGGCGGCCGGCGAGGCGGAGAAGGCGATCCACGAGGGCCTGGCGAAGGCGGTCACGGAGGCGGACCGCCGGATCGGCGAGGACCTGGACTTCCAGGGCGGCATCCTGGCGATCTTCGACTTCGTCAAGCAGGTCAACGGCTACATCACCGAGCAGGAGCCCTGGAAGGTCGCGAAGGACACGTCCGACGAGGGCAAGGCCCGCCTGGCCACGATCCTCTACACGGCCGCGGAGTCCCTCCGCGCCGTCGCGGTCCTCCTCAACCCGGTCATGCCGGAGACCTCCCAGAAGCTCTGGGACTCGCTCGGCGCGGGTGCCTCCCTCGGCGCCCTCGCGGACCAGAAGATCGGCGAGGCCGGCGAGTGGGGCCGGCTCCCGGCCGGCACGACGGTCACCAAGGGCGCGGTCCTCTTCCCGCGCCTGGAGGAGAAGCCGACGGCGTAACAGGCGTAACACGCTCGCTACAGCACGGGGCCCGGGAGAACGAGAACCTTCTCCCGGGCCCCGGGCTTTGCGACGATCGCGTGAGAGCGGCCACCCGGCCGCCACCACACACCGGGGGCTCCAATGGCACTGTTCGGCAACGCACACACCGTCGACCCGGCATCGGCCCAGCAGGACTACGCCCGCCTCCTCGGCCACGGCGAGCAGGTCCACGCCGCGTTCCTCCTCATCCGCGACACCATCCTCTTCACCGACCGCCGCCTGATCCTGATCGACAAGCAGGGCATCACCGGCAAGAAGGTGGAATACCACTCCGTCCCCTACCGCAGCATCACCCACTTCGCGGTGGAAACGGCCGGCACCTTCGACCTCGACGCCGAACTGAAGATCTGGATCTCCGGTACCCCGACCCCCATCGAGAAGACCTTCACCAAGGGCGTCGACATCTACGAGGTCCAGGCGATCCTGACCCAGTTCGTCGCGAGGTAGCAGCACTCCGCCACGGAGATCAAGCCGCTGGAACGCCGTGTGGACACGGTGCTCAGAGTCGAGCCGTCCGAGGGCGACGGCTTCCTGTGTGCATAGCCACAGCAAAGACGCCCCCGCCGTACTGGGCATGGTGGCCCGCGGCATGCGGTCGTTCGGCAAGGCAACAGCGAAGTACTGGTGCGAATGGCTTGAAGTCGGGCTGGAGGACACTCCGGTCCGGGAGACATGGAGAGAGCTGGAGAAGATGGTCGCCACATACTTTCCGGGCAGGGGAACGCTCAAAGCTGAAGCCAAAGCCGAGTCCATCCTGAGCGTGCTGGAGAAGCGCGGGATCCCCGTCCCAGAGGCCACTCGCGACCGCATCACCTCCTGCACCGACCTCGACACCCTCATCCTCTGGTTCGACCGCTCCCTGACGGCCACCACGGTGGAGGACCTGTTCGCCGAGGAGTGATCAACCCCTGAAGGCTGGGGCCCGCCCCACAACAAGGAGCGGCCCCCAGCCCAGCGTCGGCTCGGCGCGCCTACCGCACAGCCGCCTTCCCCGTCGCCCCCGTGAGAGCACCGGCGCCCGCCCCCGGCCCCCGGTTGGTGTGCCGTACGAACGCCACCCCGAGAACCGCCAGGATCGACGCCGCCGACAGCGTGTACAGCCCCCCGTTCGTGCTGCCCGTCGTGTCCTTCAGGTAGCCGAACAGGGTGGGGGAGACGAAACCACCCAGGTTTCCGATGGAGTTGACCAGGGCGAGACCCGGCGCGGCGATCTTCAGGTCGAGGCCCGACTGGGCCATCGGCCAGAACAGGGTGGCCGCGCACTTGCCGCCGACCGCGGCGAGGGTGAGGGCGGCCAGGCCGAACCAGGGCGAACCGAGCGTGGCGAGAAACGTGCCGATCGCGGACAGGACCAGGGCGATCGCCAGGTAGGGGCGACGGTCCGGGGCCCGGTCGGTGAAGTGGGCCATCGTGTACATCGCGATCACCGCGCAGATCCAGGGGATCGCCGACAGCAGCCCGATCTGGAAGGAGGACAGTCCGCCGATCTCCTCCACCAGGCTCGGCAGCCAGAACGTGATCGCGTATCCGGTGAGCGCCATCGCGAAGAAGACCGCGGTCAGGACGGCGACCTGGGGGTGGAAGATCAGCTTCATCCGCGACACCGACGGCGCACGGTCACGCGTCTCCTTGTCCCGCGCCACCGCCTCGCTCAGTGCGTCCTTCTCCTCCTGCGTCAGCCACTTCGCGTCCTGGATCCGGGAGACGAGGAAGAACCCGGCGATGAAGCCGACCAGGATCGAGAAGGCGCCCTCCAGGGCGAACATCCACCGCCAGCCGTCGATACCGCCCGCGCCGTGCAGTTCCAGCAGCGCGCCGGTGATCGGGCCGGTGACGATGTACGCCGTGGCCGAACCGCCCAGGAAGATCGCACTGGCCCGGCCCCGGCTGGAGTCCGGCAGCCACTGGGTGAAGTAGAGCAGCACACCGGGGAAGAAGCCGGCCTCCGCGACACCGAGCAGGAAGCGCAGGGAGTAGAACATCCACACGTTGTGGATGAAGCACATCGCCACGATCACCGCCCCCCAGGTGATCATGATCCGGGTCAGCCAGACCCGGGCCCCCAACCGCTCCAGGAGCATGTTGCTCGGCACCTCGAACAGGGCGTACCCGATGAAGAACAGGCCCGCGCCGAGCCCGTACGCGGTGGCGCTCACGCCGACATCGGCCCGCAGTTCGTTCTGGACGAAGCCCACGTTCGTCCGGTCCATCTGGTTGACCAGCAGCATCAGGACCAGGATCGGCAGCATGCGGCGCAGGAACTTGCCGACCGCACGCTGCTCTGCCTCGGGTATGGCTGTTGCGGCGTCTGACATCGTTGTCTCCCTCGATGTGCACATACGTGAACAGCAGTCACGTACGCGTTGTCGAAGGGACTTTATGGAGGCCCACCTTCCGGGTCAACGGGTTGAGCAGAAGTACATGTATGTGAATGCGGGGCGGACGGCCGCACACGTCCGCCCCACACACGTCCGTCAGCTCGCGGACGCCGACGCCCCCGGCTGGACCGAGTCCTCCGTGCCGTCGTGCGTCGCCTCGGGCTCGACGCCCATGGTGAGGGTGGCTACGACACCCTTGGCGATGGCGTTCTTCCTGTACTGGAGCTTCAGCAGCCCGCCCTCCGTGCCGTTGCCCGGGTAGATGGTGTCCTCATCGAGGGTGGTGCGGGTCGCGGTGTTGGTGGAGTACGGCTCGACCTCGGCGGACGCCAGCACGGACTCCTCGTCGAAGAAGAGCTGACCGGTGTGGCAGGTCGTGCCGCCCTCGTAACCGGCGTCGGTCCAGGTGCCGTTCACATGCACCTTGGTGTGGATGTGCACGCAGCGGCCCTGGTACCAGCCGGGGAAGACCGTACGGAACTCGACGAACCCCCGCTTGTCCGTCCGCCAGGTGCCGCGCAGATAGCGCTCGTCGTCGGTGGGCTCCTGATGTCCCGCACCGCCACCGTCCGGGGGCGCACTCGTGGGCGCCCCGGTCGGCGTCCCCGAGGGCGGCGTACCTCCCCCGCCGCCTCCGCCCCCGCCGCTGCCCATCGCCTCGTACCCCGAGTACACACCCAGCGCGTTGCAGTGCCAGATGTCCACGGCGGCGTTCACGAGGGGCTTGCAGCTCTCGGAGTCGATCACCTTGAGGCGCAGGGTGAGCGGTATGCCCTCCTGGTCCTCGGTGACGTCCCGGCGGAGCTTGTCCGCGTCGATGTAGTAGGGGCCCTCGGTGGTCTCAGAGGTCAGCTTGTAACAGACCTCGCCGGAGCCCCCGGCGGCCGCCCCCTTGGCGGCTCGCGTCTCCTCCCCGGCGAACGCGCCCGCCGCGAACGTACCGCCGACACCCGCCGCCACCACCGCTCCGGCGCCCGCGGCGACGACCTTGCGTCGTGTCAGATCCCTTTTGTGTTTCGGCCCTTGGGCCGTTTCCTGTCCCGTCATGGGAAGGGAAGCTAGGGAGCCCGTCTGTCAGGAGCCTGGGTGAGAGCTGAGTAAGAGCCCTGGGTACGAAAGTGGCTCGGAACCGACGCCGGTTCCGAGCCACCCACAGTCACCTGTGACTTCTCCGAAGGCCTACTTCGGCTGCGGCTTGCGCACCGACAGGTGCAGCTCCTTCAGCCGCGCCTCCTCCAGCTCCGTCGGCGCGCCCATCATCAGGTCCTGGGCGTTGCCGTTGAGCGGGAAGGCGATGGTCTCGCGGATGTTGGGCTCGTCGGCGAGCAGCATCACGATGCGGTCGACGCCCGGGGCGATACCGCCGTGCGGCGGGGCGCCGAAACGGAAGGCGCGCAGCATGCCGGCGAACTTCTCCTCGACGGTCTCCCGGTCGTACCCGGCGATCTCGAAGGCCTTGAGCATGATCTCCGGCTCGTGGTTCCGGATCGCGCCGGAGGACAGCTCGACGCCGTTGCAGACGATGTCGTACTGCCAGCCGAGGACGTCCAGCGGGTCCTGGGTCTCCAGGGCCTCCAGGCCACCCTGCGGCATGGAGAACGGGTTGTGCGAGAAGTCGATCGCGCCGGTCTCCTCGTCCTTCTCGTACATCGGGAAGTCGACGATCCAGCAGAAGCGGAAGACGTTCTCCTCGAAGTGCCCGGCGCGCTTGGCGGCTTCCACCCGCACCGCGCCCATGATCTTGGAGACCTCGTCGAACTCGCCCGCGCCGAAGAACACCGCGTGGCCGGCCGCCAGCGACAGGCGCTTGGTCAGCTCGGCGACGTTCTCCTCGGTGAGGAACTTCGCGATCGGGCCGGAGAGCGAGCCGTCCTCGGCGACGCGGACCCAGGCCAGGCCCTTGGCGCCCTGCGAGACGGCGTAGTCACCGAGCTGGTCGAAGAACTTGCGGGGCTGCGCGGAGACGTCCGGCACCGGCAGGGCGCGGACGTGCTTGCCTGCGAAGGCCTTGAACTCCGAACCCTCGAAGATGTCGGTGATGTCGACGAGCTCCAGCTTGGCGCGCAGGTCGGGCTTGTCGGAGCCGTACTTCAGCATCGCCTCGCGGAACGGGATCCGCGGGAACGGCGAAGTGACGTGGCGGCCCCCGCCGAACTCCTCGAACAGCTCCGTCATCAGCTTCTCGACGGGCTGGAAGACGTCCTCCTGCTCGACGAAGCTCATCTCGACGTCGAGCTGGTAGAACTCGCCCGGCGACCGGTCCGCACGCGCGTCCTCGTCACGGAAGCAGGGCGCGATCTGGAAGTAGCGGTCGAACCCGGAGATCATCAGCAGCTGCTTGAACTGCTGGGGCGCCTGGGGGAGGGCGTAGAACTTGCCCGGGTGCAGGCGGGACGGGACGACGAAGTCGCGGGCGCCCTCGGGGGAGGTCGCGGACAGGATCGGCGTCGCCATCTCGTTGAAGCCGAGGGCCGTCATCTTGTGGCGGATGGCCGAGATGACCGCCGTGCGCAGCATGATGTTGCGGTGCATGCGCTCGCGTCGCAGGTCGAGGAAGCGGTACTCCAGGCGCCGCTCCTCGTTGACCCCGTCCTCGCTGTTGATCGTGAACGGCAGCGGGGCGGCCGCGCCGAGCAGCTCGACCTCGCCTACCTCGACCTCGACCTCACCGGTCGGCAGCTCGGGGTTGATGTTCTCGGCGCCCCGGGAGACGACCTTGCCGTCGACGCGGACGGTCGACTCCTTGGAGAGCTTGTCGAGAGCCTCGTAGGCGGGGGTGCCGGGACGGGCCACGAGCTGCGTGATGCCGTAGTGGTCGCGCAGATCGATGAAGAGGATGCCGCCCAGGTCGCGCCGATTGTGCAGCCAGCCACTCAGCCGGACGTCGCTGCCGACGTCAGAGGAGCGGAGCTCGCCGCAGGTGTGGGACCTGTACCGATGCATCGTCGTTCATCCAGTCTTCGCTGATCGGGGTCTGTGTTTCACGTGAAACTGGTCCCCAGCGTACCGTTCGGGCGGAGATCGCCCCTCCAGTATGACGATCACTCCCTTCCGTTTTCGGTGGCAGTGTTCGATGACCTCTTCTTAAAGTGGGGCAATGCGCACTGGCGAGCCTCTGCCCGCCGTGGGGGAGGTTCTCGCCGCCCTCGCGACCGGCCTGTGGCACTGGGACACCGCCACCGGGCTGGTCACGGTCGATGCCGAGGCGGCACGGCTGCTCGGGCTGCCCGCCGAGCAGACCAGCCTCACACAGGCCCAGGCCCGGGCCCGTATGCACCCGGTGGACTGGAACGAGATCACCGGCGTGGTCCAACTCGCCGTCGCCGAGGGCACCCTCGCCGAGGTGCGGGTGCGCATCATGGACGAGCGGGGCCGGGTCGTACGGGTCGTCCGCAGCCGCTCCAAGCCGTCCTTCGACCAGGTGAGCAAGGCGTACGAGCTGATCGGCACCCTCCAGGAGGTCACCGAGCCGACGCCGGGCACCCCGGCCGGGCGCAGCGCGGTCACCGGCGACTGGCGGCGCTCCCGGGAGGCGTTCCTTCTGGACGCCGGCCGGGCACTGGCCGAGGCGCGCTCCACACAGGAGGTGCTGCGGGTCACGGCCAACCTGTCGATGCCGGGGTTCTCGCCGGACGGGCTCGCGGTGTTCAGCGTGGAGGGCGATCGGCTGACACTCATCGGCCACCACGGCCCGCACCAGCAGGCGGCCGAGAGCCCGTTCACGCACATGGCGCTGGACACGGACTACCCGGCCGCCGAGGTCGTACGGACCGGCCGGGCCGTGTACCTGTCCTCTCCCGAGCACTACAAGTCGCGCTACCCGCTGACCTGGCCGCTCGCCCAGCCCTTCGGCCGCCACTCGTGGGCGTTCCTGCCGCTGACGGTGGCCGGCCGCACCATGGGCGCCTGGATGGCGGCCTTCGCCTATCCGGTCGCGTTCACCCCCGACGAGCGGTCCGTGCTGACCACGGTGGCGCGGATGCTGGCGCAGGCCCTGGCCCGGGCGGGAGTGGCCGAGAGCGAGCGGGCCCTGACCGACGGGCTCCAGCGCACGATGCTGCCGAGGCTGGGTGCGCAGCGCATACCGGGCATGAGCGTCGCCGCCCGCTACGTTCCCACCGGCGGTGGCCTCCAGGTCGGCGGCGACTGGTACGACGTGATCCCGCTGCCGAGCGGGCGGTTCGCGCTGGTCATCGGTGACGTACAAGGCCATGACGTGCGCGCGGCGGGGCTGATGGGCCAGCTGCGGATAGCACTTCGGGCGTACGCCTCGGAAGGGCACCGGCCGGACGCGGTGCTGTCCCGCGCGTCCCGCTTCCTGCACGGCATCGGCGACGAGAACCCCGCCGACCCGCGCTTCGCGACCTGCGTCTACGTCGAGGTCGACCCGGTGAACGGGGTGCTGGACATCGCCCGCGCCGGGCATCCGGACCCGGCGATCCGCATGGCCGACGGCACGGTGCTGACACGGCCGACGGCCGGAGGCCTGCCGCTGGGCATCAACCCGGACGCCGACTACCCCACCACCCGGCTCGCCCTCGAAGCCGGCGAGACCATGCTGCTCTGCACCGACGGCCTGATCGAGACCGGCGGCCACGACCTGGACACCGGCTGGCGGCGGCTGCGCGTGATCCTCGAGGACCACAAGGGCGATCTGGAGGAGCTGGCCGACGCCCTGGTCCAGGCCGTGCACGGCCCGTCCTCGCACCACACCACCGGTCCGCTGGCCGACCGCCGCGAGGACGACATCGCGCTGCTGCTGCTGAGCAGGCCGGGCGAGGGCTGCGGTTGCGGCGACGCCATGACCGTACGGCTCCCGGCGCGGCGCACGGTGCTGACGGTCGCGCAGGCCGAGCCCGAGCGGATCGCGGTGGCCCGCCGGCAACTGCGCGATCTGCTGCACGACTGGTCCTCCCCCGACCAGGTCGACTCGGCGGTGCTGCTGCTGTCCGAGATGCTGACGAACGTCCTCGTGCACACCGACTCCGACGCGCTGCTCGTCGCCGAGATCACCGGCGGGGTGGGTGAGCGGCGACTGCGGATCGAGGTCACCGACGCCGGCGACGACCTGCCGCACAAGCGCAGCCCCGGGGAGCTGGCGTCCTCCGGCCGTGGCCTGGTGCTGATCGAACTGCTCGCGCACGCCTGGGGGGTGGACCCGCGCGGCGAGGGCAAGAGCATCTGGTTCGAGCTCTACGAGTCCGTGGACGGCTCGGGCGACGGCTCCTGGTCCCCGTAGCGGGTGCGGAGCTCCTGGAGGACGCCGAAGGCGGCCGCGGTGAGCGGCACGGCGAGCAGCATCCCGAGCACTCCGGCCACCGATGCCCCGGCCGTGATCGCCACCATGACCACGGCCGGGTGCATCTGCACGGTCCGGCTCTGGATCACCGGTTGGAGCACGTGCCCTTCCAGCACCTGCACGGCGAGCACCACTCCGAGCGCCCACAGTGCGATGACGAAGCCCCGGTCGGCGAGCGCGACCAGGACGGCCACGGCTCCCGAGATGAAGGCGCCGAGGTAGGGGATGTACGCCCCGACGAAGACCAGCGCCCCCAGCCCGGCCGCCCCTGGCACGTCGAGGACGAGCAGTCCGACGGTGATGCAGAGCGCGTCGATGAGCGCGATGAAGGTGGTGCCGCGCATGAAGCCCTCGACGGCGTGGAAGGCCCGCCGTGCCATGGCCTCCAGGATGTCGGCCGAGCCACGCGGGGACAGGGCCCGCAGCGTCCCGGCGGCCTTGTCCGAGTCGCGCAGGAAGAAGAAGACGAGCAGCAGCGCGAGCACGGCCATGGCGATGGCCTCGCCGACCACGCTGACCCCGCTGATCACACCGGACGCGGCCGAGCCGCCGAACTTGCCCAGGAGTTCCCGGGCGTTGGAGGCCAGGTCGTCCAGCGAGGTCCCGGCCGCCCCGAAGTGGTCGGAGATGCCCCGCGCGGCCTGCTTGAGCGAGGCGACGATCTCGTCGCCCGTGTCGATGAGCGCGGCGACCACGATGTACACGGCCCCGCCGACCACGGCCACGACGGCGACACAGGTGAGCCCGGCCGCGACCGACCGCTGCACCCCGGCCTTCACCAGCCGCCGGTGCAGGGGGCCGAGCAGGGCCGTCCCGAGCAGCGCGAGCAGCACGGGCACGACGGCGGTCCGGAACTCGTCGCACAGCCGGATCCCGACGTAGACGACTCCGGACACGAGCAGGAGGAGCGCGCACCAGGCGGCGAGGTGCCGGAGGGGGTCCGGGAGGAGGGGCCTGGGGCCGGGAGCGGTCGGGGCGGAGTCCTGCACGCCTCCACCCGACCATGGCCGGGGCGGGCCGTCCCGTCGGAAAGGCCCGCCCGGGTGACGGGACGTCAGCGCCGTCGGCCGGATCGCCGGTTCAGGTCACGTCGTCGTCGGCAGGGAACCTGCGGCCTCACCCGGACGACCGGGAGGAGGGGGCCCGCCGTCGGAGTCGGCAGCGAACTCCGCACCGCGGGACCGCCCGGCATCAGGGCCGCTGGGGGGGGCGTCACACGTTCGGCGCCCCCGGACGGCGCCGGCGTCAGTCCTGCGGTCCGCTCGCGGTCATCCCGTGCACGGCCGGGACCGTCCCCAGCCGGCCCTTCTGGAAGTCCTCGAAGGCCTGCATGAGTTCTTCCTTGGTGTTCATCACGAACGGGCCGTAGTGGGCCATGGGCTCACGGATCGGCTGCCCGCCGAGCAGGACGACCTCCATGTCCGGCGTGTGGGAGTCCTGCTTCTCGTCCGCGCGGACGGTCAGCGAGGATCCGGCGCCGAAGACGGCGGTCTGGCCCATGTGGACGGGGCGGCGCTCAGAGCCGACGCTGCCGCGCCCGGCCAGGACGTACGCCAGGCCGTTGAAGTCCTCGCGCCATGGCAGGGTGAGTTCGGCACCCGGCGCCAGCGTCGCGTGGATCATCGTGATCGGCGTGTGCGTGATGCCGGGGCCCTGGTGCCCGTCCAGCTCACCGGCGATGACGCGCAGCAGCGCGCCGCCGTCGGGGGTGCTGAGCAACTGGACCGAGCCGCCGCGGATGTCCTGGTAGCGCGGGGCCATCATCTTGTCCTTGGCCGGGAGGTTCACCCACAGCTGGAGGCCGTGGAAGAGCCCGCCGGACATGACGAGATGCTCCGGTGGCGCCTCGATGTGCAGCAGTCCCGAGCCCGCGGTCATCCACTGAGTGTCCCCGTTGGTGATGGTGCCGCCACCGCCGTTGGAGTCCTGGTGGTCGAAGATCCCGTCGATGATGTACGTGACGGTCTCGAAACCGCGGTGCGGGTGCCAGGGAGTGCCCTTGGGCTCGCCCGGCGCGTACTCCACCTCACCCATCTGGTCCATCATGATGAACGGGTCGAGGTGGCGGTAGTTGATCCCCGCGAACGCCCGGCGCACCGGGAAGCCCTCACCCTCGAAACCGCTCGGGGCGGTCGTGACAGCGAGCACGGGACGTGTCACGGCATCGGTCGGCGCGGTCACGCGGGGCAGCGTCAACGGGTTCTCGGCGGTCACAGCAGGCATGTCGGTTCCTCCTCGTGTACGCCCACTTTAGTTGAGCGTTGAACTTTCTGCCACTCCAAACAGAGAAAACCGGGAGGGCATTCCCGGGCGTCGGCGCAGCGAACCACGGGACACCGGCACGGCGAAAGGCCGGCACCCCCGCATCGGGGTGCCGGCCTTCGTGCGTCCGCGTCAGGCGACCAGCTCGGTCTCCTCGCTCCCGGCCCCGGCGGGCTCGGGCTTGCGGTCCCGCATCACCAGCGTGGCGACGACGGCCGCGACCAGGACACCGACCGCGCTGATCGTGAAGGTCGTCGACATCGAGGCGGAGAAGGCCTCCCGGGCAGCCCGCACCAGGCCCGAGTCGCCGCCCGCGACCGCCAGGGCCCCGCCGATGGACTCCCTGGCCTGCTCGGGAGCGCCGGCCGGCATCTCGTCCGCGTACCCACCGGAGAGCAGCGAGCCGAGGATCGCGATGCCGAGGGCGGTGCCGGACTGCTGGATGGTGTCGTTGAGGGCGGAGCCGACGCCCGCCTTCTCCTCCGGGATGGTGCCCATCAGGGCGGCCACCGCGGCCGGCATCGCCAGACCGGCACCCAGGCCCAGGATCCCCAGCGCCACGGCCGGGACCGTGAAGCCGCTGTCCGCGCTGAGCGTGGTCAGCAGCCCGAAGGAGGCGGCCATCAGCAGCATCCCGGCGAGGATGACGAACCGGTTGCCCACCTTCACCGCGAGCTGCGCTCCGGCCGTGTTGCCCGCCAGGGCGGCCACGGCCAGCGGCAGGAAGGCCAGGCCCGCCTTGACGGCGGACCAGCCGAGGACGAACTGGAGGTACTGGGTCAGGACCAGCAGCAGGCCGGCGTTGCCGATCTGGACGAGCGCCAGGGAGAGCGAACCCCCGCTGAAGTTGCGGTGCTTGAAGAGGACCAGCGGGACCATCGGCGAGCGGGTGACGTTCTCCCAGATCACGAAGCCGGCCAGGGCGACCACCGCGACGGCCAGGACGAGGAGGGAACGGCCGCCGAACGCGCCGTGCTGCGGAATCTCGATGATCCACCACACCAGGGCCGTCATGCCCACCGCCGACAGCACCGCGCCCAGCGGATCCGGCTTCTGCCAGGGCGCCTTCGACTCCGGCATCAGCAGCACACCGGCCAGCACCGCCAGCGCGACGATCGGCACGTTGATCAGGAAGATCGCCTGCCAGGCGAAGTGGTCGATCAGCACACCACCGAGGACCGGACTGCCGACCAGCCCCAGCATCGACACCGAACCCCACGCCGCCATCGCCTTGGGCCGCTCGTCCTCGTCGAAGACGGTGATCAGGATCGACAGCGTCGACGGCATGATCAGCGCTCCGCCGACCCCCATCGCGATCCGCACCGCGATCAGCTCACCCGGGGTGCTGCAGAACACCGCCCCCAGCGAGGCCGCCCCGAACAGCAGCAGGCCGATCAGCATCACCTTCCGGCGTCCGAACCGGTCCCCCAGGCTTCCCGAGGTCAGCAGCAGCCCGGCGAAGACCAGCGTGTAGGAGTCGAGGATCCACTGCATGTCCTGGGCGCTCGCCCCGAGGTCCTCGGTCAGCGAGGGCACCGCGACCGTGAGCGCCATGTTGTCTACGACCAGCACGAGCGTGCTCAGGCACAGCACGATCAGGATCCACCAGCGGCGTGGATTGCGAGTGTCCATTCCGATTCCCCTCCTGCGAACACCGTTCCTTCGATGCGAACACTGTACGCGCAGCGGAACACTGTGCGCAAGCCTGGAGTTCTGTACGCTGATTGCGCACGCTGTTCGCACGAAGGTGCCGAAGGTCGCAGAAGGAGTGTCGATGAGCCGCAGCAAGACGACGGACAAGAACCCGATCCCGTCCGTATGGGCCCGCGAGCAGCGCCGCGCCGATCAGCCAGCGCTCAGCCGGGACGCGATCGTGCGGGAGGCGATCGCGATGCTCGACGCGGACGGCATCGAGGCGCTCAGCATGCGCAAGCTCGGCGCCCGTCTGAACGCCGGTGCGACGTCGCTGTACCGGCACGTCGCCACGAAGGACGAGCTGATGGAGCTGGCGGTGGACGAGGTCGCCGCAGAGATCCACGTCCCGCCGGCCGACAGCCCCGACTGGCGCGCGGCGGTGACCGAGGCCGCGGGGTCCTTCCGTACGACGGCGCTACGGCACCCCTGGCTGACCCTCGTCCTGGGCCAGGCCGGGCTCGCCTACCTCGGGCCCAACTACATGAGCTTCTCCGAGCGCCTCGCGGCCCTGTTCACCGCGGCGGGGTTCCCCGAGCCGAGCCGTGCGATCGACGCCGTCTTCTCGTACGTCATCGGCATGTCCACCACGGAGGCCGCCTGGCTCACCACGGTCGCCCGCGCCGGCGAGACCGAGTCCGAGTTCGTCGCCCGTCTGCTGCCCACGGCACGGCAGGTCTCCGCCGGCTACGACCACCTGGCGGCTGCCGAAGCCACGACCGCCGCCCAAGCCGTCGACCCCGCCCGGCTCCGCGACGACAAGTTCGCCTACGGCCTGGAAGTCGTCCTGGACGGCCTGGCGCTGCGCCTGCCGGAGTGAGCCGGGGAGGCTAGCCGTCTGCGAAGCAATGGCGTCTAGCCATACATCCGGCGCATCGCGAACTCGACCATCTGCTCGACGGCCTTCGCGTCGAACACCATGCGGTGCTCGCCCTCCATGTCGAGGACGAAGCCGTAGCCGGTCGGCAGCAGGTCCAGCACCTCGGCGCCGGTGATCACGAAGTACTTGGACTCCTTGCCCGCGTACCGGCGCAGCTCCTTGAGCGTGCTGAACATCGGGATCACCGGCTGCTGAGTGTTGTGCAGGGCGAGGAAGCCGGGGTTGTCGCCGCGCGGGCAGTAGACCTTCGACGTCGCGAAGACCTGCTGGAAGTCCTCGGCGGCCATCTGCCCGGTCGTGAACGCGCGCACCGCGTCCGTCAGGGAGGGCGGGGACGGCTCGGGGTACAGCGGCGGCTGCTGTCCGTACCCGCCGGACATCGGCTGCTGCGGAGGGGCGTACTGCCCTTGCGGGCCCGCTGTCTGGTCGTAGCCGTACATGAGCGCAAGAGTACCGAGAGCGGCCGGGCGGGCGGGCCGGTACGGCAGGCCCGGCAAACCGACAGCGACTTGACAGCGCCGGCTCGTGGATCGCCGTGCGCGACGCTCGTAGCGTCGAACCATGAACGGACGCCATGACGAGGGCCCGCACGAGCACGACAGGGGCCTCTCCTACGATCTGCCCGTCCTCGCCCGCCGCCGGATGATCCGGCTGATGGCGGGCGTGAGCCTGGTCCCGCTGGTGGGCTGCACCACGGAGGAGAAGACCACGGCGTCCCCCTCCTCCTCCCCTGCCTCCTCGCCCGCCGGGTGCGCGGAGATCCCCGAGGAGACGGCCGGACCCTTCCCCGGCGACGGCTCGAACGGCGTGAACGTCCTGAAGGAGAGCGGGGTCGTCCGCGGCGACATCACCAGGAGCTTCGGCGACTCCGCGGGCGGCACCGCCGAAGGCGTACCCCTGACGATCACCCTCACGGTGGTGGACGCCGCCTCCGGCTGCGGGACCCCGAAGCAGGGCGCCGCCGTCTACCTCTGGCACTGCGACCGGGACGGCGCCTACTCCCTGTACTCCGAGGGCGTCACCGAGGAGAACTACCTGCGGGGCGTCCAGGAGACGGACGAGAAGGGCCAGGTCACGTTCACGAGCATCTTCCCCGGCTGCTACCAGGGCCGCTGGCCGCACATCCACTTCGAGGTCTACGGCAGCCTGGCCGACGCCACCGCCGCCACGTCCATCACGAACACCTCGCAGCTCGCCTTCCCGAGGGACGTCTGCGATGCCGTGTACGCCACGGAGGGCTACGGCGACAGCGTGCGGAACCTGAGCAGTCTCTCCCTGGAGGACGACAGCATCTTCAGCGACGGACACGAGCGGCAGCTGGCGACGATGACGGGCAGTACGGGGGACGGCTACACCGCGGCCTTGACCGTTCCGGTGTGACCTGTCACAGATGACCGGATGGGGTTGCATCTTATTACTGGCGGGTAGCATCATCGTAGCTACTTGTTGGTACGTGAACTAGCGCGAGGAGCCAGTGCCTCGCCGATCTCTCTAGGGAGCCGGGAGCCGTCGCCATGGGGCACTACAAGTCGAATCTCCGCGACATCGAGTTCAACCTCTTCGAAGTACTCGGGCGCGACAAGGTGTACGGCACCGGCCCGTTCGAGGAGACGGACGTCGAGACCGCGAAGAGCATCCTGGAGGAGATGACCCGCCTCTCGGAGAACGAGCTGGCCGAGTCCTTCATCGACGCCGACCGCAACCCGCCGGTCTTCGACCCGGAGACCAACACCGCGCCGGTCCCCGCGTCCTTCAAGAAGAGCTACCAGGCCTTCATGGACTCCGAGTACTGGCGCCTCGGCCTGCCCGAGGAGATCGGCGGCACCACCTCGCCCCGCTCCCTGATCTGGGCGTACGCCGAGCTGATCCTGGGCGCCAACCCGGCCGTGTGGATGTACTCCTCGGGCCCGGCCTTCGCCGGCATCCTCTTCGAGGAGGGCAACGAGGTCCAGAAGCACATAGCCAAGTTCGCCACGGAGAAGCAGTGGGGCTCCACGATGGTGCTCACCGAGCCCGACGCGGGCTCCGACGTGGGCGCCGGCCGCACCAAGGCCGTGCAGCAGGAGGACGGCTCCTGGCACATCGAGGGCGTGAAGCGCTTCATCACGTCCGGTGAGCACGACATGTCGGAGAACATCCTCCACTACGTGCTGGCCCGCCCCGAGGGCGCCGGCCCCGGCACCAAGGGCCTGTCCCTGTTCCTCGTCCCGAAGTACCTCTTCGACTTCGAGACCGGCGAGCTGGGCGAGCGCAACGGCGTCTACGCGACGAACGTCGAGCACAAGATGGGCCTGAAGGCCTCCAACACCTGCGAGATGACCTTCGGCGACCAGCACCCCGCCAAGGGCTGGCTGATCGGCGACAAGCACGACGGCATCCGCCAGATGTTCCGCATCATCGAGTTCGCCCGCATGATGGTCGGCACGAAGGCGATCTCCACGCTGTCCACGGGCTACCTGAACGCGCTGGAGTACGCCAAGGAGCGCGTCCAGGGCCCCGACCTGGCGAACTTCATGGACAAGACCGCGCCCAAGGTCACCGTCACCCACCACCCCGACGTGCGCCGCTCGCTGATGACGCAGAAGGCGTACGCGGAGGGCATGCGCGCCCTGGTGATGTACACCGCCTCGGTCCAGGACTCGATCCAGATCAAGGAGGCCGCCGGCGAGGACGCCTCCACCGAGCACGCGCTCAACGACCTGCTCCTGCCGATCGTCAAGGGCTACGGCTCCGAGAAGGGCTACGAGCAGCTCGCCCAGTCGCTGCAGACCTTCGGCGGCTCCGGCTTCCTGCAGGAGTACCCGATCGAGCAGTACATCCGGGACTCCAAGATCGACACCCTCTACGAGGGCACCACGGCCATCCAGGGCCAGGACTTCTTCTTCCGGAAGATCGTCCGCAACCAGGGCGCCGCACTGAACTCCCTCGCCGAGGACATCAAGAAGTTCCTGGCGCTCGGCACGGGCGGCGAGGAGCTGGCCGGTGCCCGCGAGCACCTCGCCAAGGCCGCCGTCGAGCTGGAGGCCATCGTCGGCCTGATGCTGACCGACCTCGCGGCCACCGAGCAGGACGTCAAGAACATCTACAAGGTCGGGCTCAACACCACCCGCCTGCTGATGGCCTCCGGTGACGTCGTCGTCGGCTACCTGCTGCTCAAGGGCGCGTCCGTCGCGGCCGAGAAGCTGGAGACCGCCTCCGCCAAGGACAAGGCCTTCTACACCGGCAAGATCGCCGCGGCCAAGTTCTTCGCCGCCAATGTCCTGCCGGGCGTCACCCTGGCCCGCAAGGTCGCCGAGGGTGTCGAGCTGGACCTGATGGAGCTGGACGAGGCCGCGTTCTGACCCTCACGTCCTCTGTTCGAGGGCCTGTTCCCTTCCAGGGGAACGGGCCCTCGTCCGTCGTTAAGGTGAACCCATGAGCGAACCAGCCCGCTTCGACCGCGGCCACACCGACGACCTCATGACCTTCCTGGCGGCGAGCCCGTCGCCGTACCACGCCGTGGCCACAGCTGCCGAACGGCTGGAGAAGGCAGGCTTCAGGCAGGTCGCCGAGACGGACGCCTGGGAAGGGACGAGCGGCGGCAAGTACGTGCTGCGCGGCGGCGCGATCATCGCCTGGTACGTGCCGGAGGGCGCCGCACCGCACACGCCGTTCCGGATCGTCGGCGCCCACACCGACTCCCCCAACCTGCGCGTCAAGCCGCTCCCCGACAGCGGGGCGCACGGCTGGCGCCAGGTGGCCGTGGAGATCTACGGCGGACCGCTGCTCAACTCCTGGCTGGACCGCGACCTGGGCCTCGCGGGCCGGCTGACCCTGCGCGACGGCTCCACGCGCCTGGTCAACGTCGACCGGCCGCTGCTGCGCGTCCCGCAGCTCGCCATCCACCTGGACCGCTCAGTGACGGCGGACGGCCTCAAGCTCGACAAGCAGCGGCACATGCAGCCGGTCTGGGGCCTGGGCAACGACGTGCGCGACGGCGACCTGATCGCCTTCCTGGAGGAGACGGCCGGCATCCCCGCGGGCGAGGTCACCGGCTGGGACCTGATGACGCACTCCGTGGAACCGCCCGCCTACCTGGGCCGCGACCGCGAACTGCTGGCCGGCCCCCGCATGGACAACCTGCTGTCCGTGCACGCCGGCACGGCGGCCCTCGCCGCCGTGGCCTCCGGTGCGTCCAAGCCGGCCTCCATCCCGGTCCTGGCCGCCTTCGACCACGAGGAGAACGGCTCCCAGTCGGACACCGGCGCGGACGGACCGCTGCTCGGCAACGTGCTGGAGCGCTCGGTGTTCGCCCGCGGCGGCTCCTACGAGGACCGGGCCCGCGCCTTCGCCGGCACGGTCTGCCTGTCCTCCGACACCGGCCACGCCGTGCACCCCAACTACGCGGAGCGGCACGACCCGACGCACCACCCGCGCGTCAACGGCGGTCCGATCCTCAAGGTCAACGTCAACAACCGCTACGCCACGGACGGTTCGGGACGCGCCGAGTTCACGGCGGCCTGCGAGGCGGCCGGCGTGCCCTTCCAGTCCTTCGTCTCCAACAACTCCATGCCCTGCGGCACCACGATCGGCCCGATCACCGCCGCCCGGCACGGCATCAAGACCGTCGACATCGGCGTGGCCATCCTGTCGATGCACAGCGCACGCGAACTGTGCGGAGCCGACGACCCGTTCCTGCTCGCGAACGCGTTGACGGCGTTCCTCGAGGGATAGAACGAGCTGTCACCGCATGGGTGTTCCCCTCGGGGGTACCCGGTGTGCGGACCGGAACGACCGGACCGTACAGGGAGGCGACACTCATGGGCCTCGGCGGATGCATCATCCTCATCGCCGTGGGAGCCATCCTCACGTTCGCGACCGACTGGGACATGCAAGGGGTCAACGTCGACCTGGTCGGCGTGATCCTGATGATCGTCGGACTGATCGGCGTCACGACGTTCAGCAGCATCGCCAGGCGCCGGCGCGTGGTAATGCCACCCACGACGCCGGTCGTGGACGACGGACGGCGCCCCACGCGGGACGGCTACAGCGACGGGTACGGGGTGTGATCCCCGCCCGGATCAGGTGTCCATCCCGGCAAGGACCAGGGGCAGCCGGTCCGTCCCCGACTCGGTGAGACGGACCGGCACGCCCCAGTCCTGCTGGTGGACGTGACAGGCCGGGTACTCGTTGTCGGGGTCGTCGTCGCAGGAGGCGGCCATCGCGGAGACGTGCAGCACACCCTCCGGCACGGAGGGGTCGAGTTCGAGGGCGCGGGACAGCTCGGTTCCCGCGCCCTCGCCGTCGGTCAGCAGCTCCGGAGGGGTGGAGGAGACCAGCAGACGCGTGGACGGGCCGTACCTGGTGTCCAGCTTCTGGCCCGCCGGAGCCTGGAAGATCACGTCCAACCGGAGCCGCCCGGGGGTGACTTCGGTGGCCTCCCGCTGCGTACGGTGGGCGACCTCGGGCACCTTCACCGCCTCCTCCGGCAGCCGCAGCCGGGTCAGCCGGTGGCGGGCGGACTCCACGACCACGATGTCGTCGCCGACGAGCACCGCGTCACTGGGCTCGCGCAGATCCGTGGCCAGGGTGGTGACTTCACCGGTCGCGGGGTCGTAGCGACGCAGGGTGTGGTTGTAGGTGTCGGCGACGGCGACGGACCCGTCCGGCAGCGCGGTGACGCCCAGCGGGTGCTGGAGCAGGGCCTGTTCGGCGGTGCCGTCCCGGTGGCCGAAGTCGAACAGGCCGGTGCCGACGGCGGTGTGGACGGAGCCGTCGGGATCCACCCAGCGCAGGGCGGACGTCTCGGAGTCGGCGAGCCAGAGGCGGTCGGGGGCGGCGGCGAGGCCCGAGGGCTGCGCGAACCAGGCCTCGGCCCCCGGGCCGTCCACGAGCCCCTCGTTCGTCGTCCCGGCCGCGACCGCGACCGTGCCCTCGGCCGGGTCGTACGCCCACAGCTGGTGGACGCCGGCCATGGCGATCCAGACCTTGCCCTGCCAGAGGGCGACGTCCCAGGGGGAGGAGAGGTCGACCTCGCGGGCCGGGCCCGAGGTGGGTGAGCCCTGCCACCACTGCCGGCCCGTGCCGGCGAGGGTGGTGACCTCGCCGGTGGTGACGTCCAGCCGCCGCAGCGCGTGGTTCACGGTGTCGGCGACGACCACCGAACCGTCGTCGAGCAGGGCGAGCCCCTGCGGCTCGCTGAAGGTGGCCGTGTCCGTCGGTCCGTCGGCGAACCCGCGCGCACCGGACCCGATCCTCCGCACCACGCTCTCGCCGTCCTCGGCGAGTTCCACCAGCTGGTGCCGGGTGGTGTCACTCACCAGGAAGGTCCCGGACGGCAGCAGCAGCGCCTTCCCCGGGAACCGCAGCACCGTCGGCTCCGGCTCCGGCGCCACATACGGCCCGTCCCCGCGCCGCAGCGTGCCCTTCGCCTCGTGCTCGGCCTCCAGCTCCGCGACCAGCCGCTCGATGGCGTGGGCATGCCCCTCACCGGCGTGTTGCGCGACGACGTACCCCTCGGGGTCGATCACGACGAGCGTCGGCCAGGCCCGCACGGCGTACTGCTTCCACGTGGCCAGCTCCGGGTCGTCGAGCACCGGGTGCTCCACGCCGTAGCGCTCGACGGCGTCCACCACCGCCTGGTGCTCGGCCTCGTGCACGAACTTCGGCGAGTGCACTCCGATGACCACGACCGTGTCCCGGTGCTTGGCCTCCAGCTCGCGCAGCTCGTCCAGGACATGCAGGCAGTTGATGCAGCAGAACGTCCAGAAGTCGAGGATGACGATGCGTCCTCGCAGGTCGGCGAGGGTGTACTGCTGCCCGCCCGTGTTCAGCCAGCCGCCCTTGCCGGTCAGCTCGGGGGCGCGGACGCGGACACGTCGGGATGCGGTGTCGGTCATGCGTCCAGGGTGTCATCCGGCACTGACAGCCGGTCCAGCGCGTGACCGGTCGTGGCGTCCACGTGCTCGGGCACGTCGTCGTGGCGGTCGCCGACCGTGAGGGTGCCGGTGGGCTCGAACACGAGGATCGCGGTCGGGACGGGGGCGCACGGCTTGTGCTCGGTGCCACGCGGGACGGTGAAGACGCTGCCCCGGGGGAGCACGACCGTGCGCTCACCGGACGGCTCGCGCAGGCCGATGTGCAGCTCGCCGTCGAGGACGAGGAAGAACTCGTCGGTGTGCTCGTGGACGTGCCAGACGTGCTCGCCCTCGACCTTCGCGACGCGGACGTCGTAGTCGTTGACGGCGGTGACGATGCGCGGGCTCCACTGCTCCGAGAAGGAGGCCAGGGCGTGGGCGAGGGAGACGGGTTCCTGGGTCATGAGGCGATCTTCAGGGGTTTCGCGCGTCTGGCACGAGTGCTAGAAATCGCACATGCCGCAAGGATCCTCGCACCGCCCCCACCAGGTCGCCGTGATCGTCGACGAGGGCACCAACCCCTTCGAGGTCGGTGTGGCCACCGAACTGTTCGGACTGCCCCGGCCCGAGCTGGGGCTGCCGGGGCCGTTGTACGAGGTGACGCTGTGCACGCCCGCGCCGGAGATCCGGATGAACCACGGCTTCTTCACGCTCACGGGCGCCTTGGGCCTGGACGCCGTGGACCGGGCGGACACGCTGGTCGTGCCCGGCCGGCCGGACAACGTCGTACCGCGTGCCCCCGCCGTGCTCGACGCCATCCGGCGCGCACACGCGCGTGGCGCCCGGATCATGAGCTTCTGCACCGGCACCTTCGCGCTGGCCGAGGCCGGACTGCTGGACGGGCGGCGGGCGGCGACCCACTGGCGCTGGGCGGACTCCTTCCGCCTGCTGCACCCGAAGGTGCTGCTGGAGCCGGACGTGCTGTTCGTGGACGAGGGCGACCTCCTCACCGCCGCCGGCAGCGCGGCCGCGCTCGATCTCGGGCTGTACGTCTGGCGCCGGGACCACGGCGCCGAGATCGCCAACCACGTCTCCCGGCGGCTGGTGTTCGCCGCGCACCGGGACGGCGGGCAGCGGCAGTTCGTGGAGCGCCCGGTGCCTCAGGTGCGGGACGAGTCCCTGGCACCCCTGCTGGAGTGGGCGCAGGAGCGGCTGGGCGAGCCGCTGACGGTGGCGGACCTGGCCGCACGCGCGCGTGTCAGTGCCGCCACGCTGCACCGCCGTTTCCGCGCCCAGCTCGGCACGACACCGCTGGCGTGGCTGACCGGGGAGCGCGTGGCGCTGGCCTGCCGGCTGATCGAGCGGGGCGAGGAACGGCTGGACGTGGTGGCGGCCCGCAGCGGCCTCGGCACGGCCGCCAACCTCCGGACACGGCTGCGGCGGGTGACCGGGCTCAGCCCGTCGGCCTATCGACGGCGTTTCGGAGCGGGCGCCGGGGAAGCCCTGGTGTCATGAGATTCCTCGTGTACGACCGGCTCCTCGGCTTCGGCGACGACTACTGGATCGAGGACGACCGCGGCTCCAAGGTGTTCCTCGTCGACGGCAAGGCCCTGCGCCTGCGGGACACCTGGGAATTGAAGGACACCCAGGGGCACGTCCTCGTCGACATCCACCAGAAGATGCTCGCCCTGCGCGACACGATGGTGCTCCAGCGGGGTGGCGAGCCGCTGGCGACGATCCGCCGGAAACGGCTGTCCCTGCTGCGCAACCACTACCGGGTGTCCCTGGCCGACGGCAGCGTGCTGGACGTCAGCGGCAAGGTCCTGGACCGGGAGTTCGCCGTCGAGTACGACGGGGAGCTGCTGGCGGTGATCTCCCGGCGGTGGCTGACCGTACGGGACACCTACGGCGTGGAGGTCGTCCGCGAGGACGCGGATCCGGCCCTGCTGATCGCGGTAGCGGTGTGTGTGATCCACCTGGCGGAGAAGGAGCGGGAGGAGTGAGGACGCGAGTGCGCTGGGTGCGCTGAGGACGCGCCCTCAGGGCCTGCGAGGAGTCTGGAGCCCCAGCACCCGGTCCTTCAGCGCCGGAAACTGCTCCCGCGTCGTCGCGACCTTTCCCGGGTCGAACTCCACCGTCAGCACCTCCTCGTCGGCGCCCGCCGCGGCCAGCACCTCGCCCCACGGGTCGACCACGATCGAGTGACCGGCCTGGGGAACTCCGGCATGCGTCCCGGCCGTTCCACACGCGACGACGAACGACTGGTTCTCGACCGCCCGCGCCTGCGCCAGCAGCGTCCAGTGGGACCGGCGGCGCTCCGGCCAGCCCGCCGGGACCACGAGCGTCTCGGCACCGGCGTCGACCAGACCGCGGAACAGTTCGGGGAACCGGAGGTCGTAACAGGTGCCGAGGCCCAGTGTGGTCGACGGCAGACGGACCGTCACCAGCTCGGCACCCGCGCTCATCAGCACGGCCTCGCCCTTGTCGAAGCCGAAGCGGTGGATCTTGCGGTAGACGGCGGCGAGGTCGCCGGAGGGGGAGAAGACGAGGGAGGTGTTGTACAGGGGACCGTCCGGGTCACGCTCGGGGATGGAGCCCGCGTGCAGCCACACGCCCGCGTCGCTCGCGGCCTTCGCCATCGCCTCGTACGTCGGCCCTTCGAGCGGCTCGGCCTCCTGCCCGAAACCCTCGTAGGCGAAGGCACCCGTGGTCCACAGCTCCGGCAGGACGACGAGATCGGCCCCGGCCTGGTCCCGGACCATCGAGGCCACTCGTCGGCGGCGGGATTCGACCGATTCGCCCTCGTCTACGGCGATCTGGATCACAGAGGCGCGCACACTACCACCGTCCTGGCATTCGACCCGTCCACAAGGGCTTCCCCCCGGGCCTACGATCGTCACACGAAAGCACTGCCGGGGTGCCTCACAGCAGCGTAACTTAGCTGCCAAGACACCCGCCGACAGCCGCCACCTCCCACTGGCAACGCCGCCACCACCTGCCCGTGCACCGACCGCCGAGGGGTCCCGTTCCGTGAGTCTGCATCCCACCCTCCAGCCCTACGCCGACGCCTGGACCCACTCCGTCGAAGCGATATCCGAGCTGCTCCAGTCGCTCGCGGAGGCCGAGTGGAACCGGCGTACGCCGTGCCCCGGGTGGTCGGTGCGGGACGTGGTCTCCCATGTCATCGGCCTGGACTGCGAGATGCTGGGCGACCCGCGCCCCATCCACACGCTGCCGCGCGACCTCTTCCACGTGACGAACGACCACCAGCGCTACATGGAGATGCAGGTCGACGTCCGCCGTCACCACACGGCGCCGGAGATGACCTCCGAGCTGGAGTACGTGATCATCCGCCGCAACCGCCAGCTGCGCAACGAGTCGCGTGACCCGGGCACGAAGGTGCGCGGCCCGCTCGGCACGGAGCTGACCCTCGAGGAGTCCATGCGCCGGCACGCCTTCGACGTGTGGGTGCACGAGCAGGACCTGCGCACGGCCCTCGGCCGGCCCGGCAACCTCGACTCCCCCGGCGCGCATGTCGCCCGTGACGTGCTGCTCGGCGAACTCCCGCGCGTGGTCGCCGAGGACGCGCAGGCACCGCGCAGCTCGGCCGTCGTCTTCGACGTCCACGGTCCCATCGAGTTCCTGCGCACGATCCGCGTCGACATCCAGGGCCGCGGCACCCTCGAAACGGCCCCCGCCCTCGGCCCCGCCGCCACCCTCACCCTCGACTGGGAGACGTACGTACGCCTGGCCTGCGGCCGCGTGACACCGGAGTCGGTGACCGACAGGGTGAAGACGGAAGGCGACCCGGAACTGACGGCGGCGATCCTGCGCAACTTCACGGTGACGCAGTAGCCGAGCTGCGGCCGCCGATCCCGCTGAGCTGCGGGCAGTCGTGCCGCTAGGGGCGGCACGGGTGGGCGCAGCGGCACCTCGCCACGCCGAGCTGCGCGCCCACCCGCCCCCAGTACCAACGGACAGTGCGGCGAAAACCCCATGCCGGCCGCGCCCCGCCCCCCGTACCGTCCCTGCGCATGACAACCCCACCCCGCCACACGCGCCTCACTTTCCACGGCCCCCTGTCCGAAGCACGGGCCGGCCGGCTCGTGACGCGCCTGTCCAGCAACGCCCCCACGACCGTCCTCGACATCGGCTGCGGGTGGGGCGAGCTGATGCTCCGCGTCCTGGCCGCCACCCCGGAGGCAACCGGCACCGGCATCGACATCGACGCCGATGACCTGGCCCGCGCCCGCCAAGCCGCCGAAGAACGGGGACTCACCGACCAGGTCCGTTTCCTCGAGGAATCCGCCACCGAAACCCCCCACGGCCCCGCCGACCTCGTCCTGTGCGTCGGCTCCGGCCAAGCCCTCGCCGACCAACTCCCCGAGGCCCTCGCGGAACTGCGCCGCCTGGTCACCGACCACGGGCGCATCCTCCTCGGCGAAGGCTTCTGGCACCGCACCCCGACCGACGCCGAGCTGGCCCGCATGTGGCCGGACGCCAAAGCCACCGACCATCCCGACCTCGCCACCCTCGTCGGCCTGGCCGTCGACGCGGGGTTCCGGCCGGAGTGGACGGAGACCGCGAGCCTCGACGAGTGGGAGGAGTTCGAGTCGGCGTACCTCGCGGACGTCGAGGTGTGGCTCGCCGAGAACCCGGGGCACCCGCTCGCGGCCGAGACCCGGGAGCGCGCCGACCGGCACCGAGCCGCCTGGCTCACCTACCGCGGCGTTCTCGGGCTCGCGTACCTCACCCTGGTTCCGGTGGCGGCCCGTTGACCTATGCCGGCACGTGCACCGTCTCCACCCGGCTCGCCACCAGCCGCTCCCGCTCGCGCCGGGCCGCCTGCTTGCGCAGCCGCAGGATCTGCGCGACCCCGAGCGCCTGGAACACGAACACGGCCGAGAAGGCCACGGTGTAGTCGTCGCCGGTGGCGTCTAGCAGCACGCCGACCGCGAACAGCGTGGTCATGGAGGCCACGAAGCCGCCCATGTTGGTGATGCCGGAAGCCGTGCCCTGCCGCTCGGGCGGGTTCGCCGGGCGGGCGAAGTCGAAGCCGATCATCGACGCTGGCCCGCATGCCCCGAGCACCGTGCACAGCACGATGAGCAGCCACATCGGGGCGTGCGGGCCGGGGTAGGCCAGCGTCGCCGCCCACAGGGCCGCCGTCGTGCCGACCGTGCCGAGCGCGAGGGGCAGCCGCGCCCCGTGGTGCCGGGCGACGATCTGCCCGTAGACCAGGCCGACGGCCATGTTCGACAGCACGACCAGGGTGAGGAGCTCGCCGGCCGTGGCCCGGGACAGTCCCTGCGCCTCGACGAGGAAGGGCAGGCCCCACAGCAGCAGGAACACCATCGCCGGGAACTGGGTCGTGAAGTGCACCCACAGCCCGAGCCGCGTGCCCGGCTCGCGCCAGGCGGCGGCGATCTGCCGCCGTACGTAGGCCGCGCCCTGGTGCGGGAGCGGCTCCGGCTCGTGGCCCTCCGGGTGGTCCTTCAGGAACAGCAGGACCAGGACGAACACCACGGCCCCGGCGACCGCGCTGCCCGCGAAGGCCGGCGTCCAGCCGATGCCGTGCAGCAGCCGGGCCAGGACGAGGGTGGAGACGAGGTTGCCCGCCATGCCCACGAGCCCCGCGAACTGGGCGACGAGCGGCCCGCGCCGGGCCGGGAACCACCGGGTGCCGAGGCGCAGCACGCTGATGAACGTCAGCGCGTCACCGCAGCCGAGCAGCGCCCGGGAGGCGAGCGCCATGCCGTACGACGGGGAGAACGCGAAGCCCAGTTGCCCGGCCGTGAACAGCACCGCCCCGAGGGCCAGCACCTTCTTGGTGCCGAGCCGGTCGACGAGCAGGCCGACGGGTATCTGCATGCCCGCGTAGACCAGCAGCTGGAGGATGGAGAAGGTGGAGAGCGCGGAGGCGTTGACGTGGAAGCGGTCGGCGGCGTCGAGGCCGGCGACGCCCAGGGACGTGCGGAAGATGACCGCGACGAAGTAGACCGAGACGCCGATGCCCCAGACGGCCAGCGCGCGCCGGCCGCCCGGCGGATCGCCCGGCAGCGTGCCGCTCATCGGACCTCCCCCCGGGCCAGGTGCGAGAACCAGCCGACGTGCCGGCGGACCAGCGCGACGGCCGCCTCGGCATCCCCGGCGCGCAGCGCCTTGAGGATCTCCTCGTGCTCGGCGAGGGTCTTGGCGATCCGGTCGGGGTGGGAGTGCATGACGGCGACGCCCATCCGGAGCTGGCGGTCGCGCAGCTGGTCGTAGAGCCGGGAGAGGATCTCGTTGCCGCCGCTGCGGACGATCTCGGCGTGGAAGCAGCGGTCGGTGACGGCGGCTCCCGCGAGGTCTCCGGCGGCGGCCTGCTTCTTCTGCCGGGCCAGCAGCTCCTCCAGGCGCTCGATGAGCCCGGCGGGCGCGGGCACCGCCTTGCGCGCCGCGTGCTCCTCGACGAGCAGCCGCGTCTCGACGACGTCGGCGATCTCCTGCGCGGAGACCGGCAGGACGAGGGCGCCCTTCTTGGGGTAGAGCCGGATCAGCCCCTCGGCCTCCAGCCGGAGCAGCGCCTCGCGCACCGGCGTGCGCGAGACCCCGACGGCCTCGGCCAGCTCGCCCTCGGTGAGGAGGGTCCCGCCCTCGTAACGTCGCTCCAGGACGCCCTGCTTGACGTGGGTGTAGACGCGGTCGGCGGCGGGAGGTTGCTTCACGGCCAAGGTCATGCCGACAACATAGATACAACAGGTACGCATGGATGTATTCGTCCAGTATGCGGACGCGAATGTCACACATCTGTGGCAAAGAGGGGGTCCCCCTCGGCAGCGACACAACCACGTGTGCTAGTTACAAGTCAGACACGTGCGGCCCCTTTCCCCTCGTCCTCAACTTGGCCGCACCGTTGGGGCATTCGACGCAATCGGGGTACTTCACTTGATAACCGGCATTCAGGGCACCCGTCTCCGCAGAGCCGCGGCCGTCGCCGTCACCACCGGCGCCATGCTCGCGACCGGAGCCCTCACCGCTGCGCCGGCGCAGGCCGCCACGGCGCCATCGATCGCCGCCAAGGGCGGCTACGTGATGAACAACGCGACCGGCAAGTCGCTCTACACCAAGGCGGCCGACACCCGCCGTTCCACCGGCTCGACCACCAAGATCATGACCGCCCTGGTGGTGCTGAAGCAGCCGAAGCTCAACCTGGACAGCAAGGTCACGATCCAGAAGGCGTACAGCGACTACATCGTCGACAACAACTGGGCGTCGAACGCCAGCCTGATCGTCGGCGACAAGGTCACCGTCCGCCAGCTGCTGTACGGGCTGATGCTGCCGTCCGGGTGCGACGCGGCGTACGCGCTCGCCGACAAGTTCGGCTCGGGCTCGACGCGGGCGGCGCGCGTGAAGTCGTTCATCGGCAAGATGAACACCACCGCCAAGAACCTGGGTCTGAAGAACACCCACTTCGACTCGTTCGACGGCATCGGCAGGGGCGCCAACTATTCGACACCGCGCGACCTGACGAAGCTCGCCAGCAGCGCGATGAAGAACTCCATGTTCCGCACGGTCGTCAAGACGAAGAAGTACACGGCGAAGACGACCACGAAGTCCGGCGGCACGCGGACGATGGCCCCGTGGGAGAACACCAACCCGCTGCTGAGCAGCTACAGCGGCGCGATCGGTGTGAAGACCGGCTCCGGCCCGGAGGCCGGGTTCTGCCTGGTCTTCGCCGCCACCCGCAACGGCAGGACGGTCATCGGCACGGTCCTCGCCTCCACCGACAAGACCGCGCGGAAGACGGACGCCACGAAGCTGATGAACTACGGCTTCGCGAAGTAGCGGAAGCAGGACGGGCACCACGAAGGGGGCTCATCGCCGATGGCGGTGAGCCCCCCTCTCGCTCGTCACGCGGCCGTGCGCTGATGGCGCTCCAGCGCCCGGGCCGCCTTGCGCCGTCCGCCGGCCAGCACGTTCACCGGGGAACCCGCACCGGCTCCCGGCTCCAGCTGCCAGCCGCGGATCCGCGCCGCGACCTGGGCCAGCCGCTTGTCACCGGGCCGTACGTCGATGGAGAACAGCGACTCGTCGGGCGTGGGGTCGTCGCCGCCCCAGCGGACGACGCCGTCGAGCTCGGCGAGGATGTCGCGGATCACGACCTCCTGCTGCGGGAAGAAGCCGCCCCGGGCACCGCGCGGGTAGAAGCCCGGCCGGATCCGCACCGCCGTGCCGGACGCCAGGTTGGACTCCGGGCGGCCCTTGCCGACGCCGGACGGGTCGTGCCAGCCGACGACGTCGCCCCGGCGCAGCCGGTCGACCTCGTAGTGGAACCGGCGTACCAGGTGGACGAGGACGGTCTCGACGTCGCCCATGCGGACGGCGATGCCCGTGAGCGGGGTGCCGGGCACGGGTCGGGTGTAGACGGTGCCGCCGTCGTCCGCGACGTTCTCCATCTCCCAGCCGTTGTGGGAGCGCGAACCGGCCAGCACGCGCCGGGTCCGGTCCTGCGCGCTGCGCAGGGCGTCCCGTACGCGGCCCGGGATGGGGTTGTGCGCGTCGGCGTACGCCTGGGACAGGAAGTGCGAGACGGGCAGGGCGGCGACACCCACGGCACCGCCGACGGCGGCGACACGGCCGAGCAGGGCGCGGCGGGACAGACCGCGGCGGTGCGCGGCGGCCGGTCCGGACCGTCTGCGGGTGAGACGGGGTATGTGGGGGAGGTTGAGGTTCAACGGAGTCTCTTCCTGAAGGTCTCTGCGCACACGCGCTCAGGCGTTGCGGAGGATGCTGTTGTACTTCTCGAAGATCTGGTAGACGGCCATGCTCTGGTGCGTCTGGGACTCCACGTCGGGGTCCCAGGCCCGGTAGCGGCGCAGGAGTTCGGTGATCTCGAACTCGGCGAGGTCGAGGCGCATGGTCCGCGGGGTGGTGACGCGGTCGCCGGGGGGCAGTTGGCCGCCGGGCCTGCCCCGGGTACCCCACAGGTGGAGCAGGGCCGCGGTGCGCACGCTGAACGCGTTGTCCTTGTTCAGCTGCTGCCACACGGCCCAGACGTCGGCGTCCTTGGCCGGATCGCGCCGGTCACCGGCGGTGAAACCCCAGCCGATACAGTGGTTCCAGGCCTGGATGGCGTCGTTCGCGCTGATCTCACCGATGCCGGTGTGCGAGTCCTTCACGGAGCCGGAGCCCGTCTGGTGGTTGTCGGCGACCTGCTGGTCGGCGGCCTGGCCGGCGAGGCTGTAGTCGCGCATGGCCCAGTAGACAGCGGTCTGGATCAGCGCCTTGCGCATCTTGTACGTGCGCGACAGCTCGGTGATCAGCCCGTCCTGGTCCTGGATCGTCTCGACAGCCTGGGAGTTGCTGTAGAGCCGCGCGTCGCCGCCGATGCCGCCGGTGTCCGGGCGCCCGATCGACTGCATGTAGCGCGCGAGGTCGGCCCGCAACTGCGGCACCTGGCGTGCGTCGAAGGCGACGTCCGGGACAGCGGGTCGCGGCCGGTTGAACGAGCCCTGTCCGGTGTCCCGCCCGGAGGCGGTGTCGACGTCGACCTCCAGTTGCCCGTCGCCCGAGCCGAGGGTGCGGATGACGAACTGGTCGTAGGCCCAGTCCTTCGGCAGCGGGTGCCCGGCGTTGCCCTCGAAGCCCGAAGACATGTCCGCCACGAAGCTCGCCGTCGAGTAGCCGGCCGCGCCTACCTGCGCGCACACGTTGCGGGAGCCGTAGACACCGATCTCGTACGGGTGTCCGGAGTCCGCCATCGCCTCGTTGATGCCCTTGAAGTGAGGCAGGATGCTCGCGGTGATCTCGGCGTCGATCGCGTCGAAGTCGACGGCGAAGAAGATCCGGGTGCCCTTCTTGAAGCCGTGGTCGAGGGCGGCGTTGACCGCCGCGTACCCGGCGGTCCGGCCGGCGACGTAGTCGAAGTCGCCTGCGTCGCTGTTGACGGTCTGGTAGATCGGGAAGCAGCGCAGGCCGTTCTGGGCGATGGTCGCCAGCTCGCCCGGCTGGATGGCCTTCTCCGGCAGGGACTTGGCGCTCGGGTTGGTCAGGTAGCGGCCGATGTACTTGATGCCGGCCGCCTTGAGCGTCGCGGCACGTGCCGGGGTGACCTTCGCGATGGTGTCGCAGGCCTGGCCCTGGCGCGACTGGTCGCCGTAGGAGGCCAGAAGCGAGGCGAAGGTGGAGAAGTCGCCGTCGCCCGTGGCCGGGAGCGCCACGAAGGTCTGGTAGGCCCGGACGGCTGCGGCGAGGCCGGAGTCGAAGGTGTCGGTGAGGGCGGCGGGCCGCTGGTTGAGGACCATCCCGGCGGAGAACAGCTGGACGTAGACGCCCTTGTCGCCCTGCTTCACCGGGTGCGATTTCAGGGCCGACTGGGTGCCGGGCCCGAAGTTGCCGTTGGCGGTGCCGTCCGCCATGCCGACCTCGTACTGCACGCCGAACACCACGGCCTGGGTCGTGGCCCGGGTCACGCGCCCGTCGCAGGCGATGACGAAGAAGTCCTGCCGGTTGAGATACCGCCCGTTGAGCCACCGCTGGACCTCACGGACCTGCGGGGTGCCCGAGGCACCGAGGACGTACGAGTCCATCGTCAGCAGCGCCTTGAACACCTTGGGCGTCAGATCGGCACCGGGGAAGGCCTGTTCGACGCCCATGTCCGTCTTCAGCTTCGTGACGGCCGCCTGGACCCGCGCGCTGTACGTGCCGTCCAGGTCTCCGCCGTCGTAGCCCTTGCAGTACAGGCCTGCCTGGATGATGCGGCAGAAGTCGGGCGAGGGGACGGTGTCCGCGTTGAGCTTGGGATACTTGTCGGTCAGGGTGGAGAGCGTGGTGGGGCCGAAGCTGTCGGACAGGGCCGTGATGCCCAGTTCGTACTGGAGGGCACGGGTCAGGGCGTAGAGGGTCGCCCAGTCGGCCTCGCCGGTCTCCTCCACGGTCGTGCCGATACGGCTGCCGTAGACGGAGTTCACGAATCTCTGGGCTTTGAGCACCATGGGGTCGCGCATGGGGGGTTGACTCACTTTCAAGGAGTGATCGAGCCCGTCGCAGCCCTGGAACCGGACTTCCCCCCTGGCGCCGGACAAATGATCGATCTCGTGGTGAGGATGATCGTATGTCCGTTTAAACCGCTTACTGTGCGGTACTTGGGAGAGTTCGAGGAGATTCTTGTGTCCCTCGGAGTACTGCTGGTTAACCCCGCGGGCAGACGCCGGCGGCCCCCCGCCCGTGGGCAGGGGGCCGCCGCGACCGGCTCACGCCCAGGTGATCAGGCGCTTCGGCTGCTCCAGGATCGCCGCCACGTCAGCCAGGACCTTCGAGCCCAGCTCGCCGTCGACCAGGCGGTGGTCGAACGACAGGGCAAGCGTGGTGACCTGGCGGGGCTTCACCTTGCCCTTGTGCACCCACGGCTGGGGCTTGATCGCACCGACCGCGAGGATCGCGGACTCGCCGGGGTTGAGGATCGGCGTGCCCGTGTCGACGCCGAAGACGCCGACGTTGGTGATCGTCACCGTGCCGCCCTGCATGGCCGCCGGGGACGTCTTGCCCTCCCTGGCGGTCGACACCAGCTCGCCCAGCGACTCGGCCAGCTGCGGCAGCGTCTTGGCGTGGGCGTCCTTGATGTTCGGCACGATCAGGCCACGCGGGGTCGCGGCCGCGATGCCCAGGTTCACATAGTGCTTGACCACGATCTCCTGGGCGGCCTCGTCCCAGGACGCGTTGATGTCCGGGTTCCGCTTGATCGCGACGAGCAGCGCCTTGGCGATCAGCAGGAGGGGGTTCACGCGCAGGCCCGCGAACTCCTTGTCCTCCTTCAGCTCCTCGACCAGCTTCATCGTGCGCGTCACGTCGATGGTGACGAACTCCGTGACGTGCGGCGCGGTGAACGCCGAGCCGACCATCGCCGCCGCCGTCGCCTTGCGGACGCCCTTGATCGGGACGCGGGTCTCCCGCGTGGTGTCGTACGACACCGCTGTCTGCGCGGATGCCGGGGCGACGGCCGCGTGGGCCTCCGGCTGCGGTGCCTGCGGCCGGGCCACCGCCGCGTGCACGTCCTCGCGGGTGATGATGCCGTCCGGGCCGGTCGGGACGACCGTCGTCAGATCGACGCCCAGGTCCTTGGCCAGCTTGCGGACCGGGGGCTTGGCGAGGGGGCGTTCCCTGTCGGCGGGGGCGGCCGAGGGCGCCGCCCCGTGGCCGTTCAGCTCCGTCTGGATCGCCGTCGAGGCCTGCCCGACCGGGACCTCCGGGCCCTTGCGGGGGCGACGGCGGGTGGAGGATGTCGCCACCCCGTACCCGACCAGGACCGGCTGGCGGCCGGAGCCCTCCGGCTTCGGCTCCTCCGCCGGCTGGATCGCTGCGGGCTGCTCGGCGGCGGGCGCGGGCGGCTCGGCGGCGGGTGCGGCTCCTCCGCTCACGTCCACCGCGATGATCGCCGTGCCCACGTCGACCGTGGTGCCCTCGGGAAAGTGCAGCTCACGGACCACGCCGTCGTACGGGATGGGCAGCTCGACGGCCGCCTTCGCCGTCTCGACCTCGCACACCACCTGGCCGTCCGTGACCGTGTCGCCGGGCTGGACGAACCACTTGAGGATCTCCGCCTCGGTGAGTCCCTCGCCCACGTCGGGCATCTTGAACTCGCGTACGGACGCTTCCGTCATCGTCGTCACGACCCTCTCCTCAGTACGCCAGCGAGCGGTCGACGGCATCCAGCACCCGGTCCAGGTTCGGCAGGTACTCCTCCTCCAGGCGGGCCGGCGGGTACGGCGCGTGGTAACCGCCGACCCGGAGCACCGGGGCCTCCAGGTGGTAGAAGCAGCGCTCCGTGATCCGGGCGGCGATCTCCGCGCCCGAGCCGAAGAACACCGGCGCCTCGTGGACGACGACCAGGCGGCGCGTCTTCTCCACCGACGCCTGGATCGAGTCGAAGTCGATCGGGGAGACCGAGCGCAGGTCGAGGACCTCCAGGTTCCTGCCCTCCTCGGCGGCCGCGTCGGCGACCTCCTGGCAGAGCTTCACCATCGGGCCGTAGGCGGCGAGGGTGAGGTCGGTGCCCTCGCGGACGACCTGGGCCTTGTGCAGCGGGCCCGGGATCGCCTCCGTGTTGACCTCGCCCTTGTCCCAGTAGCGGCGCTTGGGCTCGAAGAAGATCACCGGGTCGTCGCTCTGGATGGCCTGCTGCATCATCCAGTAGGCGTCCGACGCGTTCGAGGGGCTGACGATCTTCAGGCCCGCCACGTGCGCGAACAGCGCCTCGGGGGACTCCGAGTGGTGCTCCACCGCGCCGATGCCGCCGCCGTAGGGGATGCGGACGACGACCGGGAGCTTGACCTTGCCCAGCGAGCGGGCGTGCATCTTGGCGAGCTGCGTGACGATCTGGTCGTAGGCCGGGAAGACGAAGCCGTCGAACTGGATCTCCACGACCGGGCGGTAGCCGCGCAGGGCCAGGCCGATCGCCGTGCCCACGATGCCCGACTCGGCCAGCGGGGTGTCGATGACGCGGCTCTCGCCGAAGTCCTTCTGGAGGCCGTCCGTCACGCGGAAGACACCGCCGAGCTTGCCCACGTCCTCGCCCATGATCAGGACCTTGGGGTCGGAGTCCAGGGCGCGGCGCAGCGACTCGTTGATCGCCTTGGCCAGAGCCATCTTGTCGGCCATGTCAGTTGCCCCCCTCGTCGGCGAACGACGCCTGGTACGCGGCGAACTGGGCGCGCTCCTCGTCGACGAGCGCGTGTCCGTCCGCGTAGACGTTCTCGAAGATGGCGAAGTGATCCGGGTCCGGCATGGCACGGACCGCCTCGCGCACTCGCCTGCCCAACGCCTCGGACTCGGCCTCCAGTTCCGCGAAGAATCCCTCGTCCGCGTGGTTCGAGGCCTCCAGGTAGCGGCGCAGACGCAGGATCGGGTCCTTGGCCTCCCAGGCCTGGCGCTCCTCGTCGCCCCGGTACCGGGTCGGGTCGTCGGAGGTGGTGTGGGCGCCCATGCGGTAGGTGAACGCCTCGACGAGGGTCGGGCCCTCGCCGGAGCGGGCCCGCTCCAGCGCCCACCGGGTGACCGCGAGGCAGCCGAGCACGTCGTTGCCGTCCACACGGACGCCCGGGAAGCCGAAGCCCTGCGCGCGCTGGTAGATCGGGACGCGGGACTGCTTCTCGGTCGGCTCGGAGATGGCCCACTGGTTGTTCTGGCAGAAGAACACGACCGGGGCGTTGTAGACCGCGGAGAAGGTGAACGATTCGGCCACGTCGCCCTGGCTGGAGGCGCCGTCGCCGAAGTAGGCGATGACCGCCGAGTCCGCGCCGTCCTTGGCGACGCCCATGGCGTAGCCGGTGGCGTGCAGCGTCTGGGAGCCGATGACGATCGTGTAGAGCTGGAAGTTGTTGCCGTTCGGGTCCCAGCCGCCGTTGTTCACGCCCCGGAACATGCCGAGCAGGTTGGTCGGGTCCACGCCGCGGCACCAGGCGACGCCGTGCTCGCGGTAGGTGGGGAAGACGTAGTCGTCGTCGCGCAGGGCCCGGCCGGAGCCGATCTGGGCGGCCTCCTGGCCGAGCAGCGAGGCCCACAGGCCCAGCTCGCCCTGGCGCTGGAGGGAGGTCGCCTCGGCGTCGAAGCGGCGGGTGAGCACCATGTCGCGGTACAGGCCGCGGAGCTCTTCCGGGGTGACACCGGCGACGTACTTGTCGTACTCGGCGTTCTTGACGCGCTTGCCCTCGGGCGTCAGCAGTTGCACGAGCTGGGGCTCGGTGCCCTTCGCGCCGGCGTCCTTCTTGGCGGTCGTGCGAGTGGTGCGCTTGGCGCCGGTGGTGCCGGCCTTGCTTCCCGCGCTGCGTCGCGGTGTGCGCGCGGCAGTGCTCTCCACGGTCACGTGTGCTCCTCCGTCGGTCCGGCCCCCAGGGTTGCCGGTAGGCCAGTGCGGCTCACCTGTTCCGACCACCGGGCACGGGGTGGGTGCCACTCGACCGGGTACAGGCGTGACAGGTGCCCCGGCGAGCGCCCTGCAAAAGGCACGTTACCCAGTGCATCACATTTCTGTGAAACCCCCTCTGACCTGCGATTTTGCTTGGATATCCAAGTAAATCGGGACGGCGTGGAAGGGGCCCTGGTCACAGCCTCGCAGGAGGCCGGGGCAACCGCACGTTAACCCGGTGACCCAGGTCACGGGAAGAGTTCACTTTCCGGCGCGGCGAAACGGCACGCGCGCGTGGAGCCCGTTTCCGGGTCCCACGCGCGCGTGGATCATCCGATTTGTTCCGACGTCCGGCCAGGTATCCGGCCTCGGGTCAGCCGCCCTCGCCGCCCGCGCCTCCGACGACACCGGTCGCGCCGCCCGTGTCGGTGCCGCCCGTGTCGTCCGGCGGCGTCGCCGGGTCCGAGGGCTCCGGGTCCGTGGGCTCGTCGGTCGGCTCCTGGCTGGTCGGCTGGCCTGTCGGCTGTCCGGTGGGCGTCTCGGGAGCGCTCTGCGACGGCGTGTAGGAGGGGGTGTACGACGGCGTCCACTCGCCGCCGCCGGAGCTCGTGCCGGTGCCGTCGTCCGTGGACGTGTCGGTCGGCTCGTCGGTCGGCTCGTCGCTCGGCGTCTCGCTGGGCGTCTTCTTGTCGGTCGTCTGCGAGGTGGTCGGCGACTCCTTGACGTCGCGACCATCGTTTCCGTCGCCCGTCGTCTTCAGTGCCAGCGCGACGCCCACGGCGACGGCGATCACCGCGAGCACGGCGAGGACCCACAGCTTGCCCCGGCCGCCACCCTTGTTGCCGTGGCCCTCGAAGCCGCCGTCGTCCCCGCCGCCGTAGCCGGCGGGCAGGATCGGCGACGGGATCTGCGTGGTGCCGGAGGCGTCCCCGGGGTGGCCCATCACGGCCGTGTGGGCGAAGCCGCCCGACGGGGTGTGCCGGCCCTCGTGCATGCCGACCGGGCCGGTGTTCCAGGTGCCGGTGTGGCCGCCCTGGTCGTAGAGCATCTGGAGCGCGTACTGGACCAGACCGCGCATCTCCTCGGCCGTCTGGAAACGGTCGTCCGGCTCCTTGGCGAGGGAGCGCATGACCAGGCCGTCGAGCTCGGGCGGGCAGGCGTCGGAGGCCTCGGAGGGAGGCGTCGGGATGTCCTGGACGTGCTGGTAGACCACCGACAGCGGGGTCTCGCCGGTGAACGGCGGGCGCAGCGAGAGGAGTTCGTAGAGCAGGCAGCCCGTGGCGTACAGGTCGGAGCGGTGGTCGACGGCCTTGCCGAGCGCCTGCTCGGGGGACAGGTACTGGGGGGTGCCCATGACCATGCCGGTCTGCGTCATCGTGGACTGCGCGCCGTGCAGGGCGCGGGCGATGCCGAAGTCCATCACCTTCACGGCGCCGTTGTGCGTGATGATGACGTTGGCCGGCTTGATGTCGCGGTGCACGATGCCGTGCTGGTGCGAATAGGCGAGCGCCTCCAGGACGCCGGAGACGATGATCAGGGCCTGCTCGGGGCCCGGCGCCTCGGCGTTCAGCAGCAGGTCGCGAATGGTGCGGCCCTCGACCAGTTCCATGACGATGTACGGCACGGACTGGCCGCCGACGACGTCCTCGCCGGAGTCGTACACGGCGACGATCGCGTGGTGGTTGAGGCCGGCGACCGACTGGGCCTCGCGCGTGAAGCGCGCCTTGGACACCGGGTCCTCGGCGAGGTCGGAACGGAGCAGCTTGACGGCTACGGTGCGCCCGAGGCGGACGTCCTCGGCTGCGAACACCTCGGCCATGCCGCCCCGGCCGAGTCTGCGGGTCAGCCGGTACCGGCCGTCCCCGACCAGCCCGCCGTTACCCCAGGACTCCGGCGCGTCCGACATGCCGCCGCCAGTCGCCTCGGGTTCGGACGGGCCCTGAGCGCGCTGCTGCTGTGCCATCAGTCCTCGCCGTCGTTTCTGCCCGCGGTGCGCGCGGTGTTGTTACGGTCTCCGTCGGCCACGCTACAGCCTCGGCGCAAGCCGCCGGTCCGAGACGGGTACCAGGACCGGCACGGGGACGGACGCGCCATGAAACCTTCACTCCGTACTGTCGTGCAAATTCTGTGGACCGGCCGTACGTCCCCTGTAACGCTTCCGCGACGCTTCTTCCGCGTACGGTCACGGAACGGGCACCGCGCTTGACGTGTCGATGGCCTGGGGCAAACTTGGCCGGGAATGACGGTTGATCCAACTACGGATCAACGACGGATCAGCGGCAGTCGGCGGCGCCTCAAGGGCTACGGGGGAAACGGAAACATGAGCCAGGACGGCGCACAGAGCCAGTACACGGGGCAGGCGCTCGCGAATGGCCGCTATCAGCTGCGTGATCTCCTCGGCCAGGGCGGCATGGCCTCGGTGCACCTCGCGTACGACAGCGTGCTCGACCGGCAGGTCGCGATCAAGACACTTCACACCGATCTCGGTCGGGAACAGGCCTTCCGCGAGCGGTTCCGCCGCGAGGCCCAGTCCGTGGCCAAGCTCACGCACACCAACATCGTCTCGGTCTTCGACACCGGCGAGGACACCCACGACGGCATGACGACGCCGTACATCGTCATGGAGTACGTCGAGGGCTTCCCGCTCGGCTCGGTGCTCGACGAGGACGTGCGGCAGCAGGGCGCGATGCCCGCCGACAAGGCGCTGAAGATCACCGGGGACGTGCTGGCCGCGCTGGAGATCAGCCACGAGATGGGCCTGGTCCACCGCGACATCAAGCCGGGCAACGTGATGATGACCAAGCGCGGCGTGGTCAAGGTCATGGACTTCGGCATCGCCCGCGCCATGCAGTCCGGCGTGACGTCGATGACGCAGACCGGCATGGTCGTCGGCACGCCGCAGTACCTCTCGCCGGAACAGGCCCTCGGCCGCGGTGTGGACGCCCGCTCCGACCTGTACTCGGTCGGCATCATGCTCTTCCAGCTGGTGACCGGGCGGCTGCCGTTCGACGCTGACTCGCCGCTGGCCATCGCCTATGCGCACGTGCAGGAGGAGCCGCCGGTCGCGTCCTCGATCAACCGCGCGCTGCCCCCGGCCGTGGACGCGCTGATCGCCCGCGCGCTGAAGAAGAACCCGAACGAGCGCTTCCCGAGCGCCGAGGCCATGCGCGACGAGTGCCTGCGCGTGGCGGCGTCCGTCCAGACCGCGCCGCCGAGCATCGTCCCGGGCACGCCGGCCCCGAGCGGCGCGGGCGTCGGCTCGGCTGTGTTCCCGCCGGTCGACCAGGCCACCCCGGCGCCCTCGGGGCAGGTCCAGACGCCGTACCAGCCGACCCCGCCCCCGAACCCGTACGGCGCGCACGCCCCGACGGGGCCGACCCTGGCGTACGGCTACCCGCAGCAGGGCCGCTACCAAGCGCCGTCCCCGGCGGCGTACTCCCCGCAGCAGGGCCCGTCGACACCGCCGCCGTACAACCTGACGCCCCAGACCGCGCCGGTCTCCGCGGGCGGCGGCAAGAGCAACAAGCCGTTGATCATCGGCTCGATCGTGGTGTCCGTCCTCGCGGTCGGCGGTCTGATCGCGGCCCTGCTGATGAACGGCGGCAGCAAGGACGAGCAGGGCGGCGGGGGCAGCAGCGCGAGTGCGTCGGCCTCGGCGTCCAAGAGGCCGGGCTACCGCGGGCCGGACACGTCGAAGACGATCGACACCGAGGAGTGCACGGAGCCGCAGGAGTCGTACAACGACCCCGAGAAGATCCGGATGCCCAACTTCAAGTTCAAGAACATCGACTCGGTCAAGGCCTGCCTCCAGTCGGCCGGCTGGAAGAAGTCGATCGATGTCACGGACGAGAACACCTACGGCGAGGGCACGGTCATGGACCAGTTCCCGTCCGCCGGCACCGACGTGGACCCGACGGACATGCCCGAGATCCAGCTCGACGTCTCCACGGGCAACCCGTCGGGCTGACCGCCGCGCGCGGAAGGGCCCGGCAGCTTCGGCTGCCGGGCCCTTCGCATGGCCGGTGCGCGGACGCGTTACGGGAGTACGCGGACGCTTACAGGTACGGCCCGCCCGAACGGCCGCCCGGGTGCTGCTCGTCGAGGCCCTCATGGCCGACGCCCGGCGGGAGGGCCCGGCGCATCTGCTCCAGCTGGGCGCGGGCCGCCATCTGCTGGGCGAACAGCGTGGTCTGGATCCCGTGGAAGAGCCCCTCCAGCCAGCCGACCAGCTGGGCCTGCGCGATGCGCAGCTCCGCGTCGCTCGGGGTCGCCTCGTCCGTGAAGGGCAGGGAGAGCCGCTCCAGCTCCTCGACCAGCTCGGGCGCCAGACCGTCCTCCAGCTCCTTCACCGAGCTGGCGTGGATCTCCTTGAGCCGGACCCGGCTGGCCTCGTCCAGGGGAGCCACGCGCACTTCTTCCAGAAGCTGCTTGATCATGCTGCCGATCCGCATGACCTTCGCGGGCTGCTCCACCTGCTCCGTGACCGGAGTCTCCCGGGAGTCCTCGTCTCCGCCGCCGCTGAGCGCCATGCCGTCCTGGCCCACGACCAGGATCTGCGGGTTCTCCGGCGACCTTTCGTTCCTCGGCATCTCCATGCCGTCATTCTCTCGCACGCCTCCACCTCACCTCCGTGGTGCCCCCCGCGGGAGGCTGATCCACCGTGTGGGAGGAGACGTGCGGGTCGGGCCTCGGGTTGCTCACCAAAGGGTGAATCCGGCTCGCGGGACAGGCGCGGCGGACGTGCCTCGCAGTGGTGCGTCGATTCCGCCTCTCGGACGAACCCGGAGTGCCGGACGAGTGAGGCGGTGTGAGGCTGATTGCCTCGATCTGACCGAACTTGCCGAACTTGCCCTACCGGGCACGGCGGGAGGGGGTCACCAACGTGACTCCATGGCAACGCGTACTGCGGGCGACGGGACTGGTGGTCGCCCTGGGGGCGGGTGCGGTCGTCTCGCCGTACGGGGCCGGTGTCTCGTACGGAGCTGTCCAGTCCGTCCAGTCGTACGGCTCTGTCCAGTCGTACGGCTCTGTCCTCGCGTACGACGACCCCGGAGGCGGTGCCCCCGCCGCCCCCTCCGCCCCGGGCGAGCCCTCGCGGGCGGGGAGCCGGGCCGGAGAGGGGAGGGAGCGGCCGGGGCGGCCGGAGGACGCCGAGCGGGAGCGGGGCGCCGGTGAGGCCACCGCCGTACCCGAGGAACCCCGGGAAGCCGTCCCCGAGCCCTCCGCGCCGACGGAGCAGCCCGCACGGGAGGCCGCCGCCGCGCGCGCCGAGCGCCCCGTCGGGCCGGCCCTGCGCATCCTGCCGCTGGGCAGCGGCCTGGTGCTGATCGGCCTCGGACTCGGACTCGCCTTCTTCGCCCTGCGGCTGCGGCGGGTCTAGGGTGTCCGGCTGCCGGGGCCTCAGGCGCTCTGCGGGGTGATCAGCAGTACCTTGCCGATGTGGCCGCTCTCCTCCACGACCCGGTGGGCGGCGGCCGCGTCCGGCATCGGGAGCTCGCGGTCGACGACCGGGCGCAGGTGGCGACCGGCGAGCAGGGGCCACACGTGTTCCCGCACGGCCGCGACGATGGCCGCCTTCTCCTCCGGCGGCCGGGCGCGCAGGGACGTCGCACTGATGGCGGCGCGCTTGGCGAGCAGGGCGCCGATGTTCAGCTCGCCCTTGACGCCGCCCTGCATACCGATGATCGCGAGCCGGCCGTTGACGGCGAGGGTCTTGACGTTGCGCTCCAGGTACTTGGCGCCCATGTTGTCGAGGATGACGTCGGCACCGGCGCCGTCCGTGGCCTTCTTGACCTCTTCGACGAAGTCCTGCTCGCGGTAGTTGACCAGGATGTCGGCGCCCAGCTCGGCGCACCGGTCCAGCTTCTCCCTGGTGCCGGCCGTGACGGCCACCCTGGCGCCGACGGCCTTGGCGAGCTGGATGGCCATGGTGCCGATGCCGCTGGAGCCGCCGTGCACGAGGAGCGTCTCGCCCGGGCGCAGGTGGGCGATCATGAAGACGTTCGACCAGACGGTGCAGGTCACCTCGGGCAGGGCCGCGGCCTGCTTCAGGCCGACCCCCTCGGGCACGGGCAGCAGCTGTCCGGCCGGGACGACCACCTTCTCGGCGTAACCGCCGCCGGAGAGCAGCGCGCACACCTCGTCGCCGATTTCCCAGCCGGAGACGCCGGGGCCTATCTCGGCGATCCGGCCGGAGCACTCCAGGCCGGGGTAGGGGGACGCGCCGGGCGGCGGGTCGTAGAAGCCCTGCCGTTGCAGGATGTCGGCCCGGTTGACGGCGCCGGCCGCCACCTCGACCAGGACCTCGCCCTCGCCGGGCGCGGGATCCGGGACCTCGTCCCAGACCAGCGCCTCGGGCCCACCAGGTTCGGGAATCGTGATCGCATGCATGAAGGGGACGGTACCCCTCGGTCGCCGGACGGACTCCGCACCGCCCCCGGGCCGACTCCGCCTCCGTCGTTGGTCCGGTCCTGGCGAGATTCCCTATGCGGGACCGATGAGTTTGCGCGACGGTGAGGGTCTCCCCATGCGTAGCCCGCGTACTCGGAAGGACCCGACACATGAGCACGCAGACGTCCGGCCTGGCGATCGAGACCGCGGGCCTGGTGAAGACCTTCGGTGAGACGAGGGCAGTCGACGGAGTGGATCTGTCCGTACCCGCGGGCACGGTCTACGGCGTCCTCGGCCCGAACGGCGCCGGCAAGACCACCACCGTGAAGATGCTCGCCACACTGCTGCGGCCGGACGGCGGCGAGGCCCATGTCTTCGGCCACGACATCGTCCGTGAGGCCGACGAGGTGCGCGGCCGGGTGAGCCTCACCGGCCAGTACGCGTCGGTGGACGAGGACCTCACCGGCACCGAGAACCTGGTCCTGCTGGGACGGCTGCTCGGCCACCACAAGAAGGCAGCCCGGGTTCGTGCCGCCCAGCTCCTGGAGGCCTTCGGGCTCACGGAGGCGGGCGCGAAGCAGGTCAAGCACTACTCGGGCGGCATGCGGCGCCGCATCGACATCGCCGCGTCCATCCTCAACACCCCCGACCTGCTGTTCCTCGACGAGCCGACCACCGGCCTCGACCCGCGCAGCCGCAACCAGGTATGGGACATCGTGCGGGCCGTCGTCGCCCAGGGCACCACCGTGCTGCTGACCACGCAGTATCTGGACGAGGCCGACCAGCTGGCGTCCCGGATCGCCGTCATCGACCGCGGCCGGGTGATCGCCGAGGGCACCAAGGGCGAGCTGAAGTCGTCCGTCGGCGCCGGATCCGTCCATCTACGGCTGCGAGATCCGGACCAGCGGACGCTGGCGGCGGACCTGCTGCGCCGGGCCCTCGACGCGCAGGTGCAGCTGGAACACGACCCGGTGGCCCTGACCGCCCGCCTCGGTGCGGCGGTGAGCGACGACAGCGCGGCCCAGCAGGCGTCCCGCGCACTGAGCGAGCTGGCCCACGCCGGAGTCACCGTCGACAACTTCTCGCTGGGCCAGCCCAGCCTGGACGAGGTGTTCCTCGCCCTCACCGGACACGACACGCACGACTCCGACCACGCCGACGACTCCCACGACCCGAAGGACGAGGTGGCGGCATGAGCACCGCGACGACCACCGAGAGCAAGGAACTCGCCCCGGTCAGCGCCGCATCCCTCGCCGCGCTGCTCGTCTCCAAGGAGCGTCCGCCCCGGCCCAGCGCCTGGTCGGCCTCGATGACCTTCGGCTGGCGGGCGATCCTCAAGATCAAGCACGTGCCGGAGCAGCTCTTCGACGTCACGGCGTTCCCGATCATGATGGTGCTGATGTACACGTACCTGTTCGGCGGGGCGCTGGCCGGCTCGCCGAGGGAGTACATCCAGTTCCTGCTGCCGGGCATCCTCGTGATGTCGGTCGTGATGATCACGATGTACACCGGCGTCTCGGTCAACACCGACATCGAGAAGGGCGTCTTCGACCGGTTCCGCAGCCTGCCGATCTGGCGGCCGTCGACGATGGTCGGCTATCTGCTGGGCGACGCCCTGCGGTACACGATCGCGTCCGTCGTGATGCTCACCGTCGGCATCATCCTCGGCTACCGGCCGGACGGGGGGATCGCCGGTGTGCTCGCCGGGATCGCCCTGCTGGTGCTCTTCTCGTTCGCCTTCTCGTGGATCTGGACGATGTTCGGGCTGATGCTGCGCACCGAGAAGTCGGTGATGGGCGTCAGCATGATGGTGATCTTCCCGCTCACCTTCCTGTCCAACGTCTTCGTCGACCCGAAGACGATGCCCGGCTGGCTCCAGGCCTTCGTCAACAACAGCCCCATCACCCATCTGGCGTCCGCGGTGCGCGGCCTGATGGGCGGCGACTGGCCGGCCGCCGAGGTCGCCTGGTCGCTGGGCTGGGCCGGGCTGTTCGTGCTGGTCTTCGGGCCGATCACGATGCGGCTGTACAACCGGAAGTAGCCCTGGGCCTCGGCCGGCCGTCGCGCACGGGGTGAGTGCGCGGCGGCCTGCCTCTTGTCCAGCCGGTCAGCTGCGCGGCATCGGGGGCATCGGTCGGATGTCGGGCGCGACCTGTGTGCTGGGCGTCGCCCGCATGATCGTGATGAGCCGGTCGGTCAGCTCCAGCGTCCCGACGGCTGGATCGTCGTAGCCGAGCACCCGGTGACCGCGTATGACGCTCACCACCAGGTCGGTGATCTCCCGCGGGGTCTTGCCCACCTCGGCCTTGACCACCGGCCGTTCGACGATGTCGAGCCCGCTGCCCTGCTGGATGAGGTCCTCCATCACCATGCCGGCGGAGGGGCTGAGCACCGAGAGGCCGAGCAGACGGCCGGCGGCGCTGGCGCTGGTGATGACCGCGTCGGCGCCGGACTGCTTGAGCAGCGGCGCGTTCTCTTCCTCCCGCACGGCGGCCACGATGTTCGCCCCGCGGTTGAGCTGGCGGGCCGTCAGCGCCACCAGGACCGCCGTGTCGTCGCGCTGGGTGGCGATGATGATCTGGCGCGCCTTGTGCACCTCGGCCCGCTTCAGCACCTCACTGCGCGTCGCGTCCCCGACGATGCCCGCGTAGCCCTCTGCGGTCGCGGCGTCGATCACCTTGGAGCTCGGGTCGACGACGACGACCTGTTCCTTCTTCAGGCCCGTCGCGCAGACGGTCCGGATCGCCGACCTGCCCTTCGTGCCAAAGCCGATGACGACGGTGTGATCGCGCAAGGTGGACCTCCAGCGGGTCAGTCGCCACTCCTCCCGGGTGCGTTCGGTGAGGGCTTCGAGGGTGGTGCCGACCAGGATGATCAGGAACAGCACGCGCAGGGGCGTGACGACGAGGATGTTCGTGAGCCGGGCGGCGTCACTGGCAGGGGTGATGTCGCCGTACCCGGTGGTGGAAAGGGTGACGGTCGCGTAGTAGAAGGCGTCGAGGAGGGTGAGACCGCCGCCCGCGTTGTCGTTGTAGCCGTCGCGGTCGGCATAGACGATCAGCGCGGTCACGACGAGGACCGCCAGTGCCATGGAGAGCCGCCTGGCGACCTGGCGGATCGGGTGCTCCACCACTTTCCTCGGGAGTTTCACCCGATGGGTCACCAGATGCTCGTCCGCCTGGCGGGCAATCGCGTCTTGGCCTGGAAGTTTCACGTGAAACACACTCCGATGCCTCCGGACGCCCAGGGCAGGTCGAGCAGTTCCGCCTCCTGCCCCGCGCGGGCACCGCCCGGGGTCACGACCGCCAGGGCGTCGGCCGCCGCGATGCCGCGCAGCATGGCAGGCCCGTTGTAGTGCAGCGGCACGACCTGGTCGCCCCGCAGGACGACCGGGACGAGCCGGGTGTCGTACGGGTGCCCGTGCACGGCGTCCCTGAGCGGCAGCGTGTACGGCTCCGGGGCCGGGCGGGCCGCGAGGGTCCGCAGCAACGGCTCGGCGAGCGTCAGCAGCCCGGAGACGGCGGCGAGCGGGTTGCCCGGCAGGCCGACGAGGTGCTGGGTCTCCGTGATGCGGGCCAGCAGCATGGGATGGCCGGGGCGCACCTTGACGCCGTCCACGAGGAGTTCGGCACCGATGCGGCGCAGGGTGGGGTGGACGTGGTCGACGGGGCCGGCGGCGGTGCCGCCGGTGGTGACGACGACATCGGCGTCGGACGTGGTGATCGCCCGGTGCAGGGCGTCGGCGTCGTCGCGGATGCGTCGTACGGCGGTGACCTCTGCGCCGAGCGCACGCAGCCAGGGCGGCAGCATCGGGCCGAGCGCGTCCCGGATCAACCCGTCGTGCGGCCGTCCCTCGGTGAGCAACTCGTCGCCGAGGACCAGGACTTCGGCACGAGGGCGTGGGACGGCGGTGACGGTGTCGTATCCGGCGGCGGCCGCGAGACCGAGTACGGCCGGGGTGATGAGGGCGCCTACGGGGAGCAACTGGTCGCCGCTGCGGCACTCCTGGCCGCGCGGGCGGATGTCCTGGCCGGGGACGACGTCCCTGGTCGCGTACAGGCGGCCCTTGTCGTCGGTGCGGCCGTGCTCGCTGCGCAGAACGGCGGTGGTGTCCGGGGGGATGCGGGCGCCGGTGGCGATCCGGACGGCCTCGCCGTCGGTCAAGGGCTCGTGTGCGGCGTGCCCGGCCAGGACGCCGTCGTCCCGTACGTCCCAGGGGGCGGGCCCGGCGACCGCCCAGCCGTCCATCGCGGAGGTGTCGAAGGAGGGGAGGTCGGTGAGGGCGTCGAGGGGGGCGGCCAGGGCGAGCCCGAGAGCGGCTTCGAGAGGCACGGAGACGGGCCGGCGGCGGGCGGCCCGGGTGGTGCTCCGGGCGGCGCGTGCGGCGATGGCCCGGGCCTCCGGCCAGGGGGTGGCGTGGTGGCGCGTGTCGGGCCGGGAGGAGGTGTCCGGCTGGTCGGGAGCGCGGCGGCTGTCCGTCTCACCTCGTTCGGCGGGGCCGGGCAGGTCGTTGCTGTTGTTCACGAGGGCGAGCACCTCCTCGACGTCGAGGTCCTCGGCGTCCTCACCGGCGCGTGTGCCGTGCGGGGTCATCCGGCGTCCGGGCGGGTGTCGGGCGTCGCGTCGGGGGCGACGTCACCGTGCACGGGGGTGCTCCCCGGCCGGGCGCCGGGGGGCTGGGCCTCGGAGGTGCTCTCCTCAGCCCAGCGGGCGGCGAGAGCCGCGGCCTTGCGGGCGGCCTCGGCGACCGCCTCGGGGCCTCCGTCGGCCCGCGCGGCGGCATAGCCGACGAGGAAGGTGGTCAGCGGCGCCGCTGGCCGGGCCACACCGTGGGCGGCGTCGCGGGCGAGGTCGAGCAGAACGCCGGTGTCGACATCGAGGTCGATCCCCAGTTCGTCCTTGACGGCGGAAATCCATTCATCCAACACGTGCCCATGCTCCCTGATACGTGCCCTGGCGGTGGCGATGTCGTCCCAGGTGTCGCAGTCGAAGGACGCGACGGGGTCGGAGATACGGGTGAGGTTCAGCTCGGCGATGAGGCGCCGCAGCGGCAGACCGGCGAGACCGTCGTGCCGGTCGGTGAGGAGCGCGAGCACCTCGCGCAGCCGAGACACGTCGTACGCGGCCACGAGCGGCTGGTCGCGGCCCTCGGGGTCGGTCAGCAGCACGCCGTCGGCGGCGCTCGCCCGGAGCGTGCTCAGCAGCCGGTCGACCGTGCGCTCCTCCAGGAAGGGCAGATCGGCGGAGAGCACCACGACGTGCTCCGCCGTGGTGTGCCGCAGCCCGGCGTCGAGCGCGGCGAGCGGGCCGCCGCCGGGCGGGTCCTCGTGGGCCCAGGTCACGGGTCGTGCCGTCGGCCGGGGCGCGGCGACGACGACGGTGCCGCGGGCGCCCGCACATGCGGCGAGCACGCGGTCGAGCAGGGCCCGGCCGCCCACGCGCACACCGGGTTTGTCAGCGCCGCCGAGGCGCCTGGCGGCACCCCCGGCGAGCACGACCGCGTCGTACGCGGCGGGGTCCGGCCGCTGCGCGGAGCCGGAACCGGTGCCGGATTCACCCGGGAACTCGTAGGCGGTCACCCCCCGAGTATGCGTGCCCCCGCGATCACAAGGAACGCGGGGGAACCGACACGATCAGGGGCACCGGCTCGCGGGCCGAACAGGAATCACAGCGTCCGCAGCAGCACCGCCGGCTGTTCCACGCAGTCCGCCACGTAGCGCAGGAAGCCGCCCGCCGTGCCGCCGTCGCACACCCGGTGGTCGAAGGTGAGCGAGAGCTGGACGACCTGCCGCACCGCCAGCTCGCCCTCGTGCACCCAGGGCTTGGGGACGATGCGGCCGACGCCGAGCATGGCCGCCTCGGGGTGGTTGATGATCGGTGTGGAGCCGTCGACGCCGAAGACTCCGTAGTTGTTCAACGTGAAGGTCCCGCCGGTGAGTTCCGCGGGCGTCAGCGTCCCGGTCCGGCCCGCCTCGGTCAGCCGGGCGAACTCGGCGGTCAGCGACTCGGCGTCGCGCGCGTGCGCGTCCCGGACGACCGGGACGACGAGCCCCCGGTCGGTCTGCGCGGCGAAGCCCAGGTGTACGTGGTCGAACCGGACGACCTCCCTGGCCTCCGCGTCCACGGTGGAGTTGAGCTCGGGGAAGCGGGCGAGGGCCGCCGTGCAGATCCGGGCCAGCAGGGCCAGGAGGGAGATCTTCGGGCCGCCGGCCGCGTTCATGGCCGTGCGCGCCCGCATCAGCTCGGTGGCGTCGGCGTCCACCCAGCAGGTCGCGTCCGGGATCTCGCGACGGCTGCGCGTGAGCTTGTCGGCGACGGCGCCCCGGATGCCCTTGAGCGGGGTGCGGACCTCGCCGTGGGCCGCTGTCGCGGTGGGCTGCGGTGCGGTGGCCGTGCTCGTGGTCTGCGACACGGGTGTGCGGGGCTCCGCCGTCGGAGCCGTCGCACCCGATGGGGCAGCGGCACTCAGGGCGTACTCGACATCCGCCCGCAGGATCAGCCCGTCGGGGCCGGAGCCGGTCAGCTCCCGCAGGTCAACGCCGTTCTGCCGGGCCAGTCGGCGAACCAGGGGCGAGATCACGGGAACGGGGCCGTCCTCGGTCTCGGGGGCACCGGCCTGCCCGTTCACCGCCGCCGGGACAGCGCCCTGTCCGTTCACTTCCCGGGAGCCTGCCGCGGACGCACCGGACACCGGCCTCTCCTGGCGCACCCTGCGTCGCCGCGCGGGTGCCTCGGACGTGCCGTATCCGACCAGGACGTTCCCGGATGCCTCGGCGCTCGCGGCCCCGGCGTCCCCGGTAACGGACGCCGGCCGCTCCCCCACCGCCACCGTGATCAGCGGCGCACCGACGGGCAGTTCCGTGCCCTCCTCGCCGAAGCGGGCCGTGACCACACCGCCGTAGGGGCAGGGCACCTCGACCATCGCCTTGGCCGTCTCGACCTCGACGACCGGCTGGTCGATGGCGACCACGTCGCCGACCTCGACCAGCCAGCGCACGATCTCCGCCTCGGTGAGCCCTTCACCGAGGTCGGGCAGCTTGAACTCGAGCACCTGTGCCATCAGCTCTCGGCCTCCCACTGCAGACGCCCCACGGCGTCCAGGATCCGGTCCACCCCGGGCAGGTGGTGGCGCTCCAGCATCGGCGGCGGATACGGGACGTCGAACCCGGCCACGCGCAGCACCGGCGCCTCCAGGTGGTGGAAGCAGCGCTCCGTGACCCGGGCCGCGATCTCCCCGCCCGGGCCGCCGAAGGAGCCCGACTCGTGGACGACGACCGCGCGTCCCGTCCGCCGCACCGAGGCGCACACCGTCTCGTCGTCGAACGGCACCAGGGAGCGCAGGTCGACGACTTCGAGGTCCCAGCCCTCGGCCCTGGCCGCCTCGGCCGCCTCCATGCAAACGGGTACGGACGGCCCGTACGTGATGAGCGTGGCGCTCCGGCCCGAGCGCCGCACCACCGCGCGGCCGATCGGCTCGACGGGCGCCGGCTCCTCCGGGTTCCAGGAGTCCTTCGACCAGTACAGCCGCTTCGGCTCCAGGAAGACGACCGGGTCGTCGGAGGCGATCGCGGCGCGCAGCAGGCCGTAGGCGTCGGCGACGGTGGCCGGGGTGACGACATGGAGCCCCGGAGTCGCCATGTAGTACGCCTCGGAGGAGTCGCTGTGGTGCTCGACGCCGCCGATGCCTCCGCCGTAGGGGACGCGGATGGTGATCGGGAGGGGCATCTTCCCGCGGGTGCGGTTGCGCATGCGGGACACGTGCGAGATGAGCTGCTCGAACGCCGGGTAGGCGAACGCGTCGAACTGCATCTCCACGACCGGGCGCAGGCCGTACATGGCCATGCCCACCGCCGTGCCAAGGATCCCCGCCTCCGCGAGCGGGGTGTCCGTGCAGCGGTCCTCGCCGAACTCCTTGGCGAGTCCGTCGGTGACGCGGAAGACGCCGCCGAGGGTGCCGACGTCCTCACCCATGACGTGCACGGCGGGGTCGGCGGCCATGGCGTCGCGCAGCGCGCGCGTGAGGGCCTGCGCCATGGTGGCCGGCTTGACGGCGACGGTGGTCATCGGTGCGTGCCCCCTTCCGGTGCGGTCTCGGCCTCGGCCTCCAGCTCGGCCCGCAGCTGTTCCCGCTGGTCGCGCAGTTGGGAGGTGGGCTCGGCGTAGACGTGGGCGAACAGGTCCATGGGGTCGAGCGCCGGGTCCTGGTTCATGTGCTCGCGCAGGTCGGCGGCCATCGCCTCGGCGGCGTCCCGTGCGGCCTGCTTTCCGGCCTCGTCGAGCAGGCCGCGCGCGGTCAGCTCCCGCTCCAGCAGCTGGATCGGGTCGTGCTCGCGCCAGGTCTCGACCTCGGCGTCGCCGCGGTAGCGGGTCGCGTCGTCGGCGTTGGTGTGGGCGTCGACGCGGTAGGTGATCGCCTCGACGAGGGTGGGTCCGCCACCCTCGCGGGCGTGGCGCACGGCGTCGCTCAGCACCTCGTGCACGGCGGCGGCGTCGTTGCCGTCGACCAGGCGGCCGGGCATGCCGTAGCCGACGGCCTTGTGGGCCAGCGACGGGGCCGCGGTCTGCTTGGCGAGCGGTACGGAGATCGCGAAGCCGTTGTTCTGCACCAGGAAGACGACCGGCGCCTGCCAGACGGCGGCGAAGTTCAGCGCCTCGTGGAAGTCGCCCTCGCTGGTGCCGCCGTCGCCGACCATGGCCAGCGCGACCACGTCGTCGCCCTTGAGGCGGGCGGCGTGCGCGAGGCCCACGGCGTGCGGCAGCTGGGTGGCGAGCGGGGTGGACAGGGGGGCGACCCGGTGTTCGTAGGGGTCATAGCCGGTGTGCCAGTCGCCGCGCAGCAGCGTGAGCGCCTCCACGGGGTCCACACCACGGGCCACGACGGCGAGCGTGTCGCGATAGCTGGGGAAGAGCCAGTCCCGCTCCTTCAGCACGAGCGCGGCGGCGATCTCGCAGGCCTCCTGGCCGGTGGTGGAGGGGTAGACGGCGAGGCGGCCCTGCTTGGTGAGCGCGGTGGCCTGCGCGTTGTAGCGGCGACCGCGGACCAGCTGGGCGTACAGCGTGCGCAGCAGCTCCGGGTCGGCCTGCGCGGCCGCCTCGGTGCCGAGGACGCGGTACGGCTCGGCGTCGGGCAGCAGCGGCGCGGGGTCCGTGCGGGGCTGCCAGGCGGGCGGCGGGGTCGGCCGGTACGCGCCCCGCTGCTCCATGACCGTCATGACGGCACCTCCTCGTGGGAGCGGCTTCGTGCAGGCGCGTCGGCTGTGATGCGCCTCACCTACCGATTGTTCGGTCGCCGGCACATTTTGGCTACGGGTGGCCTCAGGCTGTGGACAAACGGTTCTCCACAGCCTGAGATGTACGCAGTACGTCCATGGCAGGGAGGCGGACGCAGGTGGCATCTGAACGAATGGCCGAAAGCCAGGACGACAGCGCCCTGCCGCCGCCGCGTCCGCTGGACGCCATCGACCAGGACATCCTGCGCATGCTCCAGGCGGACGGCCGCTCCTCGATACGGTCGGTCGCCGAGCGGGTCCACGTCTCGCGCGCCAACGCCTACGCCCGCATCAACCGGCTCGTCGAGGACGGCGTCATCCGCGGCTTCGGCGCCCGGGTCAACCACGAACGGGCAGGTCAGGGGACGTCCGCCTACATCACCCTGAAGATCGTGCAGAACTCCTGGCGCACCGTGCGCGAGGAGCTCAGACAGCTGCCCGGAGCCTCGCACATCGCCCTGGTGGGCGGGGATTTCGACGTGCTGCTGCTGGTGCACGTGTCCGACAACCGGGCGCTGCGCGAGCTGGTGCTGACCCGGCTCCAGGCGATCCCGCAGGTGCTCAGCACGCGCACGCTGCTGGTGTTCGAGGAGGAGGACCTGGAGCCGCAGGGCTGAGCGGCCGGGCCGGGCCCGTCAGCCCGAGGCCACCGCGACACCGAGCAGCACCGCGAACGTCACCGGGAGCAGCGCGCATCCGAGCCCCGTGCCCGCCGCTGCTATCCGCAGTCCGCGCAGGGACCGGCGGTGCGGCAGCACCCAGGCGAGCACGAGAAGGCCGGTCGCCCAGAACAGCACGCCCGAGAAGGCTCCGGGGCCGTCCTGGGCGGCGAACCAGCGGTACTCCAGCACGAGAAGCGGCAGGCCGAGCAGGGTGGCCACGAGCGGGGCCCGCCACCACGTCCGGTGGGTGGCGGGGGAGGGCGGCGTGTCATGTCCGGGCATGCACCCACCCCATCACCGCGCGGTGGCCGGGACATCGTCACGCGTACTCATCCCGTCCGCGCGCGGGTACTCACGCCGGGGGCCGCGGTCAGGCGGCTTTGCGCAGGCCTGAGAAGGCCACCTGCACCACCGCGTCGGCCACCTCGCGCTCGCTCATGCCCCGCCCGCCCGGCCGGTACCACTCGACGATCGAGTTGATCATGCCGAAGACCAGCCGGGTCACCAGCCGCACCTCTATGTCGCCGCGCACGTCCCCGTCCGCCGCGGCGGCCTTGAGCAGGTCGGCGACCCGGTGGTCGAAGTCGCGGCGCCGCTCCAGCGCCCACCGCTCGGTGTCCGTGTTGCCGCGCACGCGCAGCAGCAGAGTCACGTAGGGCAGCTCGGCTATGAGCACCTCGACCATGCGCCGCACGACGTACTCCAGGCGCTCGGCGGCGCGCCCCACGCGCGCGTGCTCCTCGTCGAGGATCCCGAAGAGACCGTCCAGGGCCCGGCTCACGGCCCGGCGCAGCAGCTCCTCCTTGCCGGTGACGTGGTGGTAGATCGACGACTTGGAGATGCCGGCCGCCTTGGAGAGGTGCTCCATGGAGGTGCCGTCGTAGCCGCGCTCGTTGAACACCCGGACGGCGACGGACAGCAGTGTGTCCGGCGTGTAGGTGTCGCGCTTGGCTGTGGTCATGAGGCGCTGTCCTCCCGCTTGTCGGAGGCGTGGGCGTGGCGGTACAGCGCGAGGGACGGCGCGTAACGCCCCGAGGGGTCGCGCAGGTGGAGGTCGTCCAGGAGCGCGTAGGCCCAGGAGCGGCCGAGCCGGCGGCTCCACTCGAAGGGACCCAGGGGGTAGTTGACGCCGAGGCGCATCGCGGTGTCGATGTCCTCCTCGGTTGCCACGCCCTTGGCGACGGCGTCGTGCGCCAGGTCGATGATCCGCGCGACCGTACGGGCGACGATCATGCCGGGGACGTCGCCGATGACGCTGACCTTCTTGCCGAGCGCCTGGAACAGGCCGATGGCCTCGGCGAGGGTCTGCGGGGAGGTGTCCTGGGAGGCGGACAGGGCGATCCGGGTGGCCTTGCGGTAGTCCAGGGCGAGGTCGAAGTAGACGACGTCCCGGAACTCCACGGAGGTCTGCCCGTCGGCGAGGACGAGCTGGCCCCCGCTCGGCAACACCATGCGGGTGCCGTTGTCCTCGTCCTCGTCGCGCACCGGGATGCCCGCCTCGCGGATCAGCGGGAGCAGATCGGAGGCCGGGCCCAGGTCGCCCTCGGCGACGACGTACGCGGGCGGCTGCCGCCGCTCGGCGGTGTCCGCCTCGGGACGCTCGGCGCCGTCGCGGTGGTCGTACCAGCCGTGGCCGGTCTTGCGGCCCAGCCGGCCGGACTCGACCAGGCGCCGCTGGGCGAGGGACGGCGTGAAGCGCACGTCCTGGAAGAAGGACTGCCAGACCGACTGGGTGACGGACTCGTTGACGTCCTGGCCGATCAGGTCGGTCAGTTCGAACGCGCCCATCCTGAAGCCGCCCGACTCGCGCAGCACGGCGTCGATGGTGGCCGGGTCGGCGCCCTGCGCCTCGTACACCGCGAAGGCCTCGGCGTAGAAGGGCCGGGCGATGCGGTTGACGATGAAGCCGGGGGTGTCCGCGCAGGCGACCGGCGTCTTGCCCCAGGCGCGGGCGGTCTCGTACGCGCGCGTGGCGTACGTGACGTCGGTGGCGAACCCGGAGACGACCTCGACCAGCGGCAGCAGCGGGGCGGGGTTGAAGAAGTGCAGGCCGACGAAGCGGCCGGGGGAGCGCAGGGCGCCGCCGATGGCGGTGACGGACAGGGACGAGGTGTTGGTGGCGAGCAGACAGTCGTCGTCGACGATGTCCTCCAGCCCGCGGAACAGGTCCTGTTTGACGTCCAGCCGCTCCAGGACCGCCTCGACGACCAGGGCGCAGTCGGCGAGGTCGGCGAGGTCCTCGGCGGGCAGCAGCCGGGCGCGGGCGGCGTCCCGGTCGGGGCCGGTGAGCCGGTCCTTCTCGACGAGCCGGTCCAGTCGGGCGCCGATCGCGTCGGCGGCCCCCCGTGCGCGCCCGGGGATGGTGTCGTACAGGCGTACGGGATGGCCCGCGACCAGCGCGACCTGGGCGATTCCCTGGCCCATGGTGCCGGTGCCGACGACGGCCACGGGGCTGCTGAGGTCGAGTGCTGTCATGTGCGCGATCCTCCCGCACGGGGTTTTCCACAGATGCGGCGGACCCCCTTGAACCGACCGATCGTTCGGTTACTCTAGCTCTGTCCGAGTGTTCCTGCCCAGGTTTCTGCCCAGGTCATGAACTCGACGAAGAGTTCTTGAGACGAGGAGTTGGTCACCCATGACCGCCGCACTCTCGGCGCACGAGCTGATCGCCCGGCACCGGTCCACCCTCGACCAGGCGCTGGAAGCGATCCGCACGCGCGCGTACTGGTCCCCGCACCCCGAGCACCCCAAGGCCTACGGGGAGAACGGCAGCCTGGACGCGGCCGCGGGCAAGGCAGCCTTCGACGCCCTGCTCGGCTCCCGCCTCGACCTCGGCCAGCCGGGCACGGACGGCTGGGTGGGCGGCGAGACGTCCCCGTACGGCATCGACCTGGGCGTGACCTATCCGCACGCGGACCTCGATGTGCTGCTGCCCGCCATGAAGGCCGGTCAGCGGGCCTGGCGGGACGCGGGCGCGGAGCAGCGCGCGGTGGTCTGCCTGGAGATCCTCAAGCGCATCAGCGACCGGACGCACGAGTTCGCGCACGCGGTCATGCACACCTCCGGCCAGGCCTTCATGATGGCGTTCCAAGCGGGCGGGCCGCACGCGCAGGACCGCGGCCTGGAGGCGGTGGCCTACGCCTACGTGGAGCAGGTGCGCACACCCGACAACGCCGAGTGGACCAAGCCGCAGGGCAAGCGCGACCCGCTGGCCATGACCAAGCAGTTCACACCGGTCCCGCGCGGCATCGCCCTGATGATCGGCTGCAACACCTTCCCGACGTGGAACGGCTACCCGGGCCTGTTCGCCTCCCTCGCCACCGGCAACGCGGTTCTGGTCAAGCCCCACCCGCGCGCGGTGCTGCCCCTCGCCCTCACCGTGCAGGTCGCGCGCGAGGTGCTCGCCGAGACCGGCTTCGACCCGAACCTGATGGCGCTGGCCGCGGAGCGCCCGGGCGAGGGCATCGCCAAGACGCTGGCCCTGCGCCCCGAGATCCGGATCATCGACTACACGGGCTCGACCGAGTTCGGCGACTGGCTGGAGGCCAACGCCCGCCAGGCCCAGGTCTACACGGAGAAGGCCGGCGTCAACACCGTCGTCGTCCACTCCACGTCCGACTACAAGGGCATGCTCTCCAACCTGGCGTTCTCGCTGTCCCTGTACAGCGGCCAGATGTGCACGACCCCGCAGAACCTGCTCGTCCCGCGCGAGGGCATCTCCACGGACCAGGGCCCCAAGTCGTACGACGAGGTGGTCGCGGATCTCGCGAAGTCGGTGGACGGGCTGCTGGGCGACGACGCCCGGGCCAACGCGCTGCTGGGCGCGATCGTCAACCCGGACGTGAAGGCCCGGCTGGAGGCCGCGGCGGGGCTGGGCGAAGTCGCCCTCGCCTCCCGGGAGATCACCAACCCGGACTTCCCGGGCGCGGTCGTCCGTACGCCGGTGATCGTGAAGCTGGACGGGGCCAAGCCCGACGCGGAGGCCGCGTACATGAGCGAGTGCTTCGGGCCGGTCTCCTTCGCCGTGTCGGTCGACTCGGCGGCGGACGCGGCGGAGCTGTTGCGGCGGACCGTCCGTGAGAAGGGCGCGATGACCGTCGGGGCGTACACGACCGACCCGGAGGTCGAGCAGGCCGTGCGGGAGGTGTGCCTGGAGGAGGCGGCGCAGTTGTCGCTGAATCTCACGGGTGGGGTGTATGTGAACCAGACGGCCGCGTTCTCGGACTTCCACGGGTCGGGGGGTAATCCGGCGGCCAGTGCGGCGCTGTGTGACGGGGCGTTCGTGGCCAACCGGTTCCGGGTGGTCGAGGTGCGGCGGGAAGCCTAGGAGCTCGGGAGGTGCGGTGATTGCGCGGCTGCCGGTGCGTCGTGGTTTGTCGCGCAGTTCCCCGCGCCCCTGAGGGCCACACCACAGCTCCAGTGGTACAGGGTCATGGCCACACTGGTCGCCAGGTTGTAGCTGGAGACCTGAGGACGCATCGGCAGGGACAGCAAGTGGTCGGCCCGGGCGCGCAGCTCGGGCGACAGGCCCGTGCGTTCCGAGCCGAAGGCCAGGACGGCGTCGTCCGGGAGCTTCATGGCCCGGATGTCGTCGCCCTCCGGGTCGAGTGCGAACAGCGGGCCGGGCGGCAGGTCGGACACCTCCAGCCGCTCCACCGCCGTCGCAAAGTGCAACCCGGCCCCGCCGCGGACGACCGTGGGGTGCCAGGGGTCGACCGTCCCCGTCGTCACCACGCCGGTCGCTCCGAAGCCGGCGGCCAGGCGGATCACAGCCCCCGCGTTGCCCAGGTTGCGCGGATTGTCGAGGACCACGACGGGGGCCGTGCGGGGCGTGTGCGCCAGCCTCTCGAGGTTCGACGCGCGGGAGGGCCGTACCGCCAGGGCGGCCACGGCGGTGGGGTGCGGGCGCGGGACGAACGACGCGTACGTCTCGTGCGGCACCTCCGTCAGCAGCCCGGCCAGCGCGTCCCGTACGTCCGGGGCCAGCTCGTCGGCGAGGGCGATCGTGGCCGCCCGGTCGGCCGTGACCGCGACGGGCACCTCGGCGCCGAACCGCACGGCGTGCTTGAGGGCGTGGAAGCCGTCGAGCAGGACGGTGCTGCCGGCGAGCCGGCGCCAGACGGTCACGGGGTCGGTCATGTCCCGAAGCCTACGTGCGTGGCCTCGGGGCGCTCGGGGGCGTGCTGCTGCTCGGGGGCCTGTCCGGGCCCGCCGCGCCGCAGCAGCCGGTCACGGGCGCGTGCGGCCCAGCTGCCCATGCGGCGCAGGAAGGTCGTCGGCAGGAACACCGCGTCCGCCGCGATCATCGCCAGCGAGAAGAACGGCAGCCCGAGGACGACGGCGATCACGGCATGCTCGGTAATCATGACCGCCAGCAGGACGTTCTTCACCCGCCGGTTGAACAGCGTGAACGGGAAGGCGACCTGCACGAGGACCGTCCCGTAGGTCACGAGCATCACCATCGTGCCGCTGGCGGACAGCAGGTCGGCGAGCCCGGGCCAGGGCGAGAAGGACTCCAGGTGGAGCGGGTAGTAGACGGCGGTGCCGTCCTGCCAGCGGGAGCCCTGGATCTTGTACCAGCCGGCCGTCGCGTAGATCAGGCACGCCTCGGCCATGATCACGAGCAGGGCGCCGTTGTGCACGATGTCGGCGACGACGTCGAGCATGATCCGCGGCTCACCGGGCTTCGCACGGCGCCCGGCCAGCCACCACAGGGCCTGCGCCAGCCACACGGTCCACAGCAGTACCGGTATCAGCCAGTCGCCCTCCATCCGGCCGGTCAGGGTCGCCGCGACCAGCACGAACCCGAGCACACCCCACAGGGCCGGGCCGGTGCGGTCCGTGACCCGCTCGCCCCGCGCCTGTGCCGCCCGGGCGCGCGCGGCCCGCCGGGCGTCCAGCGACCACACCTGGGCGCAGCGCGTGAACACCAGGTAGACCGACATCAGGTGCAGCACGTTGTCGCCACCGTCGCCCATGAAGACGCTGCGGTTCTGGAGCGACAGCACGCCGACCATGAACAGCACCGACATGGTGCGGGTGCGCCAGCCCAGCATCAGCAGGGCACTGGCGAGGATCGCGAGCAGGTAGACGGTCTCGAACCAGATCCCGCCGTCCGACCACATGAGAGTGGTGAAGGCCTTGTTGGTCCCGATCAGCTGCTCGGCGAGATTCCAGCTCCAGGGCCCGTCGGGGCCGTAGAGCTCGTGGCGGTGGGGGAACTCGCGCAGCAGGAAGAGCAGCCAGGTCGCGCTGAAGCCGATGCGGATCACGGCGGTCTGGTACGGGCCGAGGGCGGCCTCGGTGACCTGGGCGATACCGCGCGAGACAGCCAGGGAGAAGCGGTTCACCGCACACCACCCCCGGCCTCGTCCTCCGGCACCGGCCACCACGGCAGCTCGCGGTAGGCCGGCGTCGTGGAGACCTTCTCGCGGCTCCACTTCGGCGGGGGCACGTTGCTGGTGCGGGAGCGGGCCTGGACGCGCTCGATGACACCGCCGCCCCCGGTGGTGGCCCGCACGGCGTCGTCGCGGTCGAGGCGCAGCACCACGATCCGGCGCAGGTAAGACTCGGACAGCGAGCCGCGCAGGCCCACCGGGCGGTTCTCGCTGTCGTGCGTCGCGAGGAAGAAGTCCCAGGCGCGGCGCAGCTCGTTCTGCTGGGTGTGGCTGGGCAGCAGGTTGCCGTCGATGGCCCGGCCGTCCTCGGCGGACAGGTCGTACCAGCCGGTGGTCAGCGTCCCGCCCTCCCCGTCCCGGACCTCGGCGCGGACCTGGATCGAGATGTTCTGCTGGAGCGGGTTCGGCGCGAAGAGCTTCCAGTTCTGCTCGAACTCGGGGTAGATCCAGTCGTCCACGGCCTTGCCGTGCTCCCTGGTGACGGTGTTCGGCGGCGCGACGTGCAGGAACATCATCCCGACGTGCGCACAGACCCCCACCGCGACGAACGCGAGCGCCAGCGCGACACCGATCTGGTAGCGAGGGGAGAGCGCGGCGATACCGGCGCGGGGTCCGGCGGGCGGGTCCGACGCGGCGGGCGGGTGCGGCCCGGCAGACCCGACCGAAGGGGTGAGCGCGCCCGGCTCGGCAGGCGCGCCCCACTCGGCAGGCACACCCGGCTCGGCCGGCCCGTCCGCCCCGTGCCTGGCGTTCGAGCCTCCGTCGTACGCGTCCATTCAGCCCCGTTCCACAATCCCGGTCCGTCGTTCCGTCCGCCCGGCCGCCAGGGCGTCGCACCGCCCGCGCTCCGCTGCGGCACGTCGGCACGGGCACGGTACTCAGGCCGCCCACCCGGGCACAGCCTCTTCCGCCGGTTCCGGCCGTGGCCGTCACCACACCACGGGAGCCGACCCGAAGCCGACCGAAGCCGACGGAAAGTTGACCGGAAGCCGACCGTACGGCGCTCGTGCCCGCCGGAAAGCGGCGATCCCCCTGGTCCACAGGGGACCCCCGCAGGTTATCCACAGGGCGCCGGGGCAGGTCGCCCCCAGGAGTGACACCCTACGGCGCCCGCCCGTACACCCATTCCCTTCTTCTAGAACCTGTTCTATCTTGCGCCTCGACAGCTCAGATCAGCTCAAGTCAGCTCAACGGGCGGCCGGAAGGACGGGCATCGTGGACTTCACCTTCACCGAGGAGCAGCAGGCGGCGGCCGAGGCGGCGAAGGGCGTGTTCGCCGGGGTCGCGCCGGACGCCGTGCCCAGCCCGGCCCTCACTCCGGGCGCCGTCGCCGACACCTTCGACCGCGCCCTGTGGGCCGAACTCGCCGACGCCGACCTGCTGAGCCTGCTGCTGGACGCGCGCTACGGCGGGGCCGGGCTGGACGCGATCGCGCTGTGCCTGGTGCTGCGGGAATCGGCGCGGGTGTTGGCCAGGGTGCCGCTGCTGGAGAACAGCGCGGCAGCCGCCGCCGTCCAGGCCTTCGGCGGCGAGGAGGTGAAGTCCGCCCTGCCGGCCCGGGCGGGCCGGGGAGAACTCGTGCTGACCGTCGCCGCGCACGGCCGCACCGGCCACGACCCGGCCGAGCTCGCCGTGACCGCACGGCAGGACGGCGAGGCGTGGGTGCTGGACGGAGTGCAGACGGCGGTGCCGTGGGCGTACGACGCGGACGTCACGGTCGTCCCGGCGCACACGGAAACGGGCCGGACCGTGCTTGCCCTGGTGCCCCGCGGCCAGGACGGGGCCGTCCTGGCCGAGCAGTTCTCCACGAGCGGTGAGCGGCTCGGCGAGCTGCGGCTGGAGTCGGCGCGGCTGGCCGCCCGGGACGTGATCGACGCCGACGGGGCGTGGGAGTGGCTGCGGGACCTGCTGGCCACCGGGACGTGTGCGCTGGCGCTCGGGCTCGGGGAGCGCGTGCTGCGGATGACCGGGGAGTACACGAGCGAGCGGGAGCAGTTCGGCTTCCCGATCGCGACCTTCCAGGCCGTCGCCGTACAGGCCGCCGACCGCTACATCGACCTGCGCGCGATGGAGGCCACGCTGTGGCAGGCCGCGTGGCGGATCGCCTCGGGGGCGCCGGGCGTGCTGCCCGCCGCCGGTGACGTCGCCGTCGCCAAGATCTGGGCGGCGGAGGGCGTACGCCGGGTCGTGCAGACCGCGCAGCATCTGCACGGAGGGTTCGGCGCCGACATCGACTACCCCCTGCACCGGTACCACGCCTGGGCCAAGCACCTGGAGCTGTCGCTCGGCCCGGCGGCGGCGCACGAGGAGGCCCTGGGCGACCTGCTGGCGGCCCACCCACTGGCCTGAACCACCGGCGGGTGGGCGCTACCGGGCGTTACAGGACGAAGCCGGGCTGCCCGTCGTCCGTCACGACGGGACGGCCCGCCGCCTGCCACACCTGCATGCCGCCGTCGACGTTCACGGCGTCGATGCCCTGCTGGGCCAGGTACATCGTGACCTGGGCGGAGCGCCCGCCGGAGCGGCAGATCACATGGACCCGGCCGTCCTGCGGGGCGGCCTCGGTCAGCTCGCCGTACCGGGCGACGAACTCGCTGATGGGGATGTGCAGCGCCCCTTCGGCATGACCGGCCTTCCACTCGTCGTCCTCCCGGACGTCCAGCAGGAAGTCGCCGTCCTTGAGGTCCGCGATCTCGACCGTGGGCACACCAGCTCCGAAACTCATGCGTCCGACGCTACCCGAACCGGCCCGTGCCCCGGCCGCGGCTCAGCCCTCCGCGAGCAGCGCGGCCAGCTCCCGCTCCCGCTCGGTGACCTGGGTGAGCAGCTGCTGCCCGATCTCGTCCAGGAGGCCGTCCGGGTCGTCCGGGGCCAGCTGGAGCATGTGGCCTATGGCGCTCTCCTCCAGCTCTTTGGCGAGCAGGGCGAGCAGTTCCTTGCGCTGGGCGAGCCATTCGAGGCGGGTGTAGAGCTCCTCGGCGCGACTCGGGCGCCGCTTCAGCTCCGGCCCGGCGGCCCATTCCTCGGCGAGTTCCCGCAGCTCCGCCTCGTCGCCCCGGGCGTAGGCGGCGTTCACCCGGGTGATGAACTCCTCACGCCGCTCGCGTTCCTTCTCCTCCTGCGCCAGGTCCGGGTGGGCCTTGCGGGCCAGCTCGCGGTAGAGCTTGCGGGCCTCCTCGCTGGGGCGGACCCGCTGCGGTGGCCGGACCGCCTGGTCCGTGAGCATCGCCACGGCTTCCGGGAACAGGCCGCTGTCGTCCATCCAGCCGTTCAGCAGCTCGTCGACACCGGGGATCGGCGCGAGCCGGCCCCTGGCCTCCTCAGCCCGGCGCCGGTCCTCCGGGTCGCCGCTGCGGGCGGCCCTGGCCTCGAGGATCCGGGCGTCCAGCTCCTCCAGCCGGGCGTACAGCGGACCGAGCTTCTGTTCGTGCAGCCGGGAGAAGTTCTCGACCTCGACGCGGAAGGTCTCCACCGCGATCTCGTACTCGATCAGCGCCTGCTCGGCGGCCCGCACGGCCTGCTCAAGCCGCGCCTCGGGCCGCGCCGCGTCGCCTTCGGGCGTCACCCGTTCCTCACCGGCGCCGCCACCACCCTGCTCAGCTTCCGGGGTCGTCACCCGACCAGCGTAGGCCACGATCGGCTCGTGTCCGTGCCCCTGCCCTCCGGTGACCCGACCAGGGGTGGTCAGACCCCCATCTCCGCGGCGACCCTCCCCGCCCGCACCCCTGCCACCAGGTCCGTATGGTCCGCCTCGGTACGGTCCGCATAGGCGACGGCGAACGCGGCCATCGCCTCGTCCAGCTCCTCGCTCTTGCCGCAGTAACCGGCGATGAGGCGGGGGTCGGCGCTGTGGGCGTGGGCGCGGGCCAGGAGGGCGCCGGTCATCCGGCCGTAGTCGTCTATCTGGTCGGCGGCCAGGGCGGCCGGATCGACGCTGCCCTTGCGGTTGCGGAACTGGCGGACCTGGAAGGGGCGCCCGTCGACCGTTGTCCAACCCAGCAGAATGTCGCTCACGACCTGCATCCGCTTCTGCCCCAGCACGACCCGCCGGCCCTCGTGGTCGGCCACCGGCGCGTCGAAACCGGCCGTCACCAGGTGCGGCACCAGCGCCGACGCCCGCGCCTCCTTCACCTGGAGCACCAGCGGCTCACCCCGGTGGTCCAGGAGCAGCACGACGTAGGACCGGGCGCCGACACTGCCGGTGCCGACGACGCGGAACGCCACGTCGTGCACCGCGTGCCGGGCGAGGAGCGGCAGGCGGTCCTCCGGCAGCGTGCCGACGTACTCCTCCAGGGACGCCGCCACCGCCGCGGCCTCCGCGTCCGGGACGCGCCGCAGTACCGGCGGGGCGTCGACGAAGCGGCGCCCGCCGTCCTCCGTGGTCTCCGTCGACTTGGCGGCGAAGCGGCCGCTGGTGTTGTGGCGGGCCTTCTCGGAGACCCGCTCCAGCGTGCCGAGCAGGTCATGGGCGTCCGTGTGGGAGACGAGCTCCTCGTCCGCGATGGCGTTCCACGCGTCCAGCACCGGGAGCCTGGCCAGCAGCCGCATGGTGCGGCGGTAGGCGCCCACCGCGTCGTACGCCGCCTTGCGGCACCTCTCCTCGTCCGCTCCGGCCTCCCGGCCCGCGAGCACCAGGGAGGCCGCGAGACGCTTCACGTCCCACTCCCAGGGGCCGAGCACCGTCTCGTCGAAGTCGTTGAGATCGATGACCAGGCCGCCGCGCGCGTCGCCGTACAGGCCGAAATTGGCCGCGTGGGCGTCGCCGCAGATCTGCGCCCGGATCCGGGTCATGGGGGTGCGCGCAAGGTCGTGGGCCATGAGGCCCGCGGCGCCGCGCAGAAACGCGAACGGTGTGGCGGCCATGCGGCCGACCCGGATCGGCGTGAGCTCGGGGAGCCGGCCGCGGCCCGACTCCTCGACCGCGCTCACCGCGTCGGGCCGGGAGGCGTCCAGATCGAGCGTGGCGTGCGCGCGGCGCGGGATCCGCTTGCGCAGGGCCTTGCCGTCGTCCTTGGGCGAGCCCTCGACGGGCCACTCGGCGAAACCGCGCACCCGGGGCAGTCGATGGGTCGCCCCATGGGCCGCCATGGCCTCAGCCCCTGCACCGTCCCTGGTCACACCGACCGCCTCCCCCGCACGCGCACGAACATCAACTCGTGTCGACCGTACAGCCGGCGGCCGAAACGCGTCATGCCCTGGGGACAACTCCACAGCTGTGGACAACCCGTGCGGGAACAGCCGACGAGCAGACAGGGGGAGACAAGGGCAGTCGCACTCCGGCCGACGCCTACGCCCCCGACGAGACCTGCGCCGGCACCGCCCCCTCCGGCACCCGCCCCGGCCCCTGCACCTGCACCAGCACCTGCGCCAGCACCCACTCCGCCCGCTCCACCGAGATGTCGAGCCGGGCCAGCACCGCGGGGACGGCGATGCTCGGCAGGAAGTGCTCGAACATCACGACGACGCGGCGCTCCAGATCCTGCCGTTGACAGCGCAGCTGGGACAGCAGCTGCACCCCCGAGAAGCTGCCGACCAGCAGCTCCGCCGTCTCCGCCACGTCGACATGCGGCAGCAGTTCGCCCTGCGCCTTCGCCTCGGCCAGCTGCTGCACGTTCTGGTCGATCCACATACGGAAGGCCGGAGTGCGGTCGAGGTCCATGGCCCCCTGGTCGAGGGCGAGCCCCACACTCGCGCGAACCAGCGGTTCGGAGCGCAGTCGGCGGGCCAGCACCAGCCCGGAGTCGACGAGTTCCTGGAGCTTGCTGGACTGCGGCGGGAGCGTGAGCGCGAGCTGCTCCTCGAAGACCCCCACCGCCAGCTCCTCCTTGGAACCGAAGTGGAAGTACAGCGCGCCCTTGGTGACGCCCGCCCGGTCCAGGATCTCCCCGATGGTCGCCGAGGTGTAGCCGCGTTCGTCGAAGACGGCCGCAGCCGCTTCAAGGATGGTCCGCCGGGTGCGGATCGCGCGCTCCTGTCGCGCCATCGGGTGCCTCCTGATCTCCGTCGATTCCTGTGAAATCGCTGTGCAGCGGGGGCGCGAGAGCCTGTCCCAGCGGTTTGGCAAACCCTTTGAAAAAAACCGGCTCGTCCGTATCTTAGTCAAACGCCGACCTCAGCCAGGCTGCCGATCCTGGGGGTTCTCATGCCGCAGTCAGAACCTTTAAGCGCGTCCACGGACGATCAGACCGGACAGGAGGGCCCTCCGGCAAACAGAACCGCTGCGGCCGTCGAGAACGCGCCACAAGCCGCAGTCACCGATCCCACCGGAGTCCCCGAAATTTCCGAAGTTCCCGAAGTCCCCGAAGCCACCTCGGTCACCAAGGAACTCGCCCACCGCACCACCGAGACGGACGTCTTCCCCACCCAGTGGCGCCGAATCTCCGAGTCCCGCTTCCGCTTCACCGCTCACTGGCCGGCCGCCCACGCTTTCTTCGGCCCCGTGGACGACCGACACCAGGACCCGATGATCGTGGGCGAAACGTTGCGGCAGGCCTCGATGGTGCTCGCGCACGCCGAGTTCGGAGCCCCCGCCGACACCCACTTCGTCATGTGGGACCTGACGGTCCACACCGACCCGTCCGCGCTCCTGTTGTCCGACGCCGCCGAACCGGTCGACGTCGACGTCGTGTGCTCCGAGATACGCCGTCGCGGTCGCGGCCTGCACAGCATGCGGACCACGATGGAGTTCCGCCGTGCGGGACGCTTCGTCGCCCGCGGCACCGGCAGCACCGGCTGCACCTCGCCGCTCGCCTACCGCCGTCTGCGACAGAAGCAGTTGGCCGAACTGGACACCCCGGTGCCGCTGCTGCCGGGCATCTCGCCGGCGCTCGCCGGCCGCTCCCGCCCGGAGGACGTCGTCCTCGCCCCCGCGGACCGCCCCGGCGTCTGGCTGCTGCGCGTGGACACCGGCCACCCGGTGCTCTTCCCGCGGCCCAACGACCACGTGCCCGGCATGGTCCTGTTCGAGGCGGCCCGCCAGGCAGCGACGGCCGCGTCCGGCCGGCACCCCTTCCTGCCCCGCTCGATGACGGCGACCTTCGCCCGGTACGCCGAGCTGCACAGCCCGTGCCGGATCGAGACGGAGGTGCTCGACGAGGATCAGGGAGATCCGGGAGAGACGGCCGTACGGGTCTCGGGGCGGCAGGACGGCGAGTCCGTCTTCAGCGCCACGCTGACCTGCGCGCGGCCGACCCGGGTACGGTCCCTGTCGTGACGGTCGATTTTCTGATCACGGGCGCGAGCGGCTTCGTCGGCAGCAGGGTCGCGGCCGCCGCACACCGGCAACCCGGCGTCCGCGTACGGCACTTGTCACGCCGTACCCCACCCGAAGCCGGGCCCGGCGAGTTCGTCCACGGCGACCTCGGCGACCCGCCCTCCCTGCGCGGCGCCTGCGCGGGCACCGACGTCCTGGTGCACTGCGCCACGCGGGTCGGCGGCGACGCCGAGACCGTCGAGGCCGTCAACGACCTGGGCACGCGGGCCCTGGTCGAGGAGGCCGTACGCGCCGGGGTGCGCCGGATCGTGCACGTGAGCACGGCCGCCGTGTACGGCCGGGGCCCGTTCCGCGGGGTGCGCCCCGGCGAGGTGCCGATCGCGCCCGCGTCGGCCACCAGCCGCACCCGGGCCGCCGCCGAACGGCACGTCCTCGACGCGGGCGGCCTGGTGCTGCGCCCGCACCTCGTGTACGGCGAGGGCGACCGGTGGGTCGTCCCCGGACTGGTGTGGCTGCTGGACGAATTGTCGGCGACCCTGACCGGCTGCGAGGCGCTCCAGTCGATGATCGACGTCGACGCCCTGGGCCGTGCGGTGGTGGCCGCGGCCCTGTCCCCGGCGCACGACGGCGGTGTGCACCACGTCAACCACCCCGAGCCGGTGGGGGTTCCGGACCTGCTCGGGGCGGCGTGCACGCTGCTGGAGGAGCCCGGCGGCGGTGCGGCGGTGGACGTCGCCACCGCCCTGGACCGGGCCGCCGGGAAGCCGCTCGCCCTCCATCACCTCGGCATGCTCACGGTCGACCACTGGTTCGTGGACGACGCCTTCTGGAAGGACCTCGACTGCTCTCCCGGCGAGGGGTTCGCGGCCGGATTCAGGCGCGCGGCGCCCTGGTACCGCTCGTTCCTCCAAGGCCGGAAAGCCTCCTGATCGCCTCCGCCTCCTCCGCACGCGGGCCCGGTACCGGCCCGGGGGCCCGGCCGTGCAGCAGCACGGGCAGCTCCTGGTGCCCCGTGGAGATGATGGAGCGCAACCGCTTCGGAGTCCGCGACGGATCGGCCAGGGCCAGCCTCGGGAAACGGTCGAACAGGGACGTCAGCGCCGCCGTCGCCTCGGCCATGGCCAGGGGCCGGCCCAGGCAGTGGTGCACGCCGTGGCCGAAGGAGACGTGGTCCCGGCTGGTGGACCGGGTGACGTCGAACCGTTCGGCGTCCGGGCCGTGCCGCTCGGGGTCGCGTCCGGCACCGGCGAAGGAGACCACGACCGGGTCGCCCTTCGGGATCGTCAGACCTGGCTCGATCTCGATGTCCTCGACGGCGTAGCGCAGCCCCGACATGGCACCGGGCGCCTCGAAGCGCAGCGACTCCTCTATGGCGTCCTCCCAGGTCACCTGCCCGGAGCGGACGAGTTCGAGCTGGTCGGGGTGGGCGAGCAGGCTGTGCACGGTGTTGTCGATGAGGTTGACGGTCGTCTCGAAGCCCGCGGTGAGCAGCAGGATCAGGTTGTCCATCAGCTCCTGTTCGCTGAGGCTGCCTTCGTCGTGCGCGGTCATGAGAGCCGTCGTCAGGTCGTCGGCCGGGTGCTCGCGCTTGTACTGGAGGAACGCGGTCAGCGTGCCGTACAGCTCGACCCCGTTGGCCTGGGCGTCCTCCAGGGTGATCGCCGTGTCGAAGAAACGGTTGATGATGCGGTAGAGGGCCCCCCGCGGACCGTCCTCACCCGGCGGTACGCCGAAGAGTTCGCACACCACCTCGTGCGGCACCGGTCCCGCGAACGCCGCCCGCAGGTCGACGACCTCGCCCTCGGGGATCCGCTCCAGGTCGTCCAGCGCCCGGTCGACGATCTCCTGGACGCGCGGGAGCAGCCCGTCGACGCGGCGCTTGGTGAAGGCGGCGGACATCGGCTTGCGCAGCCGGCTGTGGTCGGCGCCGTAGGCCGTGACCATGTTGCGCACCGACACCCAGATCGCGAGCGGCCAGGTGCGGGAGATGTCCCCGTTGATCCAGGCCGGCCAGTGCTGGAAGGCGTCCTTGCTCGTCTCGGGTCCGGCCAGGAGCCGCTTGTTCAGCTCCAGGCCGTTGATCCACCACGCCCGTACGCCGCCCGGGAGTTCGACCTCCACGGCGGGTCCTTGGGCCCGGATCCGGGCTATCTCGTCGTAGAGGTCCTGGCCGGACGGGTCGATCGCCAGGAAGGGGCAGGCCTGCTGTGCCATGACTCATCGCTCCTTGGTCCAGAGGCTGGGGAACCATCGTGCGATCGAAGTGACGAAAAAACTTGGCAACCGGTTTGTTTTGGCCACGGCTTCAACCACTGTCGGCCATGGGAAGGCCGGCCGGAAGCCGGCCGGGACGCCCCGCTACCGCAGCGCGAGCCCCGTCCGGCCCGGCTCCTCCCACGTCCCGTCCGCCTCCCTGCCGACGTCCGGCTCCGCGTGCTCCGGCTCGGTCCCGGCCGGGTCCAGCGCGCCGGCCAGGTGGGGTGCGGCCACGCACGGCAGGAGCAGGTGCCACAGGTCGGTCAGCGAGTGGCGGGCGAGCCAGCCGGGCTCCTCCCGGGCCAGCACCTCGATGCCGGTCGTGGCGGCGAGAACGACGGCGCTGGAGCGGTGCGGCGGCACCCCGGCGGCGAGTTCGCCCTTGCGCTCCGCCTCGGCCAGCAGCTCGTGCACGCACTCCCGCCACTCCCGGCGCAGGTCCCGCACCCGTCCGGCGACCGCCTCGGCGTTCAGCCGAAGCCCCGCGCGCACCACGATGTCGGCGCACAGCAGCCGGGCGAGGTGGTGCGTGACGTCGACGAGGCGCTGGAGAGTGCACCCGTCGCCGCCGCGGCCCCGGACCGCGACCTGGCGCAGGGCACGGGCGGCCGCGTGCTCGACGGCCTCGGCCACGGCGGCCTTGTTCGCGAAGTGGAAGTGCAGTGCGCCGGAGCTGACGCCGGCACCCGCGCTGATCTCCGAGAGACTGGCCCGGACGTATCCCCGTGCCTCGAACTGCTCGGCCGCCGACCGGATCAGCGCGAGACGGGTCCGGACGGCCCGGTCCTGTTTGGTCACCCCTGGCTCCTGTGGAGGGCTCTGATGGCGACGCAATGAAACCAACTTGCTGGTTTTTGCACAACGCGCGGCCGGGCCGCAGGCCTTGGGTCCGGCCGGGCCGGGCCGTTCGGCCGCGCGCCTACGCCCGCAAATACGCCAGCACGGCCAGCACCCGGCGATGGGTCTCGTCCGCCGGTGGCAGGTCCAGTTTGGTGAGGATGCCGGAGATGTGCTTGCCGACGGCCGCCTCGGACACGACCAGTTCGCGGGCGATCGCGCCGTTGGACCTGCCCTCCGCGATCAGCGCCAGCACCTCCCGCTCACGCGGAGTGAGGCGCTCCAGCGGGTCACGGCGGCGGCGCAGCAACTGCCGTACGACCTCCGGGTCGACGACCGTGCCGCCGTCGGCCACCTCGCCGAGCGCCTCGACGAACTCCTCGACCTGGCCGACGCGGTCCTTGAGCAGATAGCCGACGCCCGTGCCGTCACCGGAGTCCAGCAGCTCGGCGGCGTAGCGGCGCTGCACGTACTGGCTGAGGACCAGGACGGGCAGCGTGGGCCGCTCCCCGCGCAGCCGCACGGCCGCGTGCAGGCCCTCGTCCTGGAACCCGGGCGGCATCCGCACGTCCGTCACGACCACGTCCGGGGTGTGCTCCTCGACGGCCGTGATCAGTGCCTCGGCATCCCCCACGGCCGCGACGACCTCGTGTCCGCAGCGGCCGAGCAGCCCGACGAGCCCGTCCCGCAGCAGCACGCTGTCCTCGGCCAGGACCACGCGCAGCGGTCGCTCAACTCGCAGGGCCACAAGGGATCTCCACACGCAGCAGGGTCGGTCCGCCGGGCGGACTGGACAGGGAGAGTCTGCCATCGAGCACCGACACCCGGTCGGCGAGTCCGGTCAGTCCGCTGCCCTCCCCGGCCCTGGCACCGCCGCGCCCGTCGTCGCGGATCCGAAGGACCAGCCGGCCGTCGCGGTGCCCGCCGCTCACCTCCGCCCGGCTCGCCCCGCTGTGCCTGCCCACGTTGGCGAGCGCCTCGCAGACCACGAAGTACGCGGCGGCCTCGACGGCTTGGGAGAGCCGCCCGGGCAGCTCCAGGTCGACGTCCACGGGCACGGCCGAGCGGTCGGCGGCGTCGGCGACGGCGGCTTCGAGGCCGTAGTCGGCGAGGACCTTGGGGTGGATGCCGTGGATGAGCTCGCGCAGCTCCGCGAGGGCCGTGCCCGCCTCCTCATGGGCCTTGGCGAGCTGGTCGGCCAGCGGACCCGGCGGGGCGTCCAGCCGGGCCAGGCCGAGCGTCATCGTCAGGGCGACGAGCCGCTGCTGCGCCCCGTCGTGCAGATCGCGCTCGATCCGCCGCCGTTCCGCCTCGAACGCGTCCACCAACCGCACCCGGGACCGGGCCAGTTCGACCACCCTGGTCCCCAGGTCGGCATCCCGCGGGGCGATCAGCAGCCGCGTCAGCCCGGCCCGCGCACCGGCGGCGACGCCCAGCAGGTAGGCGCCCAGGGCCAGCAGGACCAGCCCGCAAGCGGCGAACCCGAAGGCCGCGGGCCAGCTGGTGACGGTCCACAGCTTGAGGACCTTCGCCTCCTGCCCGTCGCCGACGGTGGCCATCAGCAGCGGCGTGAGCGCCACGGACAGCGGGCAGAGCAGGGCGACGAACAGCGCGAGGGCGTCGACCGGCCACAACAGCCCCGCGAACAGCAGGGCGTGGCCGAGCTCGCGCCAGGTGGCCCTCTCCCGCAGCCGGGTCGTCAGCCACGCCCGCAGGCCCGGCTCGCCGGGCGTCCCGTGCTGCCCGGGCGCCGGGTCCGGGTCGACGAGCCGCAGCCTGTGCCGCTCGATGGCGGTGACCGGGATGCCCGCCAGGACCGTGCAGACGAGCAGCGGCAGCCCCACCAGGGCGAGCGCGAACACACCCCCGACCGCCACCGAGGCCACGATTCCCACGAGCACGACGACGCCGGTCACCACACCGGTGAGCAGGTACGCGGCGGAGCGCCACGGCCACGCCGACATCAGGTAGCCGGGGCGGGCCATGGCCTGCCACACGTTCCGAGACTGCATGGGGATCACCGTAGAAGCCCCTCGGGGTCCGGGCCATGGGCTCAGGCGGAGGCTCAGAGGTATGCCTGGCCCTACCTCAGGTCTAGGCTCCGCCGCACTGCGCCGACCCGCCTCCGTGCGATGTCGTGGAAGCCAACGGTCAATCGACACGAGGCAGGGAACCCATGACACACGACGCCATCCGGCTGGACTCCGTCACCAGGACGTACGGACCCGTGACCGCACTCGACGACGTCTCCCTGGCGTTCCCCGCCGGGTCCTTCACGGCCGTCATGGGGCCCTCCGGCTCCGGCAAGTCGACCCTGCTCCAGTGCGCCGCCGGCCTGGACCGGCCCACCTCCGGCTCGGTCACCGTCGCCGGCACCGAACTGACCGGGCTGAGCGAGCGGCGGCTGACCCTGCTGCGCCGCGAACGCGTCGGGTTCGTCTTCCAGGCGTTCAACCTGCTGCCCTCGCTGACCGCCGGGCAGAACGTGGCCCTGCCCCTGCGACTGGCCGGCCGGCGCGTACCGAAGGCCCGGGTGCGCCAGGCGCTCCAACAAGTCGGCCTCGCCGAGCGGGCCCGGCACAGACCTGGGCAGCTGTCCGGCGGCCAGCAGCAACGCGTCGCCCTGGCCCGCGCTTTGATCACCCGACCCGACGTGCTGTTCGCCGACGAACCGACCGGCGCCCTGGACACGCGGACCGGCCGCGAGGTGCTCGGGCTGCTGCGCGGCATGGTCGACCGCGAGGGCCAGACGGTCGTCATGGTCACGCACGACCCGGTGGCCGCCGCCTGTGCCGACCGCGTGCTCTTCCTCGTCGACGGGCGCGTACACGGGGAGTTGACCGGCCCGAGCGCCGACGCCGTCGCCGCGCGCATGACCCGCCTGGAGGCCGTGCCGTGCTGAGCGTCTCCCTGCGCACCCTGCGCACCCGCTGGGCCGCCTTCACCGGCAGCTTCGTCGCGCTCTCGCTGGGCGTGGCGCTGCTGACCGTGACAGGCCTGGCCCTGGCCTCGTCGGCCACCGCACCGGAGCGGTCCCCCGAACGCTTCGCGGCGGCGCCGGCCGTCGTCAAGGGCCAGGACACGCTGCGCGTTCCGACCGCGATCGGCGACCACGAGTCCCGGCTCGCCCACCCGCGCCCGGTCCCCGCCGCGACCGTCGCCGAGTTGCGGAAGCTGGGCCCGGTCGTGGCGGACAGGTCCTTCGCCGTCCGTGCCGCGGACGCCCCCACGGACCTGGTCGGCCACCCCTGGCCCACCGCCGCGTTCGCCCCCTACGACCTCGCCGCCGGCCGAGCCCCCCGCACCGCCGACGAGGTCGCCGTCACCGGAGACTGGACGCGCCCCGGCCGGCGGCTCCACACCGACCGCGGCCCGGTACGCGTCGTCGGCACGCTCACCTCGCGCGGCTTCGAGAACGCCGTGTTCTTCACCGACGCCCGCGCCGCCCAACTGGCGCCCTCGGTCACGCAGTGGGCTGTCGAGGCCGACCCGGCAGCCGTACGGGAGGCGGTGGGCGACAGCGCCCAGGTCCTCACCGGGACCGCGCGCCGCCTCGCCGACGCCGATCCCGGCCGGGACAGCGAGGCGCTCACGGCGATGAACTCCCTGTTCGGCACCGCCGGCGGCGTCACCGCCTTCGTGTCGGTCTTCGTCGTGGCGTCGACCTTCGCCTTCGTGGTCGCCCAGCGGCGCCGGGAGTTCGCCCTGCTGCGCACCGCCGGGGCCACCCCGGGCCAGATCCGCCGGACCGTCCTCACCGAGGCGCTCGCCGTCGGCGCCCTCGCCTCGGCCACCGGCTGCGTCCTGGGCTCCCACGGAGCGCCACGCCTCGCGGCCTGGGTCGCCGACAACGGCCTCGCCCCGGCCTGGTTCACCATCGGCGACCATGCCTGGCCGTACCACGCGGCCTTCTGGACCGGCCTGCTCGTCGCGCTGTGCGGAGCGACCGCGGCGTCCTGGCGGGCCGGCCGCACCGGCCCCACCGAGGCGCTGCGCGAGGCCTCGGCGGAGAGCAGGACCATCACCCGCGGCCGTCTGCTGTACGGCACGGGCCTGCTGCTGACGGCCGCGGTGACACTGGGCCTGTCCCTGACCGGCGACCCGGCCGGTCTGCTGCACCGCAAGTCCTACATCAGCCGCCCGATGCTGCTGATCACCGCGGCCGCCCTGCTCTCCCCGCTCGTGCTGCGCCCGCTGACCCGGCTGCTGACGCGACTGCCGGGTGCCTGCGCCATGCTGGTCCGCGAGAACACCACCGCCGGCATGCGCCGCACCGCCGCGCTCGCGGCGCCCGTCCTGGTCACCGTCGCCCTCGCGGGTTCCCTGCTCGGCGCCACCGCGACCCTGAACCGGGCGAAGACCACCGAGACGAGCGAGCGCACCACCGCCGCTTTCGTCGTGACCCCGCCGGCCGGCACCGGCTTCGACGCCGCCGCCCTGCGCAGACTGCGCGCCGTCCCGGGCGCCGAGATGTCACCGACGTCCTCGACGGCCGTCCACGTCCTGGAGGACGACGTGGCCCTCGTCCGCTCCGAGGCCCGCGCCGCCACCCCCGGCCCCCTCGCGGCCACCACCCGCCTGCCCCTGGCCGCCGGCGCGGTGGGCGATCTCGACGACGACTCGATCATCGTCAACGAGGAGTGGCAGCGGCACCGGGTGGGCGACCGGATCCGCGTCTGGCTCGGCGACGGGACGCCGCGGACCCTGCGGATCGCCGCGGTGATGACCACCGGCACCGGCGACAACGGCGTCTACGTCACCCCGCGCAACGCCCCTGGCGCCACGGTCGACCGGATCGACGTGACCCTGACCGACGACGCGGACCCGCAATCCGTCGCCACCGCCCTGCGCAAGGCGCTCGGCACCGGGAACGGACAGGTCCTCACCCGCGACGCATGGATCCGGGCCACCCACCCCGAGACCAACCGCACCACCCGCCTCGGCCTCCTGCTGGTCCTCGGCATCGCCCTCCTCTACACGGGCATCTCCGTGGCCAACACCATGGTCATGGCGACGTCCGACCGGGCCCGCGACCTGGCCGTGCTGCGGCTGGCCGGAGCCACCCGGTGGCAGGTCCTGCGGCTGACCGGCGCCGAGGCCCTGACGATCGTGGCGGCCGGCGCCCTCCTCGGCCTCCTGGTCGCCGCCGTCAACCTGGCCGGCATGGCGAGCGCCCTCGCCCTGCTGTCGGCCCCGGCCGCGATCGAGCTCCCGTGGCAGGCCCTCGGCACGACGACGGCCGTGTGCGCCCTCCTCGCCGTGGCCTCGGCGCTCGTCCCGGCCGCCCTCACCCTGCGCCGCCGCCCGGTGGAACTGGCGGGCGTACGGGAGTGACGCCCCGAGGGCGGGTCCATCTCATGATGAAACCGATAACCTGGCAGCCGTGAAACGGACCTCGTTCGACACCTGGCCCTGCTCCATCGCCCGCACCGCCGACATCCTGGGCGACGCCTGGAGCCTCCTGGTGCTGCGCGAGGTCTTCTACGGCGAATCCCGCTTCGACGGCTTCATCGGCTCGCTCGGCATCGCCCGCAACACCCTCACCGACCGGCTGCGGCGCCTGGAGTCCGAGGGCCTGCTGCGGCGGCAGGCCTACCAGAGCGACCCGGTCCGCCACGAGTACCTGCTGACGGACAAGGGCCGCGACTTCTTCGGCGTACTGGCCGCGATCAACGCCTGGGGCGACCGCTGGCTGGCCGGCGACGAGGGCGCCCCGGTCGTCCTGCACCACACGCCCTGCGACCACGACACCGAGGCCCGGGTCGTCTGCTCCTCCTGCGGCGAGCCGCTGCGCCACCAGGACCTGACCGCCCGCACCGGCCCCGGCTACCCGGCCCGCCTCCTCGACGACCCCGCCGTACGGGAACGCTTCGCCCCCGGCCGGCCGCTGGGGGACGCCCGAGCCGACCAGTCCTGAGAGCTTCCCTCACGCGGCCCCCCGCGCCGTCCGTCCGCTCCCGGTGTCCTGGGCAGCACACCGCTCACCCGAACCCTGGTGGAGCCACCCGGCTGCAGGGCCTCGGTCTCCGCGGCGGCTCCGCACCCGTCACGCGCCGCTCTTCACCGTCTCCGCATACATGTCGACGTACTCCTGGCCGGACAGAGCCGAGATCTCGGCCGTGATGCTCGTCGTCACCGCGCGGCGGGTCCGGCGGTCCGATTCCCGCCCGAGGTGCTCCGCGAACGTCATCGCGGGACCGAACCTCGCGTCGAAGCTTGCGCGATACAGCCGCTTGGCGCCCTTGGGGTGCACCCGCTCCGTACCGATGAGGCCGCACGGAATCACCGGTGCCCCGCTGCGCAGGGCCAGCCAGGCGGTGCCGGTGGTGCCCTTGTAGAGGCGGCCGTCGGGTGAACGGGTGCCCTCGATGTGGATGCCGACGCCGTCGCCTTCCGCCAGAACACTCAGGGACAGCTCCAGCCCGGCCATGGTTCCCGTGCCGCTCGTCCTGTCCACCGAGATCATTCCGACGGATCGGAAGAACATCCTCTGCAGCCGGCCCTTGATGCCCGGCACCTCCAGCCAGCCCTGCTTTCCGACGAAGTACAGCAGTCGTGGCGTCAGGAGCGCGATGAAAATGGAGTCGAAGAATGAGAGGTGATTCGCAGCAATGATGAACGGGCCGCTCGCGGGTATGTTGCGAACTCCCTCCACCCGGGGGCGGAAAATGAGTTTCAGCGGGATCAGGAGGATCCTCCGCAGCAGCATTCGAAACATGTGCCTGTCCTGTCCGTACGAGGGCCGTTTCGGATTTTAACGCGACCCGCTTAAGTAAGACTTAGAAGCCGCTTCTGAAAGAAAGTCATCGACGCACTCGACTGTTTTCCCGGGTAAACTCTCCTTCACCTTCAGCCAGTTCGTTCTTCATCGGATGTGAGAGACCAGGAGCGCCGTGTCCAAGCCCATCACGCCTGATTCCGTACGTACCTTCATAGAGCAAGAACTCGTCGATTTCGGCGCCGAACCGGACGCGATCTCGGACGACATCTCACTGGACGCCCTCGACATCGACTCCCTCGCTGTCGTCGAACTCGTCGCCTCGGTCAAGCGGCGGTTCGCCGTCGAGATCCCCTTCGAGGACATACCGCGCACCAGCACGGTCTCGGCGGTGTGCGAGCTCATCCGCTCCCGGGCCGCGGCGGCCTGAGCCGCCGCGCCGCCGGCCCTCACGGACGTTCAGCAGCCGGCGGCGCGTACCGGCGGCGCTCCCACGGATACGCGGGCAGCGTCAGGACGCGGCGCGGCAGACCGGCGAACGAGGGCTCGGCGCCCGGGTCCAGGAACTCGGCCACCGGACACTCCCGGTCCTCGGCCAGCGCCTCCAAGGCGGCCCGGGCCTGCTCCCGGCCGGCCGCCGCCACCCGCACCCGGGTGGCCAGCGCGGCCCTTCCGTGAGTGAGGGTGTAGGCGAAGGCGGGGTAGTCCTCGTCCTTGACCGTGGTCAGATGCGCGGCCAGCAGCCCGGCGTAGACGCGCAGCGCGGCGGGCGTACGCGCGGACACCTCGAATCCGGTGACCTCCACCGCCTGACCGGCCGCCGGAGTGGCGGACGCCTCCGCCCCGCCCAGGATGACGTGCGCGTTGGTGCCGCTCATCCCGAATGAGCTCACGCCCGCGTACGCCCCGGCCCCGGCCGGCCATGGCTCCAGCCGCTCCGGCACCCGGAAGCCGGTGCCCGCGAGGTCGATCCGCGGGTTGAGGGTGGTGAAGTGCGGCACGGGCGGCGCGGCCCGGTGCCGCAGGCTCAGCATCGCCTTGAGCAGGCCCAGTACGCCGGCCGCCGACTCGGTGTGGCCGAGGTTCGCCTTGGCGGCGCCGAGCAGCACGGGGGCCGCACCACCAGGCCGGCCGAGCGCCTCGGCCAGCGCCTCCACCTCGATGGGGTCGCCGAGCGCCGTCCCCGTGCCGTGCGTCTCCACGTACCCGACGTCTGCCGGGCCCAGCCCCGCGTCGGCGAGCGCGCGTTCCACGAGCGCGGTCTGTGCCGCCACGCTGGGCGCGGTGAACCCCGAGGCGGCACCGTCGTGGTTGACGGCCGACCCGTGGATCACCGCGTGCACCCGGTCGCCGTCCCTCACCGCGTCCGCCAGCCGCTTCAGTACGACGACTCCGCAGCCCTCGGCACGGGTGAAACCGGTGGCACGCGCGTCGAAGGGGCGGCACACCCCGTCCGGGGAGAGCGCCCCGGTCCGAGCCGCGAACTCGGTGGCCCGCGGGGACAGCACCAGGTTGACCCCGCCGGCCAGCGCGACGTCGCACTCGCCCGTGGCCAGCGCCTGACGGGCCATGTGCACCGTCACCAGGGACGACGAGCACGCGGTGTCGACGGCGGCCACCGGCCCGGTGAGCCCGAGCGTGTGCGCGAGCCGACCCGCCGCGAAGCAGTGGCCGTTGCCGGTCGCCCAGTACACGTCGGACTCGCCAGGCATCCACTCGCGGTAGTCCTGCCCGGTGACGCCGACGTACAGCCCGCAGTTTCCGCCGGGCCGGGCCAGGCCCGCGTCCTCCAGCGCCTCCCAGGCCACCTCGAGCAGCAGCCGGTGCTGCGGGTCCAGGGCACGGGCCTCACGCGGAGCGATGCCGAAGAACGGGGCGTCGAACTCCAGGACCTCGTCCAGGAACCCGCCCCGGTGCGGCACCTCGTCCCAGGAGTCGCCGAAGGGGTGGCGCCGATGCTCGGGAATGGGCCGGACCGCATCGCCACCGGCGGCCAGCAGCCGCCAGTAGCCGTCCATGTCGGCGACGCCGCCCGGGGCACGCAGACCGACCCCGACGACGGCGACGGTCCGTCCCCCGCGCAGCGCGGCGAGTTCCGCACGCAGCCCGCGGATGGTCTCCATGGCCCGGCTGACCGGCGTCGCCCCGGATGCCGTCGGCCCGCTCATCGCTGTTCCCCGTCCACGAGTTCTGCCCCCACTCGCTCCATGAGCGCCTGGGACAGCGGCCGGAGACTGGCGTACGTCCACAGCAGCGTCGGTGACAGCTTCAAGCCGAAGTCGGCCTCCAGACGGTTGCGCAGTTCCAGGCTCATCAGCGAGTCCAGGCCGAGGGACTTCAGCGGTGTCTCGCGGTCGATGGAGTCCGCGGCGATGCGCAGCACCCGGCCCGCCAGGTGCCGTACCCGCTGCTCGACGAGGTCGGGGCGGCCCTCGGGGGCGCAGGCGGCGAGCTGTTGCCGGAACGCGCCGCGCGTGGCGGGACCGGTGGACCGGCCGGCTGCCGCCAGCCCGCTCCAGCTGGGCAGACTCGCCGTCGCCGGGTACGTCTCGAACCAGCGTCGCGCGTCGAGTGACAGATAGCCCACGACGGTCTCGCCGTCCCGCAGGAACTCCTCCAGCGCTCGCCAGGCGTCGGCCGCCGGGAACGGGTCCATTCCGCGGTCCGCGAGACGCGCGCCGCGGTTCTCGCTGCGGGCGGCCAGTCCCATGCCGTCGAAGCTGCCCCACTGGACGCTCAGAGCCGGGCGGCCCGCGTGCCGGCGGGCCACCGCAAGGGCGTCGAGGTAGGTGTTGGCCGCCGCGTAGGACGCCTGGCCGACGTTGCCCACCAGGCCCGCGGCCGAGGAGAACATGACGAAGAGGTCCAGCGGGTCGTCGGCGGTCAGCCGGTCCAGATGGCGGGCCCCGTCCACCTTGGGCGCCAGCACCCGGGCGACCTGCGCGGCGTCCAGTCCCTGGACCACGCCGTCGTCGAGGATCCCAGCCGCGTGGAACACGCCACGCAGCGGCGGCAGTTCGGCGCGTATCCGGTGCAGGACGGCCGCCAGCGCCGCCTCGTCGGCGACGTCCGCCCGCGCCACGCTCACCGTGACGCCGGCCGCACGCAGCGCCCCCACGCGAGCGGCGGCCTCCGGGCCCGGCTCCGAGCGGCCCAGCAAGGTGAGGACCGTGGCCCCGCGCACGGCCAGGTGCTCGGCGAGCGAGAGGCCGAGGTCGCCCAGACCTCCGGTGATCAGATAGCTGCCGTCGGCCCGGAAACTCCCGTACGACAGCGGGTCCGCGACCACCCGGCGCACCCGGTGCGGCTCGTGCAGGACGAACTTGCCGATGTGGTCCCCGTGCGACATGGCACGCAGCGCCTCGGCCGCCCGGTCGAAGGTGTACGGGATGACGGGCAGCGGGCGGATGCGGCCCGCGGCGACCTCGTCCCACACCGCGTGGAGGACCCGGGCGAACCGCTCCGGACGGCGCATCACCAGCCCTTCGAGGTCGATGGCCGCGAAGCTGATGCCCTTGCGGAAGGTGCGCAGGTCGAGCCGGCGGCCGCCGTGGATGTCCTTCTTGCCGACCTCCAGGAACCGGCCGTCCTCGGCGAGCACGTCGAGACCCCGGATCAGGGCCGCGCCCGTCAGCGAGTTGAGGACGACGTCGACTCCCCGGCCGCCGGTGAGGTCGAGCACGGCGTCGGCCCACGCCAGGTCGCGGGAGTCGAAGACGTGCCGCACGCCGAGACCGCGCAGATGGTCGCGCTTGGCGGGACTGCCCGCGGTGGCCATCACCTCGGCGCCGAGGAGCTGTGCGATCTGAACGGCGGCGAGGCCGAGGCCGCCGGCGGCCGAATGGATCAGGACGCGGTCGCCCTTCTCGACGCGGGCCAGGTCGTGCAACGCGTACCAGGCGGTGGCGACGACCAGCGGCAGCGCGGCGGCCTCGGCCTGGGTCATGCCGTCGGGGACGAGGCGGGCGTGCTCGGCACTCAGCGTCAGGTGGGAAACCATCGCACCGAACTTGCAGGCCACCACACGGTCACCGGCCCGGAACCCGGTGGTGTCCGGGCCCACCGCGACGACCCGGCCGGCGCAGTCCCCGCCGAGCAGCTCCTTGCCGCCGGACTCGTCGGGGTAGGTGCCCATCGCCTTCATCACGTCGATGAAGTTCAGGGATGTGGCATCCACCTCGATCTCTATCTCACCGGGGCCGGGCGCGCGGCGCACCAGCGGCAGGAAGCGCAGCGACTCCCACTGGCCGGGCCGGGGGCCGGGATGCAGCCGGAACGGCTGACCCGCCGTGTACGGCACGGGCGTCTCCGCGTCCGTGCCCAGCCCGGCGGTGCGCTCCAGTCGGCCCGCGAGCCGTCGGCCCGCCCGCAACAGGACCTGGTCCTCCCGCCGTTCCTCGCACAGTTCGCGTACGGCGTACGACGCCCAGCCGTCCTCGGCCGCCCGGTCGACGAGTGTGGCGGCGAGACCCGGATGCTCGCCGCGCAGGACGCGGGTGAAGCCCCAGTACAGGGCGGCCCCGGGGTCAGGCCGCTCGCCGGCCGTCGCCTGGGCGTGTGTCGTCAGCACGGTCAGCCGCGGTGCGGTCGGCCGGTCGAGGGCCGCGCCCGCCAGCGCGGACAGCACGGTCAGCCCGGCCCGCTGAGCGGCCTCCCCGGCCGTCGCGTCGGGGGCGGCGAACACGACGTCTGTGATGTCCGACGCCCGGCGCAGCACCGCCGCCCAGGCGCCACGGTCGGCGGCGTCCGCCTCCGGCAGGGCGACCCCTTCGGCGCCCAGGGCGGCCGCGAGTTCCTTCACCATGCCGGCCGATGCCTCGGGGCCGCACACCAGCCACCGTGCCTCGCGGCCCGCCCCCTCGCCCGGCTCGACCTCGTGGAAGGCGAACCGGTGCACCCGCTCCAGGGCGGGGTCGGAGTCGCCCTCCAAGGCCAAGGGGTGCAGTTCGAGCCCCGTCAGCCGGACCAGGGGGCGGCGGTCGGTGTCGTACAGCCAGAGGTCGAAGCGGCCGTCGGGGCGGCGGCGGGCGTGCGCCCACAGGTCGGTGACCTCCGCCGACAGGCCGGGGAGCAGGTCGATGCGGCCGACGCCGACCGGCACGACCGTCCCCGTGTCGTCCGACAGCGGGAGCGACAACTGCAACGCGCCGTCCCACAGTGCCGGGTGGAGGGTGAAGCGGCGGGCACCCGCCCGGCAGCGCTCGTCGAGCCGGAGCAGCCCGAGCACCTCGTCGGCGGTGGCGTACAGCTCGCGCACGCTGCGAAAGGCCGGGCCGTACTGCAGGCCTCGGGCGGCGCAGGCGGCGTAGAAGGTGTCGGGGTCCGTTGCCGGGGCCTGGAGCAGGGCTTCGGGGAATTCCGGGGCGGGTGGGGCGTCGTGCCCGTACGACACACGAGCCGTGGTGTGCCGGGTCCAGGCGTCGGCACCCGTCGGCAGCGAGAGCAGCTCGACTCCGGCGCCGTCGGCCGCGTCCTCGCGCCAGAGGACACCCAGTCGCAGGGCGTCGTCGGCGAGCGTCATGTCGCGCTGCAGGGAAAGGCCGTGCAGCGCGGACGGCAGGCCGCCGGTGCGTGCGGAGGCTGTGCCCAGGCAGAGTTCGACGGCGGCCGCGGCGGGAACGACGACCGCGTCGTGCACCCGGTGGTCGTCGAGCCAGGGGTGGGCGACGGTGTCGAGGTCGAGTGTGCCTTGCCAGACGTCCGCCTCGGCGGGAACCGGCGCGAGCGGGAGGGCGAAGGAGGCGGCTCGGTCCGCGGGCCGGCGCACGGAGTCCACCCAGTGCCGCTCCCGCTGCCACGGGTACGTCGGCACGTGCGCGTCCCGGCCCAGCGGCACCCGCCCGAAGGGAGTGAGCCCCGACACGTACGCCCGGGCGAACGACTCGGCGAGGTCCTCCGGGGCGCCCCGGTCGCGGTGCAGGGTGCCCTGGACGGCCGGCGGCTCGGGATCCGAGGCGACCAGCTGCTCCAGCGCGGGGACCAGCACCGGGTGGGCGCTGATCTCCACGAAGTGGGTGACGCCCTCGTCGATCAGGGTGCGGACGGAGTCGGCGAACAGCACCGGGCGGCCCAGGTTCTCCACCCAGTACGCGGCGTCCATCTCCGGCCCGTGCAGCAGTTGCGTGCGCACCGTCGACATCAGCGGCAGCTCGGCCCGACGGGGTCGGACGGGTGCCAGCACCTCGAGCAGTTCGTCGGTGAGGCCCCGCATCAGCGGGCTGTGGGAGGCGTAGTCGACATCGACCAGTCGGCAGAACGTGCCGTCGGCCTCCAGGAGTTCCTTCAGCAGCAGCACCGAATCGGTCTCGCCGGACAGGACGCACGAGCGGGGGCCGTTGTGCACGGCCAGCGCCACGCTGTCCTCGAAGCCCTCCAGCGCGGCACGCGCCGCGTCCGCGTCCAGGTCCACGGCGAGCATGCGGCCGGTGCCGGCGCTGGTGCGCAACAGGACCGCGCTGCGCCGGGCCACGATGAGGGCGGCGTCCTCCACGGACAGGATGCCGGCGACGGTCGCGGCGGCGATCTCGCCCTGGCTGTGGCCGACGACGACGTCCGGTTCGACACCCGCGGCCCGCCAGACCGCGGCCAGCCCCACGCAGACAGTCCAGAGCACGGGCTGCACGATGTCGACCCGCCCCATCCACGCGTCCCCGACGGCCCCGGTGACGATGTCGGTCACGTCCCAGTCGACGTGCGGGGCCAGGGCGGCGGCACAGCGGTCGACCGAGGCTGCGAAGACCGGGTCGGAGGCGTACAGGCGCTGCCCCATGGCCGCCCACTGCCAGCCCTGTCCGGGAAACACGAAGGCGGTCCGGCCGTGCTCCCGGGCCCGTCCGGTGACGACGCCGGGCAGCTCGATGTCGGGTTCGGCGGCGAACTTCTCCAGCAGGGCCGTCAGTTCGCCCGTGTCGGTGGCCACCGCACCGGCCCGGAACGGGAAGTGGTCGCGTTGCCAGCCCAGCGCCCCGGCCAGCCGCCGGGGTTCGGCGCCGGGCCGCTGGAGCGCGTGGCGCACATCGCGGGCCCGCTGGGCGAGCGCGGCCGGGGTGTGGCCGCTCAGCGGCGTCAGGAAGGGTGCCGTCGTGTCGACGGGCGGTTCCACGACGGCGGCCCTCTCGGGCGGTGGGCCGGTGACGACGGCGTGGGCGTTGGTGCCGCCCCAGCCGAAGGAGCTGACGCCCAGGTAGACGGGGCCGTCCTCGGGCAGCGGCAGCGGCTTCCGCACGACGTGCAGGTTCAGGTCGTCGAAGGGGATTCTCGGGTTGAGCTCGGCGGAGTGCAGGCTGGGCGGCACGACACCGTGTCGCAGGGACAGGACCGCCTTGAACAGGCCGGCGAACCCGGCGGCGGCCTCGAGGTGGCCGATGTTGCTCTTCACGGACCCGACGGGAAGGGGCCGGCCCGCCCGCTCCGGGGCCTGGCCGATCACCCGGCCGATGGCCGCCGCCTCGGTCGGGTCGCCGCGCCGGGTGCCGGTGCCGTGGGCTTCGACGTAGGCGACCCGGTCGAGCGGGACGCCGGACTTCTCGTAGACCTGGCGCAGCACGTCCTCCTGCCCTTCCTGGCTGGGTGTCACCAGGCTGGGGCCGCCGCCGTCGTTGTTGACGGCGGTGCCCGCGATGACGGCGTGCACCCGGTCGCCGTCGCGCAGGGCACGGTCGAGCCGCTTGAGGTAGACGGCGGCAGCGCCCTCGCCCCGGACGAATCCGTCGGCGTCGGCCCCGAAGGTGGCGCAGCGGTCGTTCGGGGACAGCCCGCCGAAGTGGGTCAGTCCGATCGTCACCTCGGGGGTGACCATGAGGTTGGCCGCGCCGACGAGGGCGCCGTCCACCTCGCCGACGCGGATCGCCTGGCAGGCCAGGTGCAGGGCGACCAACGCGGAGGAGCAGCCGGTCTCGAGGTTGAGGCTGGGACCCATCAGGCCCATGAAGTAGGAGACGCGGGCCGAGAGCATGTCCAGGGAGGTGCCGGCGATGGAGTGCTGCGAGATCGGCACACCGCGGTTGTTGCGCAGATTCTCGTAGTCGTGCCAGATCCCGGCGCTGTATACGCCGATGCGGGAACCGCGCAGCGAGGCGGCCGGTACGCCCGCGTCCTCCACCGCCTGCCAGGCGGCCTCCAGCAGCAGCCGCTGCTGGGGGTCCATCACCTTGGCCTCGCGCGGGGAGATGCCGAAGAAGGCGGCGTCGAACTGGTCGACGTCCGCCAGGAATCCGCCGCGCTCCTGGATCCGCTTCTCCGGGTCCAGGACCTCCTGGGCGTTCCAGCGGTCGGCGGGGACGGAGCGGATCGCGTCGCCGCCCTCGATCAGCAACTGCCAGAAACTGTCCATGTCCGGGGCTTCGGGGAAACGCCCCGCCATCCCCACGATGGCGATCTGCTCTGCCGGGTCCTGCTTCACTTCCTACCTCCGTAACCCGGCGGCCGGTGCCCGGGCCGGGACGTTCGTGAGTTCTCTGGGGGCGTCGGCCCTAGCGCGGGACGCGCAGGACCACCGCGGACGCGCCGGGGCGGTCGTCCGATGTCAGGACCAGGGCCGCGGTGGCGGCGCCGAGCCGCTGGGGCGTGTCGCTCACGGCGAGCTGGGGCAGCGCCGGATCCCAGTCGGCGAGCCCCGCCGTGGCAGGCGCCTCGCCGACCGCCAACGCCTTCGCGGCCAGGGCCACTTGGAGCAGGGCGGTGGTGCCGGCGCAATCCCCCAGTGCGGCGCACGCGGTGAAGACCGGGGTGTCCGCGCCGAGCGTCTTGTACAGGGCGTGGGCCTCGGCCCGGTCGACCGGGCCGGAACCGTCGGCCGAGGAGCAGACGAGTCCGACAGCCCCGGGCACGAGGCCGGCCGCTGCCAGGGCGGTGTCGACGGCACGCGCCGCGGCCTCCCCGTCCGTGTCGCCGGTGTCGCCCAGGGCGGTGCTCACGGCGGCGACCTCGGCGTGGATCCGGGCGCCGCGCTCGCGGGCCCGGCCGGCGTCCTCGACGACGAGGACCACGACGGCCTCGCCGGGGAGGTGACCGGTGCGGCCGGGCGCGAAGGGGCGCGGCAGGTGCGCGGAACGGCCGCCGGCGCTTCCGCCCACGGCACCCTCGGCGGCGCCTTCGTGCACCGCACCGGCACCGAGCGTGAGCGGGTCCAGCACGTCCACCGCCGCCACCAGCACCACCTCGGCCTGACCGGTGCGGACGAGGTCGGCCGCTACGGTCAGAGCCTCGGCTCCGGAGCAGCGGCCGGCCGTGACCGTCGCGACGGGGCCCTCGGCATCCGCGGCGATGGCGAGGTCGGAGACGGCGGCGTTCAGGCTTCCCTGGGGGCCGGCATACGGGCTGACCAGGTCCACCCCGAGGGTGAGGCCGTCGTGGAGGACCTGCAGATAGCCCGTCAGGCCCGCGCCCGCCGTGCCCAGGACGACACCGAGGTCCTCCGGGGCGGGCGCGCCGCCCGCGTCGAGCCCCGCGTCCTGCCAGGCCAGCAGGCCCGCCCGGGACACCAGCAGTGACTCGCGGCTCAGCGCGCGCAGCCGCCGCCGGCCGAAGGCGGACACGTCGGACAGGTCGTCGGGAAGCGCGGCGGCCGGCGCGGGACCCCGACCGGGGTACAGCCCCTCGGGCGCGGCCACGTCCGTGACCGCCGTACGCCCCGTCAGCAGGCCCTCCCAGGTGGCGTCGAGTCCCGCGCCCAGCGCGGTTGCCAGTCCCACGCCGGTGACAGCGGCCGATGTGCTCATCCTGCGTTCCCTCCGGAGCCCGGCCGGGTGAACACGGTGCAGGCCGTGTTGCCCCCAAAACCGAAAGCGTTGTTGACGACCACCTCCAGCGGCGCCTGCCGCGCCGCGCCGTACACGAGGTCGACCGCGCAGTCGGGGTCCGGGTCGACGAGGTTGGCGGTGGGCGGGATCACTCCGTCGCGCAGCGCGAGCACACAAGCCACCGCCTCGATCGCGCTGGCCGCGCCCTGGGTGTGCCCGAGCGCCCCCTTCAGGGAGGAGACGGCGGGGCCGCGCTCCCCGAAAACGGCCCGCACGGCCGCCGCCTCGACGCTGTCGTTCGACGGGGTGCCGGTGCCGTGCGCGCTGATGTGCCCGACCCGGTCGAGCGGCACCCCGGACATGGCCAGGGCCCGCTCCAGGGAGCGGCGGGCGCCGCGCCCTTGCGGATGCGGTGCCGTCATGTGGTGGGCGTCGCAGGCGGACGCCCACCCGGCGAGCTCGGCGTACACGCGCGCTCCGCGCAAGCGGGCGTGCTCGTACGACTCAAGGACGAGTGCGGCAGCGCCCTCGGAGACGACGAGCCCGGAGCGGTTGCGGTCGAACGGGCGCAGCGCGTCGTCGGTGAGCGAGCGCAGGCTGGCGAACATCATCATGATGCCGGTGGACAACTCGTCCGCCCCGCCCGCGATCATCACGTCCGCCCGGCCCGCCCGGATCGCCTCCGCGGCGTACGCGAGCGCGCTGTTGCCCGACGCGCAGGCGGTCGCCACGACCGAGCTGGGCCCGAGGAATCCGTGTTCCCGGGCGACGGCGTCGGCGAGGCCCACGACGGGGCGTGGTCCCGCGGCCGGGGCATCCGTACCGTTCGTGCCCGGATCCGTGCCCCCACCACGGTGATACCGCGTCACCGCCGGTTCCAGCGCCGCCCGGTTCCCCAGCAGCGTGCCGAAGCACACCCCGGCCCGGGCCGGGTCGCCCGCCCACGGGGCGAGGCCGGCGTCGGCGGTCGCCGCCACCGCCGACGCCACCGCCAGCCGGGTGACACGGTCGCCGTCGCCGCGCGGGGCGACGAAACCGCGCACCTCACCGGCCAGCCGCCCCGCGAAGTCGGCGGCGTCCGGCCGGTCCAGCGGGCGGGTGCCGACGACTCCGCGTACGGCGGCGTCCCAGAAGTCCTCCAGCGTCTCCCCGACGGGGGTGAGGACGCCGAGGCCGGTCACCACCACGCGGGCGGAGCGGTCCACCACTGCGTTCACCTGTGCTCCCTCAGATGCCGATTCCGCCGTCGATCTGGATGACCTGGCCCGTGATGTAGGCGGCACGGTCCGAGGCGAGGAAGGCGACCGCGTCGGCCACCTCGTCCGCCGTGCCGGTCCGCCGCAGCGGGATGTCGGCGACGACCCGCCGGCGGGCCTTCTCGTCCAGGGCGGCGGTCATGTCCGTCTCGATGAGTCCCGGCGCCACCACGTTGGCGCGGACGCCGAACCGGGCCACTTCCTTGGCCAGCGACTTGGAGAAGCCGACGATCCCGGCCTTGGAGGCCGCGTAGTTGGTCTGCGAGGCGTTGCCGCGCAGGCCGGCCACGGACGACACGTTGACGATCGCGCCCCGGTGGCGGCTCATCATCGACATGATCGCCGCCCGGCACACGGTGAACGTCCCCGTGAGGTTGGTGTCGACGACGGCGTCCCAGTGCTCCCGGTCCATCACGGCCAGGGGCATGTCCCGGATGATTCCGGCGTTGGTCACCAGCGCGTCGACGGCGCCGAGTCGTTCCTCGGTCTCCTCCAGCCAGGCGCGCACCGCGGCCTGGTCCGTGACGTCCACCACGGCCCCGTGCACCCGCACGCCGTGCTTCTCGGCGAGTTCCTCGAGCCCGGCGGCTCCGGCGGACGGGGTGCGGTGGCAGTAACCGACGTGGTATCCGTCGGCCAGGAAGCGCTCGACCACCGCGCGGCCGATGCCGCGGGAGCCGCCGGTGACCAGGGCCGTGCGGGTGTCGGCTGTCATGAGGACGCCTCGAACTGCTCGACGAGCAGCGCGTAGGTCTCCTGGAGCGAGCGCACCTTCTGCAGGTTCGACTCGGCCAGCTTCACACCGTACTTGCGCTCCAGGGTCACCAGGATCTCCAGCGCCAGCAGCGAGTCGACGTCGAGTGTCTCCTTGAAGTCCGCGGTGTCGGTGACCTCGGCGACGTCGACATCGATGACCTCGGCGATGGTGGCGCGCAGGTCCTCCAGGTCGAGGGGGGTGGTGAGTTCGGGCATGGCGGTTCCTCCGTCGTGAGTGCTGGGCAGGGTCGGGTACAGCGGGGGCCGGTCGGTCAGACCAGGCCTTCGCCGCCGTCGACGTCGATGACGTTGCCGGTGATCCAGGAGGAGTCGCTGGCAGACAGCATGACGACGGCTTCGGCGACGTCCTCGGTCGTGGTGATCCGGCCGTGCGGGTTCGCCTCGCCGGCCCGGCCGGCCAGGATGTCGCTGCCGGGGATGCGGACCAGGGCCGGGGTCATGGTCAGTCCGGCGCGCACGGCGTTCACGGCGATGCCCGAGGGCGCCAGTTCGACGGCCAGCTGCCGGACGTGGGAGACGAGGGCGGACTTCGCGGCGGACACCGCGCCGTAGCTCGGCATGACCCGGGCGTCGCCCCGGCTGGTCAGCGCGAACACCTTGGAACCGCGGGTCAGCAGGCCTGCGGTGTACAGGTCGCGCACCCAGTAGACGAGGCTGTGGCCCATGACGTCGACCGTCATGTCCATCTGCCGGGGCGTGATGACGTCCGGCTGTCCCTCCTTCGGAATGAACGGGAGCAGACTGCCGAACGCGAGCGAGTGCAGCAGCACCCGCACTCCGTCCGGGCCGGTCAGGTCGGCCAGCCGCGCGACGACCTCGGTACGCGTCTGCTCCTTCGCGGCGTTGAGGTTGTGGAAGGAGGTCCGGACGCCGAGCGCGTGCAGCTCCCCGACGAGCGCGTCGGCCTCCTCCTGCTGGGCGGTGGTGCCGAAGTACACGCCGAAGACGTTGGCGCCCTCGCGGGCCATGGCGAGGGCGGTGGCCCGGCCCATGCCGCTGGAGGCGCCGAGTATCAGGCACCACGATCCCTTGACGGATGACAGCATGCTTTCCTCTTGCTCGGTGGATGGGTCGGGTGGGGAGGGCGGTCGGTGAGGAGGTCGCCCGCGGGTCTCAGCGGGCGTCGACGGCGGCGAAGGCGAGGTTGCCTTCCCGGGAGGCGACGACCACGGCCTCGGGGCCCCCGCGGTCCCGCCGCAGGGCGCGGGCGAGCAGCTCGAGCGGGGCCAGTGCGCCCGCCCGGGCCGGGCCGACCGCATCCGTCACCGCGGTCGTACCGGCGCACCAGGCGCGCACCGCGTCCGCGGCCGTGCGCGCCGTGGGCGAATGGTCGGTCACCAGGTGCAGGGACAGCGGGCGCGCCGGGCATACCTCGTCCAGCGCGTGCTGTACCGCGCGCCCGGCCCGCTCGCGCCCGGCCGGGGTGGCGGCGGCCCGGGGCGGCAGGAAGCGCAGCGCGGTCCGTACGACGGGTCCGGGGGCGTCGGCGGTCCGGGGCCGCAGGAGCAGCAGCCCGGCCCCCGACTCGGGTACGGCGTCGCCGGCCTGCGGATCGGGTGCCTCGGTGGCCCCCGCGAGGACCAGGTCGCCGCGCCCGGCGGACAGCGCGCGGGCGGCCAGGTGCACCGCTTCCAGACCGGCCACCCGGGGTGAACTCACGGTGAGGTTGAAGCCCTTGAAGCGGTGTTCGGTGGACAGCTTGGCCGCGACGAGGTTCACCGAGAAGAAGGGCACGGTCATGGGGCTGAGCGTGTCGAAACCCCCGGTCCGTACGGCTCCCGCGATGTCGGCGTGCAGTGCGGTCACGGCGCTGTTGGTGCCGACCACGATCCCGCGCCGCTCCTCGGCATGCTGCTCGGGTTCCGCTCCGGCCAGAGCCTCCCGGGCGGCCGCCAGCAGATAGTGGCAGGCCTGGGGCAGGTACCGGTAGCCGCGCCCCAGCCGGGTGCGGTGGTCGAACCACTGTGCGTCCGGCGGGAGCGGCACGGGCGGTACGACGAGGCCGGCGCCGGTGATCGTCGCCTCGGCCACGGTGTCTCGGGCGGTCACCGCGTCTCACCCCCGAACACCAGCGAGACGTTGCTGCCGCCGAACGCGTAGGCGTTGAGCAGGATCCGGGGCCGCTCCAGCCGTACCGGGCCGGTCCGCGGCAGCCACACCGGGCACGCGGGGTCCTGCCGTTGTGGGGCGATGTTCGCGGGTACGAGCGCGTGCCGTGTCATCAGTGCGGCGGCCACGACGGCGAACGCGGCGGCGGCGCCCGCGGTGTGTCCGATGAACGCCTTCAGACTGAACAGCGGTATTCGCTCAAGGTGTTCGCCGAGCGCCTCGCGCAGCACGCGGGCCTCCAGCACGTCGTTGTGCTCGGTCCCCGTGCCGTGCGGCACCACACAGCCGATGTCCTCGGCACCGTCCGCCTCCCGCAAGGCCTCGCGGGCGGCCCGCAGGGGCTGGTCGCCCGCCGGGTCCGGTGCGGTGAGGTGATGGGCGTCGCAGCTCCAGCCGGTGCCGCGCAGACGGCCGTACGACGGCCTGCCCGCCGCGGCCCGCGCGGACTGCACGACGAGCATCGCCGCGCCCTCCCCGAACACGGTGCCCCGGCGGTCGGTGTCGAACGGACGGCACAGCTCGGGGTCGTTCGCCCCGAGCCGGCTGAAGCTGGCCAGCGGCGCCCAGGACAGCGCCTCGGCACCCCCGACCAGCACGGTGTCGGCCTCGCCGCGGCGCACGAGGTCCATGGCGACCGACAGGGCATACCCGCTGGCGGCACAGGCGTTGCTGACGTTGATATTGGTGCCGAACGCACCGAGTTCGCCGCCGACCTCGGAGGCGAGCCGGAACACGGGCATCCACCCGGCCGCCGGGGACGACAGGCCGTCGCGCTCGCCGCTCTCACCGGCCGCGGTGCCGATGACCACAGCCATGTCGGCGGTCTCGTCCTCGCTCAGCCCTGCGTCGGCCACGGCCTGCCGGGCCGCGTGCAGCGCGAGCCGGGTGGCCCGGCCGTGCGGCTCACCGGCCCTCGGCGACCACTGCGGCCCGTCCGGGACCTGGTAGGCGAGGACGTCGGGCACCCGGTCGGTGAGCCCGGCCACCGGGGTCGGGCGCGGGGCCGCCGAGGTCAGTCCGGTCCAGAACGCCCCCACCCCGGTGCCGAGGCAGCTGACCGCACCGAGCCCGGTGACATGGATCTCGGGGATGGTGGCGGCCGCCATGCTCAGCTCACCCCCGCGGATGTGACGGACTCGCTCACGAACGCGTGGACCGCGTCGGCGAACTCGCGCGGCCGTTCGGCCATCGGGAAGTGCCCGCAGCCGTCGAGCAGGCACAGCCTTCCGCGGGGCAGTGCCTCGGCCAGGACCGCGGCGTCCTCCGGCGGCGCGAACCGGTCGTCACGGCCGGCCACCGCGAGGACCGGCAGGTCGAGTGCGGCGGTGTCGAGGAAAGGGCTGCGCAGATAGCTGTCGTAGAAGCGGAGCCAGCCGTAGGGGCCGACCCGGTCGCGTACCAGCAGGGCCATGTCGTGGCGTATCCCGGCGTCCAGCGGGCGCGTCGAGGCGAGGCGCAGCGCCTCGTCGAACACGTCCTGGAAGATGCTCAGGTAATGCCGAGCGGTGTCCCAGTGGAAGTCCGCCGGGTCGCGCCGGTGGAAGGGCGAGACCACCACGAGCGCACCGGGGCGGGCCTGCGGGGATGCGGCGGCCAGGTGTTCCAGCGCCAGGAGCGCGGAGTAGGAGTGGACGATCAGGACGTCGACGCCCCCCGGCACCTCGTCCATCGCCGCGCCGATCCAGTCGGCCGGGTCGCCGCCCGGCAGGCTCCACGCCGGTGCGCCGGTCTGCCCCCAGGGCAGCTCCGCGGTCCACAACTCGACGTCGGGCGCGGCATGCTGCCCGTACGCGCTCCAGGTGGTGCCGGTGGCCGCCAGTCCGTGCAGGGCCAGCGCACGCACGGGGCGCTCGTGTGTCGTGGCCCGCGTTCTCCGGACGACGACATGAATCCCGGTCATGGCTACCCCGCTCACAACTCATCGATGGCCCCGGCGGCTCTCGTCATACGACCGCTGCTCGCCCGGAGTTGGAGCATAGGTAATTCCTCTTAACCCTCGCTTAACGACTGGTTGACCTGCTCAATGAGAGCCGGACGCAAAACCGTTGCCCGATGTTCGCAAGGAGTTCGTAAGTCAGTTTTAAGGACCCCGAATTACGCTGCGTAAACGCTCGGGCAGTTCCGGGGTTTCCAACGGATCGCATGCGACAGGCCCGGCACGAACCAATCGAGGAGGGCCTGATGGTCGACAACGTGATCGACCGGCTGCACGACCCCGCGGTGTACGCGATGCCCGCGATGGCGCTGCTGATCGTGATCGAACTGCTGGCGATCAAGTTCGGTGACGACCCCGACGGGCGGCAGGGTTACGACCTTCGGGACCACCGGGCGAGCATCATCACCGGCCTCGGCGCGCTGGTCTCGTCCACCCTGCTGCGCACCGTGGCGCTGGCGCTGTACCTGCTGGTCTACGAGTATGTGGCGCCGTGGCAGCTGTCGTCGACGGCCTGGACGACCTGGTTCATCGTCTTCTGGGGCGTCGAGTTCCTGCTCTACTGGTACCACCGGGCCGCGCACGCCATCCGGCTGATCTGGGCCGGTCACCAGGTCCACCACTCCAGCCAGTACCTGAACCTGTCCACCGCGCTGCGCCGCAAGTGGGCGCAGTGGTTCGAGAAGATGGTCTGGCTGCCGCTGCCGCTCCTCGGCGTCCACCCCGCCCTGGTGTTCACGATGCACTCGGTGCACCTGCTGTGGGGGCTGTTCGCGCACACCGAGAAGATCGGCAAGCTGCCGCGTCCCATCGAGTACGTCTTCGTGACGCCCTCGCACCACCGGGTCCACCACGGCAGCGACCCGGAGTACCTGGACAAGAACTTCGGCAGCATCCTCATCATCTGGGACCGGATCTTCGGCACCTTCCAGCCCGAGCTGCACCGGCCGACGTACGGCCTGACCAAGCCGTTGGAGAGCTTCAGCATCTGGAAGATCCAGCTGCACGAGTTCGCCAACATGGTGCGGGACGTGCGCCAGGCCAGGACGTTCCGGCACAAGCTGGGCTACGTCTTCGGCCCGCCCGGCTGGAAGCCCGCCGACGACCCCGGCACCGGCCACGCCGACCGCCCCGAGCCGAAGTCCGCAACCGTGGAACTGCCCGGAGCGGCGACGTGAGCCGACCGCACACCGCGGCGGAACCGCAGGAGGCGGAAGCCGCCCGGCGCGGCATGCGCGGCCATCCCTGGCTGACCGTCCTGACCTTGTCCGTCGGCGCGATGATGGTCTCGCTGGACACGACGATCGTCACGGTCGCCCAGCCGGCCATGCAGGCGGACCTGCACACGGATCTCACCGGCGTCCAGTGGGTCACGGACGGCTACCTCCTGGCCGTGGCCGCGCTCCTGATCACCGCGGGCCGGCTCGGCGACCGCTTCGGACACCGCACGGTGTTCCTGGTGGGCGCCGCGGGTTTCACCGCCTCGTCGGTGGCCATCGGCCTGTCCTCCAGCCTGGGCTGGGTGGTCGCCCTGCGCGTGGTGCAGGGCGTCTTCGGCGCGCTGATGCAGCCCGCCACGCTGGGGCTGCTGCGCAGCGCGTTCCCGCCCGAGCGGCTCAACCAGCCCATCGCGGTGCGCAGCGCCGTCATCGCCGCCTCCACCGCCGCCGGTCCGGTGGTCGGCGGTCTGCTCGTCGAACACGCCCACTGGGGCTGGGTGTTCTTCCTCAACGTTCCGCTGGGCGCCGTTGCCCTCCTGCTGGGCGTAACCGTCCTCGGCGACGTGCGCGACGAGGACGCGGGTGGCCGCCTCGACCTCGTCGGCATGCTGCTGGTGGCCGGCTCCCTGGGTTCGCTGGTGTGGGGCCTGGCCGCGGTGGCGGACGCCGGCTGGACCGACCTGGAGGCGTTGCCCTACCTCGCGGCGGGTGCGGTGCTCGGCGCCGCCTTCGTCGCGTGGGAGCGGCGCAGCACGCACCCCCTGGTGCCACTGCGGCTGTTCCGCTCGGCGCCGTTCACCTCGGGTGTCGTCACGATGGCCGTGATGGGATGCGTGATGGTCGGCGCGCCCTTCGTGCTGATCTTCTACCTGCAGAACGTGCTCGGTCTCTCGCCCGCCGAATCCGGTGTCCGGGTCCTGAGCCTGACGCTGCTGATGATCGTGGGTGCGCCGCCCGCGGCGATCTGGATCGGCAAGGCGGGCCCGCGGATCCCGGTGGCCGTCGGACTGACCGTCATCGCCGCGGCGATGTGCGCCCTGGCCGGACTCGACGCGGACTCCGGCACCTTGCACACGACCCTGTGCTTCCTGCTGCTGGGTCTCGGCTTCAGCCCGGTCATGGTGGGCGGTACCAAGCTCGTCATGAGCAACGCCCCGAAGGAGCTGTCCGGGGTGGCCGGCGGCATGCAGCAGACGGCCATGCAGGTCGGGGGCAGCCTCGGCATCGCGGTCGTCAGTGCCGTCGTCATGACGTACACGGCGGACCGGTTGCCGTCCCGGCTCGCGGCCGCCGGGGTCACGCTGCCGTCGGACCGGACCGAGGAGGCCGTACGGTCCGTGGCCGTCGGGCTGCCACCCGACCTCGGCACCGGTACGGCCGCCCACGGTGTGCTGGAGCGGATCGGCCAGTCGGTGTTCCTCGACGGAATGCAGTACGCGCTGCTGGCCACGGCCGCGGTGGCGGCGCTGGGGGCCGTCGTGGTGGCACGGGCCCGGCAGGACTGACCGGCCACTGTTCCGACCGGAATGCCCCTCGGGCCGCCGATTCGTCTCCCCGGCTGTGCCCGCCGCTGTCCTCGCTCCCGTTTTTCCCCGCTATTTCGTCCCCTCAGTCAATCGTAGATTTCAGGGCTGCCCCGATGACGCTGCGCCGCCCTTACCCGCAAGGAGAATTCGGCATGGGTGCTGCAACGACGGAAATCCATCGGGCGTCCGGGCTCTCCGGGGCGCGCCGGCTGCGCGAACTGTTCGCCCGCCCCGGGGCGGTGCGCCTGGCCGGCGCCCACAATCCGCTGGGTGCACGGCTCGCCCAACGCGCCGGATTCGACGGCGTCTGGTCGAGCGGTCTCGAGGTTTCAGCCTCCCAGGGCGTACCGGACACCGACATCCTCACGATGAGCGAACTGCTGGGCGTCGCCTCCTCGCTGGCCGCCGCGGTCGACGTACCGGTGGTGGCCGACTGTGACGCCGGGTACGGCAACGCGCACAACGTGATGCACATGATCCGCCGCTACGAGGCGGCCGGCATCGCCGCCGTCTCGATCGAGGACAAGCGGTTCCCGAAGGTCAACAGCTTCATCCCGGGTCGTCAGGAGCTCGCCCCCGTGGGGGAGTTCTGCGGCAAGCTGGCCGCGGCCAAGGCCGCGCAGCGCGCACCCGAGCTGATGGTCATCGCCCGGATCGAGGCGCTGATCGCGGGCTGGGGCATGGACGAGGCACTTTCCCGCGGAGAGGCCTACGCCCGGGCGGGCGCCGACGCCGTGCTGATCCACGCCAAGGGATCCTCGCCGGAGCCGATCCTGGACTTCCTCGCGCAGTGGACGCTGCCGACGCCGGTGGCCGTGGTCCCGACGACGTACCACACCATCACGGCGACCGAACTCGCCGCGGCCGGCGCGAAGATGGTCATCTACGCCAACCACGGTCTGCGGGCCGGCATCACGGCCGTGACCGACACCTTCGCGTCGATCCTGCGGGACGACCGCACCACCGGCATCGAGGACCGCATCGCTCCCCTGTCCACCGTCTTCGACCTCCAGGGCATGGCCGAGCAGAAGCGGAACGAGGCGGAGTTCGTCACCTCGTACGAGACCCGTCCCCGCGCGGTCGTGCTCCCCGGGCCCGCCGACGCCACGCCCTCGTCCTTGCAGGACCACCGCACCGTGGCCCTGCGCCGCTCCGGCGCCGAGACCGTCACGGACACCGGCGCGCAGGGCGAGCGGTCGGTCGTGGAGGCGCTGCTCGGCCTGCCCGAGGCCCACCACGGTCCCACCCTGGTCGTCTGCGGCGACGTGCTCGTCGAGGCCGAGCCGCTGCGGCTGCTCGCGGCGGCCGACGCCGATGTCGCCGTCCTGGCGGACGTGTCGGCCACACCGCGGCGGGACGACGGGCTGCCGCTGACGCTGAGCTCCGTGGCACAGGGCGGCCGCAGGGTCGCACAAGGCGGGGCCGGCGAGGTCGTGGGCATCGGGGAGCCGGACTCCGACGCAGAGTTCGCGGGAGCCGCCGTCTTCTCCCCACAGGGCTTCGCCGCGCTGCGCGCGGCGGCCGAGAAGCGGCGCGCCGACGTCGCCCCGGCCGCCCTGGGCGACCTGGTCGCAGATCTGCTGGCCGCCGGCGTGCGGGTCCGCGCGGTCGAGATCGCCTCCGGCTGGCTGGAACTGCGCACCGCCGAGGATGCCGAGCGGGCCGCCGCACTGTTCGCGGCACCGGAGGCGGGACGTTGAGCACAACGATCCCCGCGCAGCTCGCCGCGGACGGAGTCGTGGCGCTGCTCAAGGAACGCGGCCTCGGGCCGTTCACCGGTGTGCCTTGCTCGTTCCTGGGGCCGGTCATCAGCTGCCTGGAGGCGGAACATCCCGAGGACTACGTCATCTGCGCCAACGAGGGCGAGGCGGTGTCCATCGCGGCAGGTGCCCGGCTGACCGGACGCAGCCCGGTGGTCATCCTGCAGAACTCCGGCCTCGGCAACGCCGTCAACCCGCTCACCTCGCTGTGCCACACCCTGCGGCTGCCGGTCCTGCTCCTGGTCACCTGGCGTGGCCGCCCCGGACAGCCGGACGAGCCGCAGCACGAGCTGATGGGCGCGATCACCCCCGAGATGCTCACCTCGATGGGCATCCGCAACGAGCTGCTTCCGCAGACCCTCCCGGAGCTCAGCGACCTCCTCGACGGCGCGCTGGCGCACATGGCCGCCACGGGTCTGCCGTTCGCTTTCATCGTGCCCAAGGGAGCCATCGCCCCCCGCCGGGCAGCGGCGGCCGGCGTGCCGGACCCGCGCGCACACCTCATGCTGCGGTCCGAGGCGATCGGCCGGGTCGTGGAGGCCATGGACCCGGCGACCCTGCTGGTCGCCACCACCGGCAAGACCTCCCGCGAGCTGGAACGCGACTTCGACCGGCCGGAGAACCTGTATGTCGTCGGCTCCATGGGCTGCGCCTCAAGCGTGGCCCTCGGCGTGGCGATGCACGCGTCGCCCGGACGGCCGGTCGCGGTCCTCGACGGCGACGGCGCCGCGCTGATGCGCCTGGAGGCCATGGCGGCGATCGGCCGCCAGACCCGTACGGGCCTGTGCCACATCCTTCTCGACAACGAGTCCTACGAATCGACCGGAGGCCAGCCGACCGCGTCGGCGGGCGTGGACTTCTGCGCCGTCGCCGCCGCGAGCGGCTACCGCGCCACGTACGACGTGTCGGACGCGGAGCAGCTGCGCACCGCGGTGCGCAGCGCCCAGGCCGAGGGCGGCGCCCAGCTGGTCCGGGTCCGGATCAGACCGGGTTCGGACCCCGCGCTGGGCCGGCCCGCGCTCCGCCCGCCGCAGTCGGCGGCCCGATTCATGGAGGTGCTCGCCCGGTGACCGCTCCCGTGTCCTTCCTCGCGGCCGATGCCGCCGAACAGCTCGTCCTGATGAACCCCGGACCGGTCGTCCTCGACGAGCGGGTCCGCGCCGCACTCGCCGGCCCCGACCTGTGCCACCGGGAACCGGAGTTCGCCGACCTGCTCGCCCGCATCCGGCACAAGACGACCCTGGTGTCCGGCGGCGGCGACGCGCACACCTCGGTGCTCCTCACCGGGTCCGGGACCTCGGCCGTCGAGGCGGCGATCAGCTCCGCCGTCCCTCCGGACGGCGGGCTGCTCGTCGTCGACAACGGCCACTACGGCGAGCGGTTCGAGCACATCGCCGCCGCGTACGGCATCCGCACCCACCGGCAGGAGTTGGGCTGGGCCACGCCGGTCGACCTGGCCCGGGTCGAGCAGGTCCTGGCCGCCGACCCCGGGCTGACACATGTGGGCATGGTGCAGCACGAGACCAGTACCGGCATGCTCAACGACGTCTCCGCCGTGGCCCGGATCGCCCACGAACTCGGCCGCGAGGTGATCGTGGACGCCGTCAGCAGTGTCGGCGCCGAACGGATCTCACTGGGCGGGGACGGTGCCGACTGGCTGTGCGGATCGGCCAACAAGTGCCTTGAGGGCGCGCCCGGACTGGCCTTCGTCAGCGCCGCCAGAACGGCGTTCGAGCGGCTGGCCGGCCGCCCGAACCGTACCTACTACCTGGACCTGCACCGGCACTACACGGCTCAGGAGAAGTCCGGCCTGCCCGCCTTCACCCCCGGCATTCCGGCGTGTTACGCCTTCGAGGCGGCGCTCGACCTGGTCCTCGCCGAAGGGCGCGAGGCCCGGCACGCCCGTTACGCCGCGCTGGCCGAGCGGCTGCGCGCGGGCCTGGAGGCTCTCGGTCTCGAACTGCTGCTGCCGCCCGGTCGGCGCGCGGTGGGGCTGACCGCGCTGCGCCTGCCCGCCGGGACCGGCTACGAGGAACTCCACCGGGGCATGCGCGCCGCCGGGTTCGTCATCTACCGGGCCCAGGAGCGGCTGGCCGCCGACCACTGGCGGCTGTCGACGATGGGCCGGATCACCGCCGCCGACATCGACCGCTTCCTGGCTGTGCTCGCGGACGTCCTGCGGGACGCGGACCACGCACCGCTCGCCGATCCGGCTGCCGGCCGGCCTGGCCGACACGCCTGACATCGCTGAATGGGGTACGAGGTGACCACCACACACGCTGAGCCGCCGAACCCGGCGCCCCCGACCGCGCCGGGCCGCCCGTACCGGCTCGCTCTGGTCGGCGGCGGGCCCAGGGCGACGTACGTCGTCGAGAGGCTGTCGGCGACGATCGGCCGGCTCGGAGGCCGCAGGCTGGAGGTGCGGGTCTTCGAGCGCACCGGGGAGTTCGGGGCCGGCCAGGCCCACAGTTCCGGGCAGGCCCGCACCAGCTACCTCAACCGCATCGGCTGCCAGGTGAGTTTCGCCGCCGACGAGACCGTTTCGGGTGCCGGCCCGCTGCGGCCGCGGGAGGAGCGGCCGACTCTGCACGAGTGGTGCCGCCGCCGCTACGCCGAGACCGGGCACCCGGACTTCGACCTGCGTCCGGAGGACTGGCCCCGGCGATACGTGCACGGCCTGGCGCTGAGCGACATGTTCCGGGCATTCGCCGACGACCTGCGCCGGCACCCCGGTGCCGACCTCCACCTGCACCACGCGGAGGTCGTGGACATCGAGCCGGTCGGTGCCGAACTGCGGATCGTCACGGCGGACGGCACCCGCCACCCGGCCGACGAGGTGCTGCTGCTCACCGGGCACTCGTACCACGACCCGGCGCTGTCGCCGGAGGGACGCCGGCTGGCCGAGGCGGCGTCCCGCGGCGGCGCCTCGCATGTGCCGCACCCGTACCCGTTGCACGAGTCGCTCGGCCCGGACCTGGTCGGACCGACGGACGTGGTCGGCTGCGCCGGCATGGGACTCACCGCCATCGACACGATCCTGCACCTGACCGAGGGGCGGGGCGGGAGCTTCCACGAGGAGCCCGGGCGCGGGCTGGTGTACCGGGCGAGCGGTTCGGAACCCGCCGCGATCGTCGCGTTCAGCGGTTCCGGACTGTTCACCTTCGCCCGGCCCGACAACCACAAGCCAGGCGACGGCTCCGGCGACCACCCCGGCATGTTTCTGACCAAAGAGGCGGTGGACCTGCTCCGGGCGAACTGCGGGCAGCCGTACCCCACGCCGGACCGCACCCGGCCGCAGCTCGACTTCGACCGGGACGTCCTGCCGCTGCTGGTGGCGGAGATGGCCCACCTGCACTACGTGACGCTGCTCGGACCGAGTGCGGCGCTGCCGCTGACGCAGCGTGCGATGCCGTCCTACCTCGCCTTCCTGGCCGGTGCGCGGCCCGGCGGCGAGGACTGTCTGGTGTCGGCGCTGGACGCGGCCGTGGACGACATCGTGCGGATCCTGCTGCCGGTGCTGCGCGGTGAACAGGCGCTGTTCGACGCCCAGAAGACGGTCGTGTGGTCGGTTCGAGACGTGCTGCTGCACTGGGTGCGGACCGTGTACGGCCCGTCGGTGCAGTACGAGGTCCGGCGCTGCCTGGACCGTTCCCTGCCGCCGGCCGGAGTCCTCGAGGGCCGGGACTCGCCGTGGTCCCTGGACACCGGACTCGACGGGAACCGGTTCGACTGGCGTGCGGCCGTCAGCCCGGTCGGCCCGGCGGGCTCCCCTGCCGAGTACCGGGCGGAACTGCTGGAGTTCATGATCCGCGACCAGGCTTGGGCCCGGCAGGGCAACCTGTGCAATCCGCACAAGGCCGCGTCCGACGGAGTGTGGCGTGATCTGCGGTCGGTGATCTCCTACGCGGTGGACGACGCCGGGGTCACCGCGGCCTCCCAGCGGGCGTTCCTGCGCCGGCACACCGGCTGGCACAACCGGCTGGCCAACGGGGCCGCGCCGGAGGTCATGGCGAAGATCACCGCGCTCGTCGACCACGGGCTCCTGGATGTGGGCACCGGCCCGGACGCCCGGGTGGGCTACGAGGAGTCGAGCGGCCGCACGGTCGTGGTGGGGCCGCGCACGGGTGCGCGACGCGCTCTGGACGTGCTGGTCGAGGCACGCATGCATCCCTTCGACCCGCGCGTGGACGTACGGCCCCTGTACCGCAGCCTGCGGGACCGTGGACTGGTACGCCTGTGGCGCAACCACGGTCCGGACGGCGCGGGTGCCACGGACTTCGCGCCCGGCGGTCTGGACCTCACCCCGCAGTTCCATCCCCTGCGTACCGACGGCGACGTGGAGTCCCGCATCACGGTCCTGGGGGCGCCGGCGGAGGGCGCCCGCTCCTTTCTGCTGTCGGCGCTGCGCCCAGACGCGGACCACTACGTCATGCGGGATATCTTGGTCTGGCTGGACGGCTTCTGGGAGTCACTTGTGAGGTCCCAGTGAATATCGACCACCCATCGCGGGCAGGGCGCAAGCTTTGCCATAAACTCGCCCCACGGTTAGCTCAGGTTGAGTAGTGAAGCATCACAGGGGGGTAAATGCGCTTATGTCCCCCACTCTCCCACATCTTCACTGACCGGTAACCTCAGGTGATGCTCAAAGCACTTGCCCGCCGCCCCTGAATCATTGACGATGACAGGTCTACGGCGGGGGCTCCCCCCTGCCTCGTCCAAATTGTCACGGGGGTGGATTGGACATGTTTTTCCGTATTCTGGGTCCGCTCGGAATAGAAAAACCCAACGGCGAAAGTGTCAGGCCTTGGGCGCCGAAAAACCGCGCTTTACTGGCCTATCTCTGCGTCAACAATCTGACTGCAGTCTCCCCGGAACGGCTCATCAACGCGATCTGGTCGGGCATGCCGCCGCAGAGCGCTCACACCGCACTCCACGTCTACATCTGCAACCTGCGAAGCCGCTTCCGTGAACTGGGCCTCGACGCCTCCGTCCTCACCACCCAATCGACCGGATACGAACTGCGGCTCACGCACTCCTCCCTCGACCTCAACCTGTTCGAGGCGCACCTGGCCGAGGCCCGTGACCTGCAAACCCGCGGTGAGCTCGAAGCGGCGTCCGCCGCGCTGAGCGCTGCCGTCGCCCTCTGGCGCGGCCCGGCGTTGGCCGACTTCCGTGACATGCCCGCTTTCGCGGGCGTCCGCAGGCTGCTCGACGAGAAGCGTGTCTACGCCCACGAGCGCCGACTGCAGCTGGAGCTGGACCTGGGCCGTCACCACGAGCTGATCTGCGAGCTGTATTCGCTGATCGAGGCGCATCCGGCCTGGGAGGCGATTTACGGCTATCTCATGATCTCCCTGTACCGCAGTGGCCGTACCGCGGACGCACTGCGAACCTTCGACCGAATCCGGGGGCTTCTGGTCGAGGAGCTGGGCCTGGAGCCGGGACCGCAGCTACAGCATATACAGCGGTCCATTCTCGCTCGCGATCCCTGGCTCGAATACCGTGCCGACCGCGGCGTCGCCGACGTCAATCACTATTGCACACGGGAACTTTCACGCCCTCCCAGAGCCGGTGAAGTGCTCTGCGGGCGCGGGCCGGGGCGGACCGGTCGCGCTGCAACTGCAGGAAGTGGTTGAGGGCCAGCATGATGCCGACCACCTCGTAGACCAATTGGTCGGCATCCGTGTCCGGTTGCAGTTCTCCCGCGGTGATCGCATGCCGGATCTGCAGGCGCAGGTCGCGCTGCCACAAGTCGTTCATGCCGGCGATGGCGTCGCGCACGGGGCCGCTGCGCCCGTCGAACTCGGCCGCCGCCGCGGTGAGCAAGCACCCACCGGGCAGCACGTCCCGCGCAAGATACGACACCCAGGCATCGCACCACGCTCGCAGACGGGGCAGGCCAGGTGGCACGTCGTCCGCCACCTGGTTCAGCACCTCACGGGTGAACAACTCCACCGCAGCGTCGACGACGGCGAGTTGGAGACTCTCCTTGGTGCCGAAGTGGCCCAGCACACCGGCCTTGCTCATCCCCAGGTCGGTCGCGAGCCGGCCGATGGTCAGACCGTCGAGGCCGTACAACGAGGCGACGACCAGGCTGCGATCGACGATGCGCTGACGGGTGCGACGCGTCTCGGCAACGCTGCTCCGGGGACTCATGGGCATCCATGGTAGCCGCCCCACGCGTCACTTAACTTCCGATCGGTCGGTTGCTAACATCCCTCCGCATCCGCTGCGTCGGTGCGGCCCTGCCCGCGGGAGAACCCCTCCTTGCCCCGGCTGCGTCGCACCTTTGCCGCCGTCGTACTCCTCACGCGCTCCGGGTCGGCCGAACGCGGTCGGCTGCCCCGGTGTGCCTGATCACCCGGCTGCCCTCCGGGGCCACCAGGCGTCACTGCCCACGAAAGGACCGCTGGTGCTCTACCCCCTCGCCCGACTGCTGCTCACCCCGCTGGTACGGCTGGTCTACCGGCCCGTTGTCCGTGGCCGGAGCAACGTCCCACGGCACGGTCCGGTGATTCTCGCCAGCAACCACCTGTCCTTCATCGACAGCATCGTCATCGCGCTCCTTTCGCCGCGTCCGGTGTATTTCCTGGCCAAGGACGCGTACTTCACGGGATCGGGAATCAAGGGCGTCCTGACTCGCTGTTTCTTCACCGCCTTCGGCTGCATCCCGGTCGACCGTGGCTCCCACCGCGGCGCGCGGGCATCGCTGGAGGCGGCTGAACACGTCCTGGCCGAGGGCCGGGCCTTCGGTATCTATCCCGAGGGAACCCGTTCTCTCGACGGCCGGCTCTACCGCGGGCGGACCGGTGTCGCATGGCTTGCCCTCACGACCGGAGCCCCGGTGGTGCCCGTGGCGCTGACCGGTACCGATCGACTCCAGCCGGTGGGCCGACGACTGCCCCGTTACCACCGCATCACCGTGGAGTTCGGCAAGCCGCTGCATTGCGCCGGACTCGAGACCGGTATGCGCCCCGCGCAGGTCCGCCGGTTCGTCACCGACGAGATCATCGGGGCGATCGGGGGCCTCTCGGGACAGGAGCGTGCCCACGACTACGCGGCAGCCCCTGCCCCGAGTGCCTGAGCAGTCCGGCCGACGAGGGTCATGCTCGGGACTTTGCGGACACCCCCTACGCCGCCTCGAAGCGCAGGGGCAGGGCCACCGGGCCCTGAATGCTGTCGGGTCGGCTCCACACAGTCTCTCGCCGTCGAGCGCCAGACCAGTCAGTCGCCGGGAGAGAATGGTCAGCGCCTCGCTGAGCTCGGCTCGCGCCAGTGCCGACCCGACGCAGCTGCGCAGCCCCCAGCCGAACCCCATGTGAGGGTGCCGGAACTCCCGGCGGATGTCGAAGCGTTCGGGATCGGTGAAGACGCCGGGATCGCGGTTGGCGAGGGTGGACATGACCATGACGGGGGTGCCACCGGGGAGCCACAGACCGTCGAGGTCCACATCCTCATTGGTGACACGCTTCATCACGTACGCCGTCGGGGCGTAACGGACGACTTCCTCGACGGCGTTCGGCACCAGCCCCGGATCCTTGCGGAGCTGCTCCCAGTCATCGGGACGCTCGACGAAGCAGTGGAGCGCGATGGCGAGCTGATTCCGCGTGGTGTCGGTGCCGCCGACGATCAACGACGTGATGACCGTCATCACGTCGGCGTTCGATCAGGTCCTCGATGTAGGAGTCGATCTTCTCGGTGGCCGCCATGGCCGCCGGTATGGTGCTCGGATCCCCGGAGAACACAGCGGTCGACGCCTCGGCCACCTCGGCGAAGAACGCCGCTTCCTCACGCGGGATGCCCAGCACCCAGCAAATCACCGAAATGGGCAAGGGGTTGCAGATGTCGACGACCGCGTCGCATCGTCCCCGCTCCTGGACGCGGTCCACCAACTCGTCGACGACCTGGACCATCGCGGGCCGGAGCCGGTCGACGTTGCGGGGGTGCAGGGCGGGAATCGCCAGCCGGCGCAGCCGCTTGTGCCGCTCCCCCTCCTCGAGGAGCAGCGACTGCCGGCGCAGCGCAACGAACTGCGGGTCGATGTCCTGCATGGCGCCGATCTCAGCCCGGAGGCCGTTACCGAATCTCTTGTCCGACAAGGCGGTCCGGCAGTCGGCATACGTCGTCAGGACGACGGCGGAACCCCAGCGTACGGCGCGGCGCCCCCGTGTCAGTCCGGGGAGCCACTGCCACGCCGGGCCGGTGCAGACGGCGGCATCCGCGTCGATGGGGTGGAGATCCGCCACGCGGGCGACATGGCCGGGCCGTTGGTTCACCCGTCACGGGCACCGGACGACCTGGCCGGCGTACGACAAGCCGCCGCCGAATCCGAAGAGCAGCACGGGTGACCCCGGGGTCAGTTCTCCCCGTTCCACCAGCTTGGAGAACGCCAGCGGGATGCTCGCGGCCGAGGTGTTGCCGGAGTCCACGACGTCCCGCGCGATGACCGCGTTCACCGCGCCGATCTTCCTGGCGACCGGCTCGACGATCCGGAGATTGGCCTGGTGCAGGACGACACCACCGAGTTCCTCCGGCTTGACGCCGGCGCGCTCGCACACTGTCCGGGCGATGTCCGGCAGAGTGGTCGTCGCCCAGCGGTACACGGACTGGCCCTCCTGGGTGAAGGTGCCCGACTTGCCCTCGATGAGCACGGCCCTGCCCATCTCGGGGACGGATCCCCAGACCACGGGACTGATCTCGGCGGTGTCGGCCTCGGCGACAACGACGGCACCCGCTCCGTCGCCGACCAGCACGCAGGTACTGCGGTCGGACCAGTCCACGAAGTCCGTGAGCTTCTCGACCCCGATCACCAAGGCCTTCTTCGCGGAGCCGCCCTTGATGGCCAGGTCGGCCATGGCCAGGGCGTGCGGGAATCCGGAGCAGGCCGTGTTGACGTCCAGCGCCGCAGGCGCCGTGATGCCGAGCCGGCTCGCGACACGCGCTGCCACATTGGGTGAACGATCGTGGGACGTGCAGGTCGCGACGATGACGAGATCGATCTCCGCACTGGTCAAGCCCGCATTGGCGAGAGCTTTCTGAGCGGCTTCCGCCGCCATGTCCGCCACCGATTCCTCGGCCTTCGCCACATGTCTGGTACGGATGCCGACCCGGCTCCGGATCCACTCGTCACTGGTGTCGACCATCTCCGCGAGGGCTTCATTGGTGAGCACCTTCTGCGGCTGGTAGTGGCCGAGGGCCACGAGGCGAGACCCGGTCATGGTGAAGTCCTCCTGGTGCACTGACGATTGACGTGCCGTCACCCTAGCCGTTCCCGGGTGCCGCCAGAGTGGGAGAGAGAGTTGAAACCGGCCACCCCAATAGCTTTGAACATTGGCTGCCTTTCGAACCGCTCGGACCAATTCCAGTGGGTTTCTCATCCGACGGCTCGGACCAGAACGTGTCAGGCGGCGGTTTCCTCGGTCGGGTCGCTTTGCCGCACAGCGGGCTTCCCCGAGTTCACCGAGCTGAGGGGGGTGCGGATCGCAAGAGAGGCCACGGCCGCGAGGAAACAGCCGATCGCGGTGATCCAGAACGCCTCTTGATATGCGCCCAAGGTGGGCAGCGGCAAGCCCTCGATGGTGTCACTGGCCAGGGTGGCGCCGAGGACAGCCGTTCCCACAGCGCCTCCTACCGTACGGAACACCGCGTTCATGCCATTGGCGATGCCGCTCTCCTCGATCGGGACAGCGGAATTGATGGCGGCCGGCATGGCCGTGTAAGCAAGGCCGACGCCGAAGCCGAACACCGCGGAGGCGAGATAGAGGTCGACCGGGTGCCCGTTCACCACGGCGAGGAAGCCCATCGCCACCGCTGCGAGCAGTCCGCCCAGTGAGAGGGGGATCCGCGGGCCTCGCGCGGCGATCAGCTTGGCGCCGACCGGGGCGGCCGTCATGCTGCCGATGGCGGAAGGCAGCAGCATCACGCCCGCGTGCAGGACGTCGGCGCTGAATCCGTAGTGCGCGATTTCCTCCGGTGTCTGGGCGAAGTTGCTGATCACCATGAAGCACCCGTACATGCCGAACCCGATCACCGCACCTGCCACGTTGGTGATGGCCACGACGGGGCTCAGCAGCATCCGGATACTCACCAAGGGGTGCTGCACCTTCAGTTCGACGACGGCCCACACGGCCGCGATCACCGCGGCCGCGATGAAGAGGCCGACGATCCGTCCGGAGCCCCAGCCCCAGGAGTTGCCCTGGCTGACGGCGAGCAGCAGTGCGCAGAGCCACCCGGCCAGGGTGAGGGCGCCCAGCGGGTCCACCTTGATGGTGCGATCGGTTACCACGTCCTTGGGGATGCCCACCACGGACCAGGCGATGGCGACGAGGCTGAAGAGCAGTCCGGCCCAGAAGACGGACTTGTAGCTCCACTGCTCCATCAGCAGTCCGGTGACCACCAGGCCGAGGGCACTGCCGATGCCCATCGCGGCGCTGACGGCCCCGATGCCGCCCGGGATTCTGCCCGGCGGGAGCTGGTTGCGCACCACGCTGATGGCCAGCGGAAGGACACCGCCACCCGCGCCCTGCAGGACGCGGGCCACCACAAGCCAGGCGAACGACTCGGTGCTCACCGCGAGCACCGACCCCAGCGCCAGGCCGCCGAGCGAGACCAGCAGCATCGTCTTGCGGCCGTAGAGGTCACCGAAGCGCCCCAGCAGCGGGGTGAGCACCGCGGCCGCGAGCAGGTTGGCCGTCATCAGCCAGGCGACCGTGCCGCTGGAGACGTGTACGGCCGTCGCGAGAGAGGGGAGGATCGGCACCACCGCGGTCTGCACCATGCTGAAGGCCAGCATGGCCAGCACCAGTGCCGGCAGTAACTGTCCGCGGCCGGGTGCCTCGGGCGGCGTGCCCGCGTCTTGAATCTGCTTCATCTCACTGCTTCTGTCCGAGGACGGCGGGGGGTGTCACTGCTGCTTCGGTACGGCCTTACCGGTCAGCACCTCATCGAGGTACTGCGACAGCGCGGCAGCGGAGGGGTGGTCGAAGGTGAGGGTGGTCGGCAGCCGCAGTCCGGCTGCGGCGGTCAGCCGGCTGGTGAGTTCCAGTGCGGTCAGCGAATCGAGGCCGAGGTCCCAGACTTCCCGCTCGGGCTCGACGGCGTCCGCCGAGGCGTACCCCATCACCGCGGCGATCTGCTCCCGGACGAACGCGAGGAGTGCGGAGGCCCGTTCCGCCTCCGGCAGCGCCGCCGTCCGTTCCTGGAGCGAGGCCTGCGGTGCCGTCCCGGGTCGCGCCGCCCCGGCCGGTGCCAGCCCGGCCAGTACCTTGGCGATGCCGCCGGACCGGGTACGCAGTGCCTTGGCGTCGAGCGCGGCGGGCACGAGCACGGGCTCGTCACAGGCGAGGGCGGCGTCGAACAGCTCGATCCCGCGCTGCACGGACAACGGTGCCAGGCCTGACCGGGCCATACGGGCGATGTCGACGTCCGACAGGCTCGCCGCGATTCCCGCGTCGGGGTTCCACAGACCCCAGGCCAGCGAGACGGCGGGCAGCCCGAGCGCCCTGCGCTGGTGTGCCAGCGCGTCCAGGACGCTGTTCGCCGCGGCGTAGTTGGCCTGTCCCGCGCCACCGAGCATGCCGATGACCGAGGAGAACAGGACGAACGCCGACAGCGCGTCTCCCGTGGTGAGTCCATGGAGATTGAGCGCTGCCGTGCTCTTGGCCCTCAGGACGCGCTGCAGCCGCTTGGGCGTCAGCCCCGTGACGGTGCCGTCGTCGAGGACCCCCGCCGTATGCACGACGGCGCTCAGCGGAGCGTCCTTCCGCAGCTGCGTCAGTGCCTCCGCCAGCGCCGGACGGTCGGCCGCGTCGCAGGCCAGGACGGACACCTCGGCACCGTGTGCGGTCAGTTCGGCCACCAAGCCGTCGGCGCCGGGTGCCGCCGGGCCACGTCGGCTCAGCAACGCCAGCTTCCGCACGCCGTGCCGCCGCACCAGGTGGCGGGCGACCAGGCTGCCGAGCATGCCGGTTCCGCCGGTGATGAGCACGGTGCCGTCCGGCGTCCAGGGCCCGCTGCCCACCGCGGCCGGAGAACGCCTGCCGCGGACCGCCGCCAGTCTGGGTTCCCGGACGGCACCGGCGCGGACGGTTGTCTGCGGCTCGCCGGACGTGATCGCGCTGATCAGCCCGTCCACGCCGCGTTCCCCCGGTTCGATGTCGACCAGGACGAATCGTCCGGGATGTTCCGTCTGGGCACTTCGGATCAGGCCCCAGACGGCCGCGCCCGCCGGGTCGGACACCTCCTCGCCCGCACGGGTGGCGACCGCGCCCGCGGTGACGAGCACCAGCCGGGTCGCCGCCAGCCGTTCGTCGGTCAGCCACTCCTGGACCAGTCTGAGCGCCCGCCGGCTCGCCGCGGCGACCGCCTCGTCGACGGTGTCCTTCTCTCCCACGCACGTGACGACGACGGCCTCGGGCGGCGGCTCCGGGGCCCCGATCAGGCTGTCGAGAGCCAGCAGGTCCGGGCAGACCTCCACCGGTATCCCGGCGCTCTTGAACATTCCGGTCAGGCCGAGGTGGTCGCTGCCCAGGAACGCCAGCCGGCCGTCCGGCCCGTCGGCGACCGCCGGGTCCGCGACGGGCAGCCACTCCAGCCGGTACAGCTCCCCCTGCCGCTCTCCGAGCGCCCGGCCGAGCTGTTCGGGCGTGGTTCGCTTCAACAGCAGGGACTCGACCGAGGCCACCGGGCGGCCCGTGCCGTCCGCGAGGGCGAGCGAGACCGACAGTTCGCCGGATCTTCCGCCCTTGCGCAACAGGGCCCGGACCCGCAGACGCCGTCCGCTCGGTGCGTACGTCTCGATCCCCCGCCAGGCGAAGGGCAGGGCGGGGTCCTGCTCCGGTGCCGGTGCCAGGACCGCGTGCAGCGCCGCGTCGAGGAGAACCGGGTGGAGGAGGAATCCGTGGGCCTCTCCGGCCTCACCGCCGGGGAGTTCCACGTCGGCGAGAAGCTCGTCCCCGAGCTGCCACAGGGCCCGCAGCCCGCGGAACTCGCTGCCGTACTGCAGGCCGCGTTCGGCCAACCGCTCGTAGACACCGGCGAGGTCCACCTCGACGGCTCCGGCGGGCGGCCAGCTCTGCTCCGCTGCCGGGACGGCGGCCGGGCGCCCGGCGTCCGCTGGTTCCAGCCGGCCGGTCGCGTGCCGGGTCCACTCCCCGCGGGACGCCTCCTGCGGCCGTGCGTGCACGGTGAATTCGCGGCGGCCGTCCGCCTGCGCACCGCCGACGCTCACCCGTACGTCGAGAGCTGTCCCCTCCCGCAGGGCCATGGGCGCCTCGAGCACCAGTTCGCCGACCCGGCCGCCCGTCCCCGCGGCGGCGTGCACGGCCCATTCGGCGAACGCCGCGCCCGGGACCAGGACCGTGCCGAGCACGACGTGGTCGGACAGCCAGGGGTGGCTGTCCAGGGACAGCCCGGCGGTGTACACGACACCATCGGTGGCGGGCAGTTCGACCGCAGCGCCGAGCAGCGGGTGGTCCGCCGCTTCCAGCCCCGCGCCGACGAGGTCGGTGCCGCTGCGCGCCGGTGCGGTCAACCAGTAGAACTGCCGGTCGAAGGCGTAGGTCGGCAACGCGACGGTGCGCCCCCCTGCCCGGGACAACCCGGCCGCCCAGTCGACGTCGACCCCCTGGACGTACAGCGTGGCGAGCGCGGTGAAGAACGTCCGCTCCGCCGGCCGGTTGCGGCGGGCGGCGGCCGCCACCACGGCCGACCGAGCCGCCGTCAGGCAGCCCCTCGCCATCGGCGACAGCACTCCGTCGGGCCCGACTTCGAGGAACCTGGTGACTCCCGCCGCTTCCAGCGCCCTGATGCCGTCCAGGAACCGCACGGGCTGCCGCACGTGCCGGACCCAGTACTCGGCGGAGCACAGCGTCGTCTCCTCGACCGGCCGGCCGGTCAGGTTGGAGACGACGGGCAGCGTCGGCGGACGGTAGTCGAGGGTCTCGGCGATCCGGGCGAACTCGTCCAGCATCGGCTCCACCTTCGCGGAGTGGAAGGCGTGGCTCACGGTCAGCCGCTTGGCCCGGCGGCCGCGCCGCTGCCACTCCGCCATGATGCGGACCGCCCAGTCCGCGTCCCCCGCGACGACCGTCGCGTCCGGACCGTTGAGCGCCGCGACGTCCAGCTTGGCGCCCTGTGCCGCGATCCACTCGGTGACCTCGTGCTCGGCCGCCTCCAGAGACACCATCGCCCCGCCGTCCGGCAGCCCGCCCATCAGCCGGGCGCGGCTCGCCACCAGGAGGCAGGCGTCCGGCAGTGACAGGACTCCGGCCACATGCGCGGCCGCGATCTCGCCGACGGAATGGCCCAGCAGGTGATCCGGCGTGACGCCCCAGTGTTCGAGCAGCCGGAACAGGGCCACTTCGAAGGCGAACAGGGCCGGCTGGGTCCACTCCGTACGGTTCAGGAGCGCCGTTTCCCCGTCCGCCTCGCCTGCGAACATCACGTCGCGGAGCGGGCGTCCGAGGTGGGGGTCCAGATGCGCGCAGACCTCGTCCAGGGCCCGCGCGAAAGCGGGATGAGCCGCGTACAGGTCGCGGCCCATGCCCGGGTACTGGCTGCCCTGGCCGGTGAAGAGGAAGGCGACCCGGCCGGGCGCCGCCGCCCCCTGTGTCACGTTCCCGGCGAGGCCGCCGTTCGCGAGGGCTTCCAGGCCGGCGGAGAGCTCGGTACGGTCCGACGCGAGCACCACGGCCCGGTGTTCGAACGTCGAGCGGGTGGCGGCCAGGCTGTGGCCGAGGTCGAGCAGACCGGCGTCCGTGGCCGCCGCGTGGGCGCGGAGCGCGTCCGCCTGGGCGCCCAGCGCGGCCGCGCTCTTGGCCGTCAGCGGCAGCGGTACCGGCCCGGTCCCTGACTCCGGGGCCGGGGCACCGGCCCCGGGCCCGGGTTCCGGCGCCTCCTCGATCACCACGTGGGCATTGGTGCCGCTGATACCGAAGGACGACACACCGGCCCGGCGGGGGCCGTCGGCCCGCTCCCAGGGCGTCGCCTCCTGCAGCAGCCGTACGTTCCCCGCAGACCAGTCGACGTGGGGGGAGGGGCGGTCGCTGTGCAACGAGCGCGGCATGACGCCGTGCCGCATCGCCATGACCATCTTGATGATGCCGCCCACGCCGGCCGCGGCCTGGGAGTGGCCGGTGTTGGACTTCAGCGAGCCCAGCCACAGCGGACGGCCGTCGGGGCGGTCCTTCCCGTACGTGGCGAACAGCGCGCCCGCTTCGATGGGATCGCCCAGGACCGTGCCCGTGCCGTGCGCCTCCACGACGTCGACCTGGCCGGGGGCGAGCCGGGCCGCGGCCAGGGCGTCCAGGATGACCCGCTCCTGCGCGGGGCCGTTCGGTGCCGTCAGTCCGTTGCTCGCGCCGTCCTGGTTCGTCGCCGTGCCACGGACCACGGCAAGCACGCGGTGGCCGCGGCGGCGGGCCTCGGAGAGCCGTTCCAGCAGCAGGACGCCGGCGCCCTCGCCCCACCCCGTGCCGTCCGCGTCGGCGGAGAAGGCCTTGCACCGGCCGTCGGGCGACAGGCCGCGCTGGCGGCTGAACTCCAGGAACATGCCGGGCGTCGCCATCACGGTCACCCCGCCGGCCAGCGCCATCGAGCACTCACCGCGCCGCAGGGCCTGGGCTGCCAGGTGGAGCGCGACCAGCGAGGACGAGCAGGCGGTGTCGACCGTCACCGCCGGCCCCTCCAGCCCGAAGGTGTAGGAGAGCCGGCCGGAGAGCACGCTCGGGCTCGAACCCGTCAGCAGATACCCCTCCAGGTCCTCCGGTGCCTCGCCGAGCGGCGGTCCGTACCCGGAGGGCATCGCCCCGATGAAGACGCCCGTGCGCGTGCCGCGTACCGTCTCGGGGACGATGCCGGCCCGCTCGAACGCCTCCCAGCCGGTCTCCAGCAGAATGCGCTGCTGCGGGTCCATGCCCAGCGCCTCCCGCGGGCTGATGCCGAAGAACGCCGCGTCGAACCGGGTGGCGTCGTACAGGAATCCGCCGAAGCGCGCGTACGTGGTCTTCCGGTGCTCCGGTGAGGGGTGGTAGAGGCCCTCGAGGTCCCAGCCGCGGTCGGCCGGGAAGTCCGCGACGGCGTCCTCGCCCTCCGCCACGAGGCGCCACAGGTCCTCGGGGGAGGCCACTCCGCCGGGATAGCGGCAGGCCATGCCGACGATGACGACCGGGTCGTCCTCGGTCTCCGCGGCAGTCGGCGTGGCGGCTTCGCTGTCGGCGGACGACGAGAGCAGGTGCCGGATCCTGCGGGCCAGTGCGAGCGGCGTCGGGTGGTCGTAGACCGTGCTGACGGGCAGCTTCAGGCCGGTGGCCTCGACGAGCCGCTGGCGAAGCCGGACGGAGCTGAGCGAGTCGAATCCCAGGTCTCGGAAAGCCAGCCGGCCGTCGACCGCCTCGGCACCGTCGTGTCCGAGCAGCAGCGCGGCGTGCCTGCGGACGAGGTCCAGCGCCTCCTGCTCGCCGAGCGGACCCGGCTGCGGCCGCTCGGCGGCCTGCTGCTGCTCCTCCTCCGGTACTGCTTCGGCGGATGAGGCGGGGAGAGCCGCGGGAGCGGGGGTGCCGGGGGCTGGTGTCCCGGGGGCCGCCAGCCAGTGCCGGCGGCGCTGGAAGGGATAACCGGGCAGCTTGACCCGGCGGGCGCCGGTTCCGGCGTACCCCTTCGCCCAGTCGACCGGGACGCCGTGCGCATAGGCCTCGGCGGCGGACCGCAGGAAGCGCCCGGCGCCGCCCTCATGCCGCTGCAGGGTGCCGACGACGGCGGCTTCGACGGGCTCCTCGGGGGACGCCTGCGCCGCGTCCTCGATGGTGTCCAGCATCCCGGCCACCAGCACCGGATGCGGGCTCACCTCGATGAAGACGTTGTGTCCCGAGTCCAGCAGCGCCCTGGTCGCGCGCTCGAACTGCACGGCCTCGCGCAGGTTCCTGAACCAGTACCCGGCGTCCAGACGGAGCGTGTCCAGCGGCCCGCCGTCGGTGCTGGAGTAGAACGGGACGTCCGAACGGCGGGGAGAGACGTCCTTCAGCGCGTCAAGCACCTCGTCGCGGATGGCCTCGACCTGAGGCGAGTGCGAGGCGTAGTCGATCAGGATCAGGCGGCTGCGCACCCCGTCCCGCTCGCAGGCGGCGGCCAGCGCGGCCAGCGCTTCGGGAGCTCCGCCGACGGCTGTCGACCGAGGGCTGTTGACCACCGCCACGGACAGTTCGTCCGCAGAGCGCTCCAGATACGGCATGACACGGTCGGCCGGCAGGGCGATGGACAGCAGCCCGCCTGTCCCGGCGATCCTGGCGATGGCCCGGCTGCGCAGGGCGACCGCGCGGGCGGCTTCCTCCAGGGTCAGGGAACCGCAGACGTAGGCGGCGGCCAGTTCACCCTGTGAGTGGCCCACGACGGCGTCGGGTTCGACGCCGTGCGCGCGCCAGACGGCGGCCAGCGAGACCATGACCGAGAACAGCAGGGGCTGGACGACTTCCACCTGGTCCAGCCCCGGCGCTCCGGGGGCGCCGCGCAGCACGTCGGCCGGGGACCAGTCGACGTACGGGGCCAGCGCCCGTCCACACGCCTCCAGTTCCTCCCGGAAGACCTGGGAGCTCTCCAGCAGGCCGAGGGCCATGCCGGGCCACTGCGACCCCTGGCCGGGGAAGACGAACACGACCTTGGCCGGGCGCCGCGCGACGCCGCGCGCCGTGGTGGCGCCCGCCTCACCCGCCGCGAGCGCGTCGAGCGCCGCGCCGAACTCGGTACGGTCACCGGCGACGACCACTGCCCGGTGGTCCATCGCCGAGCGCGTCGTGGCCAGCGAGAGGCCGACATCCTCGGGCCGGAGGTCCGGGAAGCGGGCCAGCCGCTCGGCGAGGTCACGGGCCTTGGCCTCGAGCGCCGGCCGGCTTTGGGCGCTGAGCGGCCAGGCCATGGCCTCCGGCGCCGCCCGCCGCGCGTCCTGCCCGGGAGCCTCGGGGGCCGGCCCCAGGACGACGTGGCAGTTGGTCCCGCCGATGCCGAAGGAACTGACGCCGGCCAGCAGCCGCTGGTCGGAACGCGGCCAGGGTCCGCGGCTGCGCTGGACCTTGAGGTCCGCCTCCCCGTGGAGCGGGCGGGGCCCGGGGGACGCGTAGTTCAGGCTCCCGGGTATCTCACCGTTCTTGATGCTCAGGGCGACCTTCAGCAGTCCGACGGCGCCGGCGGCGCCTTCCAGGTGCCCCACGTTGGTCTTCGCCGACCCGACGAGCAGGGGAGAGCCCGGCTCCCGCGATCCGGCGAACACGGAGGCGAGGGCGGACGCCTCCAGCTCGTCGCCGCGTGTCGTGCCGGTGCCGTGCAGCTCGACGTACTGGATGTCGCCGGGCTGGACCTGCGCGCGGCGCTGGGCCCCCCTGATGACCGCGCCCTGGGCCGCCGGATTGGGCACGCCGACGGCCTCGCCCCGGCCGTCGTTGTTGACCGCGCTGCCGAGGATCAGGCAGATGATGTCGTCGCCGTCGGCGACCGCCCGGAACAGCGGCTTCAAGACGAACACCACGCCACCCTCGCCGCGGACGAACCCGTTGGCCCGGGAGTCGAACGCGTAACACCGGCCGTCGGGCGAAAGCACCCCGAACCGGTCGGCGCGCAGCGCCGACTCCTGGACGAGGTTGAGATGCACCCCGCCCGCGAGCGCGAGTTCGGACTCGCCGGAGCGCAGGCTCTCGCAGGCCATGTGGACCGCGACCAGCGAGGAGGACTGCCCGGAGTCGAGGGTGAGGCTGGGGCCCTCCAGACCGAACAGGTGCGAGACCCGGTTCGCGATCAGGCCGCGCTGCAGCCCGGTGAAGGAGTGCCGCGTGATGCTGTCCGCTCCGTACTGGTTCAGCAGCGCCTCGTAGTCACCGGCGATGGCGCCGAAGAAGACACCGGCAGGGGTGCCCTGAACGTCCTGCGCGGGTATGTTGGCGTCCTCGACGGCCTCCCAGCTCAGCTCCAGCATCAGCCGCTGCTGCGGGTCCATCGACGCGGCCTCCCGCGGCGATACGCCGAAGAAGCCCGCGTCGAACTCGCCGATGCCGTCCGCGAATCCACCCCGGCCCGTGTTGCCGGGCTGCGGCGCGGACGGCCCGCCCGCCGTCCAACGGTCGGAGGGCACCTCGGTGATGCCGTCCCGGCCCTCGTGGAGCAGCTCCCAGAAGCTCGTCGGCCCTGCTGCGCCGGGCAGCCGGCAGGCCATGCCGACGACGGCGACCGGTTCACTCCCGGGTCTCAGCACGGTGCGTCCAGTGGATTCGGACTGGCTGGTCATCGCTCTCACCTAGGTCTGTGATTACTTGTTGCTGACGAGTCCGGGCGCCACTCGTCAGGTGTCACTTGTCGCCCACGGCGAACGTCAGCACCTTGGTGATCACCGTGCTGTCGCCCAGGATCCGGCGGTGCCCGAGCCCCTCCGTCAGCAGGAACTCGGCCCGGTCCCCGTACGCGGCGGCGATGCGGCGGCCCTGCTCCACGCCGACTTCGCGGTCGTTCTGGTCGTGCACCACGAGAACCGGCTGCTCGATCTCCTCCGGGCGGTGCACGGGCGAGAAGGCGTTCCACAGGTCCGGCTCGGACGCGAAGAGCAGCTCGGTGCGGCGCCGCAACTCCCGCGCGTACACCGGCCGCAGGCCCAGCTGCTTGCAGAACGTGCTCGGCAGGGAAGCGAATTCGCCCACGGAGGCGATGGAGACCAGTCGGTCGGCCTTGATGCCGCGCCGCAGCGCGAGGTACCCCGTGGTGCCGCCGAACGAGTGCCCGATGATTGCGCGGAAGGGCCCGTGGCGGTCCTGCAACTGCCGCAGCACGGCCAGGTGGTCCAGGATCGTGACGCCCTTGCCCCCGGAGTCGCCGTGGCCGAAGGCGTCGTACGCCACTGCGGAGACGCCGAGTTGCTGGAGCCCGTGGACGAACCCCGCGAAGTTGGCAGCCCGGCCGCCGAAGCCATGGATGAGCAGCACCGGGTTGCCGCCGTCGCCCCAGCGGTAGGTCACCACGTCCTGGCCGTTCACGGTGATCTTCTCCGCCACGGCCTGGTCGTGGACCGGCTGCTGGGCGCCGCGCACCTTGTCACGCGCGACCGGCTCGCAGAACAACCGCCACACGTAACCGCCGAGCAGCCGGGGGGAGACGTACGAGGCGGCGTTCAGCACCGTGCGCACGGCAGTGAAGGACGAACTCATCAAATCACCTGGAATTCCTGCCGGCGGCCAACGGGCGGCCGGCGTCGAGGGGGCAGCCGGACCCGGGAGCGGGAGCGGCCGGACCACGTACCGGCGGGTGTTCGTCGCGAACCTGCGAACCGCGAACTCCCGCCTGTACACGCCTAGTTGACCTTACGCTGGTGACCCTGCCAGAACCTGTCGCGCAGCTCTCGGCGGAGAATCTTGCCGCTGGGGTTTCTGGGGAGCGTGCCGATGAACTCGTACCCTGTCGGGATCTTGAAGTCCGCGATCCTCCCTTTCAGCGACATCATCAGTTCCCGCGGCGTCGCGGTCGTCCCGGGACGCAGTACCACGAACGCCCGGACCGCCTCCCCCCACCGCTCGTCGGGCACGCCGATCACCGCGGCCTCCAGCACCGCCTCGTGCTTGGTCAGCGCGTTCTCGATCTCCGCCGGATAGACGTTCTCCCCCGCGACGATGATCGTGTCCTTGATCCGGTCACAGACGAACAGATACCCCTCTTCGTCGACGTAGCCGGCGTCGCCCGTCATGATCCAGCCATCCACCAGGGTGCTCGCGGTGGCCTCGGGCAGCCCCCAGTACTCGACCATGTGCGCGGGCGTGCGGAGACACACCTCGCCCACGGAACGCCCCTCGAGGCGGGTGCCGTCGCGGTCCACGATCTTGATCTCGAAGCCGGGGTACGGCCGGCCCGCCGCCTGCATCCGCGGTCCGCCGACCACGTGCTCGTGGGGCGGCAGGCACACCGCGGTGTTGCCCGTCTCGGTGAGCCCGTAGATCTGCGCGAAGTCGCAGCCGATCCGTTCGACGGCCTGTTCCAGGAGTCTCTCGGAGATCGGGGAACCGCCATAGACCACCTTGCGCAGCGACGCGAAGTCCTCGTCGCTCGCCTCCGGTTCGCTGAGCACCATCTGCAGCATCGAGGGCACCACGCACGCCGTGGTGATGCCGAGCTCACGGATCCGCCGCACCGCTTCACCGCTGATGAACATCCGCATGGCGACGTTGGTGATGCCGGCGTGGAAACCCTGGGTGGCCCACCACAGCCCGCCGACGTGGAAGCCGGGGATGCCGATGAGGCTCACGTCGCCTTCCTGCCAGTCGATCCAGTCAAGCCCCTCGGCCGCCAGCGCGTCCCGGACCTTGAAGAAGCTGCGGTGGGCGAGCACGACTCCCTTGGGCAGCCCGGTCGTTCCGCTGGTGTACAGCTGCGCGACCGGGTCGTCCTCCTGCACGGACCGTGCCAGGTCCGTGTCCGGGTGGCCGGCGGCCCAGCCGAGGATGCCCGCGCCCGCGTCGCCCTCGTGGTCCACGACGACGACCTGGACCCGGTGGGCCAGGGCCGCGACCGCCTTTTCGGCGAGCGCGCGGAACTCCTCCTCCACGAAGAGGAGTTCCGCCCGGGAGTCCCGCAGGATGTGGTCCACCTCACCGACGGTCAGCCGCCAGTTGATGGGCACCAGAACCGTGCCGGTCTTGGCACAGGCGAAGAGCACCTCGTAGTAGTGCTCCGACTCCTTGCCGAGATAGCCGATCCTGGCCTGATCCGACACACCGGCCGCACGCAGCGCGTGCGCCATGCGGTTGCTGCGCCGGTGCAGCTCGCCGTACGTGACGGTCCGCCCCTCACACAGCACGGCCGGGTGGTGCGGACGGCGCCCGGCGTGGAATGCCACGCTCGCGTCGAGTGTCCGCAGGTTCGGAAAGTACATCGCTGCTCCTCGGTTCCTCGTTCCCAGACCTCGCTGCGGTGCCGTGTCAGCCCCAGATGTTGTCGTCGGGCCAGTGGCGGCGTCCCTGGCCCGCCGTGCTGTGCGGCGCGGGCCGGGGCTCCAGGTCCTCGCCCCCTTCCATCAGCACATGTGCGTTGGTGCCGGTGAAGCCGAACGAACTCACCGCGGCCGTCGGGGATTCGGTCTCGGGCCACGGCACGGCCGTGCGGGGCAGCCGGAGGCTGGTGCGGTCCCACGGCACCGCCGGGTCAGGGGTGTCGATCCCCGGCTGTGGCGGAATGACACGGCTCCTGAGGGCCAGCGCGGTCTTGATCAGCCCGGCGGCCCCGGAGGCCGTCTCCAGGTAACCGAGGTTGGCCTTGGCCGAGCCCAGGTACAGCGGCGGCGCGTCGCTCCCGGCACGCCGGTACGTCTCGGCGATCGCCTCCGCCTCGATGACCCCGCCCAGCTTGGAGCCGTTGGCCTGGGCCTCGACGTACTGCACCTGATGCGGGTCGACGGCGGCGTCCCGCAGCGCCTGCGCCATCACTCGGCGCTGCGCCACGGACGAGACGGCCGCCATCGTCGGCCGGTCGCCGTGCTGGTAGATGCTGCTGCCCTTGATCAGCGCGTACGGCCGGTCACCGGCGGCCTGCGCGTCGCGCTCGCGCTTGAGCACCAGCACCCCGCAGCCCTCGCCCCGGACGTGGCCGTCCGCCTCGCTGTCGAAGGGGCGGCTGCGTCCGGTGGGTGAGAGCATCCCCGCCTGCTCGAAGACGCCCGCCGTGAAGGGCGCGAGCGTCAGGTGGCAGGCGCCGACGACGGCCACGTCGCACTCGCCGCGGCGCAGCGCCGATGAGGCCAGGTGGGTCGCTGTCAGGGCGGAGGAGCACGCCGTGTCGACGGTCAGCACGGGGCCGTTCAGGCCGAGTCCGGTGGCGACCCGTGCGGCCGTCGCGCTGAGCGCTCCGCCGGTGCCCATGTACGGGGAGAGCCCCTCGGCACCCAGGCCGTTGCGGAGCGCGGCGAAGTTGTACTCCACCGTGCTCACCCCGGCGAAGACGCCCACCCGGGCCTCTGCGCGGTCGAACGGCGCCGCGTCCTCCAGCGCCTCGGCGGCACAGGTCAGCAGCAGCCGCTGCTGCGGGTCCATGTGCCGCGCCTCCTCGTCCGGGATGCCGAAGCGCTCGGCGTCGAAGAGGTCGACGGCGTCCAGGTAGGCGCCCTGGGAGAGCAGACCGGCCAGCGGCGCCAGGTCCGGCGCCGACACGTTCCACCGGGGACGCCCGGTGGAGTCCTTGGGGATCCCACCCCGTTCAGCGAGGACGCTGCGGCCCGTGTGCAGCACGTCCCAGTACTGCCGAGGGCTGTCGATGCCGCCGGGGAACCGGCACGCCATGCCGACGACGGCGATCCGCTCGGTCTCCTGCCGGCGCTGACGCGCCAGCAGCAGCACCAACTGGGACTTGGACAGCCCCTGCAACGACTCGATGTACTCCTTCACCGGGTCACAGCTCCATCATCGCGGCGAGCTCGGCGTCGGCCTCGGCGTCGGAGAGCACCGCCACGTCGTCCGCGGACTGCTCCTCCTCGGCCGCCACCTGCGGTACGAGCTGCTGCTCCAGGTACTCGGTGAGCAGCCCGATCGACGGGTAGTCGAAGACGATCGCGGAGGACAGCGGCACCTGGAAGGCCGCTTCGAGCCCGTTCTTCAGTTCCACCGCGCTGAGCGAGTCCAGGCCCAGTTCGAGGAACTTCGCGTTGACGCCGACGTCGTCGGGCCCCTCGAAGTGGAGCAGTCCCGCGATCCGGGCACGGACCAGTTCGTTGACGGAGGAGAGCCGTTCGGACTTCGGCAGGGCGCGCAGCGCGTCCAGGTCGACGGTTCGGACACCGGCGCCGCCGGCTCCCGCCACCTCACGGTAGAAGGCGTTGGCGGCCGGCCGGGCCGAGACGAAGCGGTCCCAGTCGAACTCGCCGATCATCAGGTGCGCGGCGGGCTTCCCGAGCGCCTTGAACATCGAGCGGGTGCCGTCGGCCGGCTTGAGGAACTTCATCCCCTGGGACTCGATGCCGCGGACCAGCTGCTCGCTCAGCTCCGCGGCCATGCCCACCTCGGCCCACGGGCCCCAGCTGACGCTCAGGCCCGGCAGGTCCCGCGCTGCGCGCCACTGCATGAGCGCGTCGATGAACGCGTTGCCCGCCGCGTAGTTGCCCTGTGCGGCGGACCCGACCACCGAGGCGATCGAGGAGAAGCCGACGAAGAACGGCGTGTCCGGGAGGTCGCGCAGCGCCTGGTGCAGGTGCCAGGTCCCGTACACCTTCGGCTGGAAGACCTTGTCGATGCTCTCCCAGGAGAGGGAGGAGATGGGCATGTCCGCGAGGACGCCGGCCGTGTGCAGAACGCCGCCCAGCGGGTGCGGTCCGGCCGCCACGAAGTCGACGAGCCGCCGGACGTCGTCGGCCGAGGCCACGTCGCACTGCAGCGTGCTGACCCGCACCCCCTCGCCCAGCTCGGCGGCGAGCGCTGCGGTATCCGCCTCGGGGACGGCCCGCCGACCGACCAGGACGAGGTCCCGGGCGCCGAGGTCGACGAGCTTCTGCGCCATCACCAGCCCCAGGGCGCCCATGCCACCGGTGATCACGTACGAGCGGTCGGCCGTGATGGTGACCGGACGCTCGCGGAAGCCGTTCTCCTGCTCGAAGCTGATCACCAGCTTGCCGACGTTCGCTCCCCGGCTGAGGACCGCGAATGCCTCCTCGATCTCGTCCAGGGTGTAAGCGGTCGTCGGGAGCGGCTGAACCGCGCCTTCGGAGAGCAGCCCCGCCACCGTCTGGAGGATGCCCTTGTTGACCTTCTGCAGCTCCTCCTCCGCGAACTCGCTGAGGTCGAAGTTGTCGTACTTCACGTCGGGCCGTGCCGCGTGCGCCTGCTCGGCCGACCAGATGCCGATCTTGCCGAGTTCCACGAACCGGCCGCCCTCGCCGAGCGCCTTCATGCCGGCCGGGATGTAGTCCTTGTTCAAACTGTTCAGGACGATGTCGACGCCCTTGCCGCCGGTGACCTCAAGTACCTGGTCGGCGAACTCCAGGGTGCGCGAGTTGAAGACGTGCTCGATGCCCTGGGCGCGCAGCAGCTCCTGCTTGCGGGGGCTGGCGGTGGCGATGATCTCGGCGCCCGCGAGCTTGGCCAGCTGCACCGCGGCCTGGCCCACGCCGCCGGCCGCCGCGTGGATCAAGATCTTGTCACCCTGCTTGATGCCGGCCAGGTCGTGCAGCGCGTAGTGGGCGGTGACATAGGCGGTGGCCAGTCCGGCTGCCTCGGCGAACCCGATGTTGGCGGGCTTGCGCACCGCCATCGCCGACGGCACGGTGACGCGCCGCTTCATGCAGCCGAGGTGGCTGAGCAGCACCTCCTCGCCGGGCTGGAACTCGGCGTCGGGGCCGGCCGCGACCACCGTGCCGGCGCCCTCGAAGCCGAGGTCGAGCGGCTGGTACTCGATGCCGTGGTCCTCCGCGTGGGCCTTGAGCAGCCCCAGTACGTTGAGGACGTCCTTGAAGTTCAGGCCCGCCGCGTGCACCTGGACCTGGATCTGGTCCCCCTCGGGTGCCACGTCCTCGATGGGCACGGGCCGGACGTTGGAGAACTCGCCGAACTCGGTGATGGCGAGTTCGAAGTTGGCGTCGTCCGTACCGGCCGGGTCCGCGCGGTGGATGCGGCGCACGTGCCGGTTGCCGTCCCGGAAGGCGACCTGGTACTCGTCCGGCTCGGAGATCAGCAGCTCGTCGGCCAGGGCCTTGCCGTCACCGCCGACGGGGAGGTCGATCAGCGTGGCCTGGTAGGTGGGGTACTCGTTCCACAGCGTGAGGCCCAGGCCCCACAGGGTCGCGGCGGGCGAGACCTCCGAGGGCCGGCCCGGCCGGCCGGGGAGGTCACCGGGCAGCCGCTGGGCCCCCTCGGTGACCAGCCACAGCCGCTGGTCGCGCCCGAACGCCGCCTTCTCCAGCGCCGCCAGGAGGTCCAGCAGCTCGCGGTAGTTGGCCTCGCACTCCGACCGCAGGCGCTCGGCGGTCACCGGGCCCGGTGCGCTCTTCCAGAACCAGCAGACGTCGGTGGGCCGCTCGCCCAGCAGACCGACGGCCCCGCTCGCGTCCGGCGCGAACGTCAGCGAGGCGCCGCCCGCGTCGAGGTGCTCGCGTACGGACTCGAAGTCCGCCGCGCCCCGATTGACCACCACAATGCGCCGCTCGCGTTCGCCGCCGCCCTGGCGTACCAGGGAGCGCTTCACCCAGCGCGGCTCGTGGAAGAGCTGCCGGCGCGGAGAGCCCGCGGCAGCGGTGACCTTCTTCAGCCGGAAGCCGTTCACGACGAACACCGGCCGGTCGTGCTCCGTCAGGAGCATGTCCGCGGTCATCTCGCCGTCGGCGTTCTCCTCACTGGTGAGCCGCACGTAGCTGCGCAGCTCGTCGCTCTTGGGCTTCTTCAGCAGCTGGAAGCGGCCGAAGCCGACCGGGAGGTAGGTATTGCCGTTGTCCAGCACCCCGCCCAGCGACTGGGTGACGTTGTCGAGCACGACCGGCGGCAGGTGCTCCAGCGCATGGGCCACCCGGCCGCGCAGCCGGGCGACGGAGACGCTGTCGCCCTGGCGTGCGATGTGCTCGATGCGCCGGAACTCCGGGCCGTATTCGAGCCCGAGGTCGGCGAACTCCGCGTACAGGTCGTCAGGGCGGCGGGGCAGCAACGGATGGCCCTCGGCCGCCGCCTTGGTCTCCAGCTCCGCCGCGACCTTGCGCAGCTCCGGAAGGAGTGTGTGGTCCGTGCCGATGCGGGCGGTGACGTGGCAGCGCTCGATGGCGTTGTCGGCTCCTGGTGTCCGGCTGAAGATCTCGACCTCCGCGCCGCCGCCGGGGAGCTCCCGCAGCCGGGTACGGATCTCGGTGCGCTGCTCGTCCGAGAGGATGAGCGGCTCCTGGATCGCCACGTCCTCCAGGATGCGGCCGCTCTCGCCGTAGACCGCGTCCTGCAGGGCGAGCAGGATCTCGACGTAGCCGGCGCCGGGGAACACCGTCTGTCCCATGATGACGTGGTCGACCAGGTAGGACGGCTGGTCGGGACCGATCTCGGCCGCGAACTCGCGCACGCCGTCCTGGATCTGCGCGGCGGTGCTCGCCTCGGCACCGAGCAGCGGGTGGTGCGCCCGCGAGGCGTCGACCACGCGCTCCTTGGAGTGCCGGTCGCCGGTGATGGGCAGCCAGTACCGCTTGGTGTCGAAGGCGTACGTCGGCAGTGCGGTCCGCCGCCCGCCGCGCCCCTGGTGGTAGCCCGTCCAGTCGATCCGCAGGCCGGCGGCGTAGCACTCCGCCACCGAGGCCCGGATGACCGAGGAGTCCGTGTCGCCCTTCGCCGAACTCCGCAGCCAGACGTGCTCCTTGGCGTCCAGGATGCGCTTGCCCAGTCCCAGCAGGGTGCCCGAGGGGCCCACCTCGATGAAGACGTGGCGGCCGCGGGCGCCGATGGCGGCGAGGCCGGCCTGGAAGTTGACGGGCTCCGCGATGTGCCGCACCCAGTACTCGGGGGTGGACATCTCGGCGACGTCGGCGACCCGGCCGGAGATGTTGGAGATCAGGGTGAATTCGGGCTCGCGGAAGGTGATGTCCTGGATCTCCTCGCGGAAGGCGTCGAAGACCTCTGCCATCAGCGGCGAGTGGAATGCGTGCGAGACCGCGAGCCGCTTGGTGCGCAGACCGCGCTCCTCGAGCAGGCCGGTGATGGCCGCGACGGAGGCCTCCCCGCCTGAGACGACGCAGTGACCGGGGGCGTTGAAGGCGCCGAAGGTGACGTCCTCGTACGCTTCGAGGAGGGGGGCGACCTCGTTCACCGCGGCTTCCACGGCGACCATCGCGCCGGGTGCGGTGACGGACTGCATCAGCCGGCCCCTGGCCGCGACCAGCCGGACCGCGTCCTGAAGCGAGAAGAGTCCGGCCACGGTCGCCGCGACCACTTCGCCGATGCTGTGGCCGATCAGGACGCTCGGCTGGACGCCCCAGCTCAGCCACAGCTGGGCGGTGGCGTACTCCAGGGAGAACAGCGCGGGCTGGGTGAAGCAGGTCTGGTCGATCGCCTCCGGGTCCTCGGCGTCACCGAGGACGAGTGCCTTGACGGACCGGCCGATACGCGCCTCGAAGAGCCGGTCACAGGCGTCCAGGTGCTCCCGGAACACCGGGTAGGCGTCGTAGAGCGGCCTGCCCATGCCCGCGTACTGAGAGCCCTGGCCGGTGAAGAGGAAGGCGGTCCTGCTCAGGTCGGGGCCGGCGGTGGGGGTGCGACCGAGCAGCGCGGTCAGCTCTTCGGTGTCGCGTACCACGCCCACGAGCCGGCTGCCGAAGTGAGCCCGGGCGACGTTGCTGGTGTAGCAGACGTCGGCCAGGCTCAGGTCCTGGTGCTCGGCGAGGTACGCACGGTGGCGCTCCATCTGGAGCGCCAGGGCCTTGTCGTTCTTCGCCGAGAGGGTGAAGATGTGCCCCCCGTCGGTCACCGACGGTTCGGCCGGGGAGAAGGCGGGGGCCTGTTCCAGTACCGCGCAGGCGATGGTGCCCGCGAAGCCGAAGGAGTTGACGACGGCGCGGCGGGTGTCCGCCTTCCAAGGCCGTCCGCCGACCGGCACCTCGACGGAGTAGTCGTCCCACGGGATGTGCTCCGAGGGGGTCGCCATGTTCAGGTGCGGGTAGATCCGCCCGCTGTGCAGCTGTAGCGCCGCCTTGATCACACCGCCGATGCCGGCCGCCGCTTCCATGTGGCCGACGTTGGTCTTCAGCGAGCCGACGACGATCGGTGCCGCCCTGGAGTGCGACTCGGCGAAGACGGAGTGGATGGCTCCCATCTCGATGGGGTCACCCAGCGAGGTACCGGTGCCGTGCGCCTCGACGTACTGGATGTCCGCGGGGTCCAGCACCGCGTTGTCGAGCGCAGCGCGGATGACCATTTCCTGGGCGGAGCCGTTGGGCACGGTCAGGCCGCCGCTCTCGCCGTCCTGGCGCACGGCCGAACCACGTACCAGCGCCAGCACGCGGTCCCCGTCGCGCTTGGCGTCCGTGAGCCGCTTGAGCAGGACCATGCCGCAGCCCTCGCTGCGGCTGTATCCGTCGGCGGAGGAGTCGAAGGTCTTGCACTCGCCGTCGACGGAAAGCATGTTCGCCTGCGAGAAGACGATGTGGTTGCGCGGGTGGTGGATCACGTTCACCCCGCCGGCCAGCGCGATGTCGCACTCGCCGCGGCGCAGGCCCTCGGCGGCCAGGTGCAGGGTCACCAGGGAGGCCGAGCACGCGGTGTCCACAGCCATGCTCGGTCCGCGCCAGCCGAGGAAGTACGAGATCCGGCCGGGCACCGCGGAGTGCGCCGTCCCGGTACCTATGTTGGCGTCCAGCTCCTCGTACGCGAGGGCGTCCGCCTCGATGGTGTAGTCGACGGTGGAGACGCCGACGTAGACACCGCCGTTGCCGTTCCGCAGGCTGTTCGGGTCGATTCCCGCTTCTTCCAGGGCCTCCCACGCGGTCTCCAGCGCGAGCCGCTGCTGCGGATCGATGTACTGCGCTTCCTTCGGCGAGATGTTGAAGAACTGCGGGTCGAACTGGTCCACCCGGTCCAGGAATCCGCCGGCGAACGTGCGGATCTTCCCCTTCACATCCTGACCGCCCGAGGAGAAACCCTCCACGTCCCAACGGTCCACGGGGATCGGCCCCGTGCCCGACCGGCCCTGCTCAAGAAATTCAGCGAAGCCCGGAAGCGAGGAGTTCCCACCGGGAAAGCGCATCCCGACGCCCACGATCGCAATGGGCTCGTGCTTTTCGAGCAGCAACTCCCTGAGCACTTGCCGCTGCTGCTGAAGTGCTTCGCGAGCAGCGTCCAGCTCTTCCTGCACATCTGGGCGCCGATTGGACATGGTGGTTCCTCCGCTCCAGAGGCAGCGCTGCGCCCCCCGGAATAGTTCGTTGGTCAGGCCAGGTGTGCGTTCAGTCCTTGTACAGGTCGTTCAGCATGTCGGTGACCAGTGCCTTGCGGCCGGCGGGAACGGTGCTGGCGCCCCTTCCTTCCCATGCCGTCGACTCCCCGGTCAGCTTCGGGAGGATCTCGTTCTGCAGGTATTCGACGAGGCGGCCCAGCGTCGGTGCCGCGAAGAGAACCGCCGTGTCGATGGCACAGCCGAGCTGCGCCTCCAGACGCTGCTTGATCTCGGTGACACGGAGTGAGGTCAGGCCCAGATCGAAGTAGTTCTGGTCCAGCGGAACCTCTTCGCCCTCGGACATGAGCAGCGCGGTCCGGAACTCGGTGCGCGCCAGCTCCTCGACCCGGGAACGCCGCTCCGGCCGGGAAAGTCCGCGCAGCTGTTCCACCAGTGGCGTGGTCTTCGTCATGAATGCCTCAGGATCGATTCTGGTTGCTGATCGGATTGGTGATGGCTACCCGGACTTCGCCATGGCAGTTTCCGCCGTTCTCGTCCCAGTAACGGCAGGAGGTCTGCGCGACCAGCAGTGCCTCGTGGAGGTCGTCGCCTTCCCATTCGGTGAGATCGAGGATCTCGATCTCACCGGAGAACTTCCCACCCCGCATCGCACGCCGGAAGGCGCTGCGGAAATCGGTGATGAGGAAGTCGGCAAGCTGACGCGACCAGTAATCCGCCATGCTCCAGGAAGAGAGCGGCTCCAGGAGCCGCTCCTTCACCACTTTGGCGATCACGTAATACATCATCTGGTTGTAGCAGATGTTGAATTCGACCGAGTTGAAGTGCCCGGTATCGTCGATGTAGCACGACTCCGGGATCTCGAACTCGCAGGACGCCGACACCCGTCCCGCCTCTCCAGGGCGGTCGGCCAGCTTCACCACGGCGGACTTGAGATATTTGCAGTTGAGCCGGTATGGCTTCAGCACCTGCTCAAGCAGTACCTCGTCGGTGGCGAATTCGATTGCCCGCGCCGATGGCTGGGACAGGGCCAGCATCTCATTACCCCCAGGATGAGCTCAGTACGTGACGGGCAGCTTTTCGAGGGACCGGATGGAATACCCGGGCCGCAGCCTGAGTTCTTCCGCCGGTACCGCCAGCCGGAGGTTCGGGAGGCGGTGCAGCACGGCCTCCAGCACCGCCGTGATCTCCATGCGGGCGAGTTCGGCGCCGGCACAGAAGTGCGGCCCCTGCCCGAGGGAGACGTGGCGGTTGGGCGACCGCTCCGGTTGGAAGACCTCGGCGAGCTCGAACTTCTCCGGATCGCGGTTGGCGGCACTGAGCGACAGGAACACGGCGGCTCCGGCCGGAATGGTCTCGCCGCCCACCTCGATGTCCTCGGCGGCGAACCGCCGGGCGGCGGTGTGGCTGGCGCCGTGCAGCCGCAGGAACTCCTCCACGGCCGACGGCATCAGTTCCGGCTGCTCGCGCAGCCGCTGCGCCAGGTCCGGTTCCTGCAGCAGCCGCAGGACGGCCGAGCCGATGACGCCGGCGGTGGGGTCGTAACCGCCGAGCAACACCATGAAGCCAAGGCCCAGCAGCTCATCGGTCTCCAGTGGCTCTTCCTGCCCCTGGAGTCCCCGGATCCAGTCGTTCCAGATGTCGTCGCTCGGTTCCTTGCGCTTCAGCTCGACCAGCCGGGAGAGGCAGTGCAGCATGCTGATGCCGCCCTTGCGCAGCTCCTCCTGGTCCAGGCCCACGAGCGCGTCGGCCCAGCGCCGGAAGTCCGCTTGCTCCTCCACCGAGACGTCCAGCATCTCCGCGATGATCGTGATGGGCAGCGGCATGGCGAGACTGGCCATCAGGTCCGTCTCGCCGCTGTCACCGAGCGCGGTGACGAGCTCGTCCGTCACCGCCTCGATACGGGGCCGCAGGGGGCGCACCCGCTTCGGCGCGAACGCCAGGTTCATGTACCGGCGCAGCCGCGTGTGCACGGGCGGGTCCTCGCGGACCAGCGACCTGGAGAACTCGACGGGCAGCGGGAAGCGGTAGTGGTCGCCCTTGGCGTGCCGCACATGGCGCACCAGCCGGTGGTCGCCCAGTAACTGGTGCACGTCGGCGTAGCGGGTGACCAGCCAGGCGTCGTAGCCCTCAGGCGTCTTGATCCGGTGGACCGGCCCCTCGGTGTGGAGGCGACGGTACGTGGCGTACGGGTCTGCGAAGTAGGCGGCGTCGAAGGGGGTCTTCACCTCGCTGTACGGACAGCGAGGTGACCCCGGAGCATCCGGCGTCGTCGTCATGTCAGAACGTCACCGGCAGCTCGTGCGGTACCCGGATCAGGTACGACGGGCGCCAGACGACCTCCTCCTCGGGCACGGCCAGCCGCATCTTCGGAAAACGACGGACCAGTTCGCCCAGCGCGATGCGCAGCTCGTGGCGGGCGAGCTCCTTGCCCGGGCAGTGGTGCGGACCCCGGCCGAAACCGAGCTGCCAGTTCTCCTCGCGCTCGAAGTCCAGCTTGTCGGGGTCGGCGAAGCGCATCGGGCAGCGGTTGGCCGCGCCGAGCGAGATCAGCACGCAGTCGCCGGCGGCGATGGTCTCGCCGCCGATCACCACATCCTCGGCCGCGAACCGCCGGATGCCGCTGTGGGTCGAGCCGTCCCAGCGCATCAGCTCCTCGACCGCGTCCGGGATGATCTCCGGATTGGTTCGCATCTGCTCGGCCTTCTCCGGGTGCTTGAGCAGTGCGATCACGGAGGCACCGATCTGGCCGACCGTCGTGTCGTAGCCGCCGAGCAGCAGGAAGAAGGTCATGCCGATCATTTCCTGATCGGTCAGCGGCTGGCCCTCGTCGTCCTTGACCGAGACCCAGTACGAAATCAGGTCGTCGGCCGGCTCACGGCGCTTGAGGTCGATGAGCCCCTGGACATAGAGGAGCAGCTGCTCGGCGGCCTGGCGGGCACGCTCGGGCGAGCCGCCGAGGAGCTCGTCGCTCCAGTAGCGGAAGTCGCCCCGCTGGTCGTCCGGCACACCGAGGATGCCCGTGGTCATCGCGATCGGGAGCGGAGCGGCCAGGCCGTCCATGATGTCGCCGCCGCCGTTGGCCTCCATGGCGTCGAGCAGTTCCCCGGTGATCTTCTGGATCCGGGGCACCATGGCCTCGACCCGCTTCGGGGTGAACGCGAAGTTCATGAAGCGGCGGAGGCGGGTGTGGATCTGGCCGTCCTCCATGTGCAGGTTCCCGGAGCGGACGATCTCGGGCAGGATCTCGCTCCGGTAGTCGGGGCCGGCATGCCGACGGTTACGGACCAGTCGGCGGTCCTTGAGCGCCTCGCTGGCCTCCTCGTAGCCGGTGATGAGCCAGACGTCGTTGCCGTCCGACAGGGACACGCGGTGCAGGGGCGCGCCTGTCTTGTGCAACTCGGCGTAGGTCGGATACGGGTCCTTGAAGAACGCCTCGTCGAACGGATTCGGATGCTGGGGGGCCGGCTGCGCTGTGGTCATGACGACTCTTTCTCGGTCGTGAGGTGCAGGACGGGGCTGGTCAGGCGGAGATGCCCTCGTAGAACGGGAGGTGGTCGTGCACGGTGACGCGGTACGAGACGGCAGGCTCCGGCGTCGCGGTGTGCAACGCACGGTGCACGAGGCTGCGGTTGTCCCAGAGCAGAAGGTCGCCCTGCTCGAAGGTCTGAAGGTGGATGTTCTCGTGCTCGCACGCCGGGTCCAGCTGGCCCACGGCCTCCAGCGCGTCCTTCAGGACCGAGTCGTCCAGCCGGTTGCCGTCGGCGTCCTGCAGTTCGGCGGTGAACCCCTCGCTGATGTAGAGGATCTGCTCGCCGGTCCCGGGGTGCTTGAAGACCGCCGGGTGCGGCGACGCCGGCGTCTTGGTCTCGATCTCGTCGAGGATTTCGGAGATCGGGCGGTACACGTCGGTCGGACGGATCTTGAAGTACCGGCGCACGGTCTGCACCGCCACCGCGCCGGCGAGGGCGGCCTTCAGCTCGGCGGAGAGACTCTCGTAGGCCTTCCCCATGTCGATGAAGTAGGTTCCGCGATTCTTCGTCGGTATGACCTGAGGGTAGATCAGCGTGAGTCCGAAGGGGTTCGGCATAAACATGTAGTCGGCATGCCAGAACTTGCCCGTTTTCGGGACCCCGATCTGCTTTTCCCCGTCGCTCACGTTGGAGGAGACGAAGACTTCCTTTACCTCGGGGTGCTGGTACATCGGCTCGTAGTAGGTCTCGGGAGTACCGAGCCTCCTGCCGAGTTCGAGGAATTTCTGGGGCGAAAGGTCCTGGTTCTTGAGCACCAGGATCTTGTCGCGGTAGGTCCGAGTCTTGAGCTCCTCGAAGTCCTCGGCCGAAGCAGTGACCAGGTCGAAGCCCTCGACCACTGCCCCCATCTTTTCACCGGCCTGTCGAGTGATTTTCAATTCAGTCCTCCCCATTGACTGAAAACGTACGCTCATCGGCAAGCTCATGCGTGCAACAACGCTAGCGTGGGGCGCTAAAGAGCCCCTTAAATTGAACTTTCCGTCATGGTCGCCGGTTCAACTGTCAGGCCGTTTCAGCTTGTCGGACTGTTGATGGGGCAGGCGGCGGGCCCGGCTGTCGCGTGGGGTGGGTGCCGGGTTCCACGGCTCCGCTCGTGACGGGGCTGCCGGCCGGGACGGGTCCGGTGCCGGTGCCGGTGCCGGTGCCGGTGAGAGCGGACTCATCCGCGGCGGGACTCGCCGCGCTGCGGCGAGCAGCCAGGCCAGATCGCCGGACTCACCACGGACACCGTTGCTTTTGGGCGGTGCGGAGCCCAGGCCCGTTCATGCGCCGCCCCCTGCGTCGCCTGCCTGTGGGTGTCCGTTGAAGAGCGCTTCTGCTCTGGACGCGTGCTCGGGGCGTTTCGCATGGCGCATGCCTGCGGCGAACACCGAGGCAGCCTCGATCTTGTCGAGGATCTCGGGGTCCGGGAGACTGTTCCAGTGGTCGGGCCGCCGCTCGCATGTCCTCGTCCAGGTCGAACAGGGACAGTGGGCACCGGGGTGCGAGCGCTCACGGTGGACGATGATCCGAGTGCCGTCCGGGTAGCCGCCTCGGGCAAGCCGGACAAGGATTCCTGGACTGGACAGTGCCCGAGACGCACGAGTGGACCGCCCGGCGGCGGGAAAGGCCTCCGACGAGGCGCACCCCGAGTGGTGCCCCAAGCACCACGCACGCGGCCGCGGCAACCGCGACAGTGGGCAGCGGTCCGCAGGACAGGGCCGTCATCCCGCCGTAGCCGAGGGCCACGTACAGCGTGGTCCAGGAGGCCTCGGCCAGGACCATGGCGCGGACGAAACCGCCGATACGCATACCGCCCAGGGCCGCGCCCACCGTGCCGGTGAACCTGCCCCCCGGCAGGTAGCGCAGCACCAGCAGGAGCAACCCACGCCTCTTCAGCCGCGCCGCGACCGAGCGGGCCATTGCTGACCGCCGTCCCAGAGGGAGTCGGCGGGCCGCCGCGTAGAGCAGCAGATCGCCACCGAGCCCGCCCGTGAAGACGGCGGTCCACACCGCAGGCAGCAGCAGCTCACCCCGTGCGGCGAGCGCTCCGCCGACGACCACCAGGGCCGCGTTGGGTACGAGTGGGATGGTCAGCGCTGCTACCAGTACCAGGTAGTACCAGGTGCCGTGGGCGGCGGCCGACCCGGACAACAGGTCCATCCCTGTCCCCCTCTCGACCGGCGCTCCGGCCGGTCCCCTGGAGCACAACGCTAGGAAAGGGCCGTGCCCGGGCGACAGCACCCCTGCTGTAGGACCGGGGTTCAGCCAGCTGCACCACCGCCCGCCCGGAGCAGTTCGGCGATGCGGAAGGCGAGGTCGACCGACTGCCCGTGATTGAGCCGGGGGTCGCACACCGTCTCGTAGCGCAGGGGAAGGTCATGCAAGCCCAGTTCGCTGCCGCCGCCGACGCACTCGGTGACGTCGGAGCCGGTGAGTTCCACGTGGATGCCGCCCGGATGGGTGCCGAGCGCGCGGTGGACCTCGAAGAAGCCGCACACCTCATCCAGGATGTCGTCGAACCGGCGCGTCTTACGGCCGTCCGGCGCCGTGAAGGTGTTGCCGTGCATCGGGTCGCACACCCAGACCGCCCGGATGCCGTCGGCCACGGCCTTCTCCACCAGGGCGGGCAGCCGGTCGCGCACCCGGTCGGCGCCCATGCGCACCACGAAGGAGAGACGGCCCGGTTCGCCCAGCGGGTCGAGCCGGCGCGCGTAGTCGAGGATCTCGTCGGGTTCCGTGCCCGGACCGATCTTGACCGCGACGGGGTTGGCGATGCCGGCGAAGAACTCCACGTGGGCACCGTCCAGGGCGCGGGTGCGCTCGCCGATCCACAGCAGGTGCCCGCTGGTGGCGTAGCGGCGGCCGGTGCGCGGATCAGTGCGGACCAGTGCCGACTCATAGTCAAGCAGCAGCCCTTCGTGGCCGGCGAAGAACTCCGTCGCACGCAACCCGCCCGGGTCGGCTCCGCAGGCACGCATGAACAACAGTGACCGTTCTATCTCGTCGGCCAGGACCTCGTACCGCAGGCGGGCGGGCGAGGAACCCACAAAGCCGCGGTTCCAGGCATGCACCTGGTGCAGGTCGGCGTACCCGCCCTGGGTGAGCGCACGGACGAGGTTGAGTGTGCTGGCCGAGGCGTCGTACGTCCGCAGCAGCCGACCGGGATCGGGACGGCGGGCAGCCGCTGTGAACGCCACGCCATTGACGGCATCGCCCCGGTAGGCCGGCAGGGTGACGCCATCGCGGGTCTCGGTGGGGCTGGAACGGGGCTTGGCGAACTGCCCCGCCATCCTGCCGATCTTGACGACGGGCACGGCGGCGGCGTACGTCAGCACGACCGCCATCTGCAGCAGCGTGCGCAGCTTCGCCTCGATCGCAGCGGCGGAGACACCGTCGAACGTCTCGGCGCAGTCGCCGCCATGCAGCAGGAACGCCTCGCCATGGGCTACAGCGGCCAGCCGCTCGCGCAGCCGGTCGCACTCCTCGGCGAAGACCAACGGGGGCGCGGCGGCCAGGCGCGCGGTCACCTCGCGCAGCCGGCTCTCGTCGGGCCACACGGGCTGTTGCGCGGCAGGAAGGGACCGCCAGCGGTCGACAGCGCCTTCCACGGCAGCGTTGGTCATCTTGACTCCCGCCCTCACTGGGACATCTGACACATGGACACGGAGGAACACACAACGGCGCACGGGACGCCCGGGACATGCAATCCACCCGGCGGGCGGCTGAGCAATGGAGGCGGGAAGTGGTCCGCAGTCCCGCCGTGCGAGTGGCCTGCGGTTCGGGGTCGGCTGGCCGCCGCTGCCTAGCATCCCGGCATCTACGAGCCCCTTCCCGAGGCAATCCCCCGAGGAACGAGAGGAATGAGATGCCAGACGTCCCGTCCCGCGCGGCGGATACGCGGCTTCGTGTCCGCCTCACCTCCGCCCCGCTGCCCACGCACGACCCGCTGACGCTCTACGGTGCGCTCGTCGCCGCGTCCGGGCGGCGCGAGGTCTTCCTGCTGGAGAACCCGCCCGGACCGGAAACCGACAGCCACTCGTCCGTGGTCGGCCACGGCAGACTCGCCGAGATCCACGTTTTCGCCGACCACGTCCAAGTGGAGGGCACGGGCGAGCTGCGCGCAGCCCTGGGGCGAGCGGCGCAGGCCGCGGGTCTGCGCCCCGCGCCGGGCACCGGTGGCCGCGGCCCCGACCGGTACGAGTTCGACGGCCCGGCGCCGATGTGGGACTTCCTGGCCCGGTCCCAGGCGCTGTTCGCCGTGGAGACGGACCTGCCGTCCTCGGCGTTCGCGTTCGGGTTCCTCACCACGGTCGGGTACGCGGCCGCCTGGCACATGGAGCCGCTGCCGCCGCGCGAGGACCCGGACCGCGACGGACCGGACCTCACCCTGACCCTCTTCCGTGAGACCCTCTGGTACGACCGTGGCTCCGGTGAGGTGCGCCATGTCGCCGCCACCGGCCCGGACCTCCCGCCGCCGGCCGGGCCGGACGTGCCCGCCCTGGCCACGCGCGCAGCCGGCCTGCCCCCGCGACCGTGCCCGCCGGCCCCGGCCCCCGTGACCGTGCGCGACTCCGTGGACCGCGAGACGTTTCTGCGGTGGGCGGCCAGATGCCTGGAGCACATCCGGGTCGGTGACATCTACCAGATCCAGATCGGTCACCGCCTCGACGTGACGACGGAGCTACAGCCCGAGGAGGTGTACGCACGGCTGCGCTCGCGCAACCCGTCGCCGTACATGTACCTGTGCCCGCGGGGGGACAGCACTCTGATCGGCGCCAGCCCCGAGCTGCACTTCCGGATCGAGGACGACCGGATCGCGATGCGGCCCATAGCCGGGACGGCGCGGCGCTGCGAGGACTCTCAGGAGAACGAACGCCGGGTGAAGGAACTGCTGAGCAGTTCCAAGGAACAGGCAGAGCACGTGATGCTGGTGGACCTGTGCCGCAACGACATCGGCCGGGTGTGCCGCCCGGGCACCCTGTCCGAGGACGCGCTGATGACGGTGGAGGAGTACTCCCACGTCTTCCATCTGGTCTCCACCGTCAGCGGACGTCTGGAGCCGGGCGTGACGGTGTGGCAGGCGCTGGCCGCCACCTTCCCGGCGGGCACGATGACGGGCGCACCGAAGCTGCGGGCCATGGAGATCATCGACGGGCTGGAGCGGGAGCCGCGCGGCATTTACGCGGGCGCCGTGGGGCTGGTCGACGTCCGCGGGTGGAGCGAGCTCGCCCTGTGCATCCGCACCATCGTGCACACCGACGGGGAGTACTCGACGCAGAGTTCGGCCGGGATCGTCGCGCAGTCGTTGCCGGAGGCCGAGTGGAACGAGACGCGGGCCAAAATGGGCGCCGCCTACTGGGCGCTGACGGGTGAGGAGTTGCGGTGAGGGTGCTGCTGGTGGACGCCTACGACAGTTTTGTCCACATCATCGACCAGTATCTGCGCACGCTGGGTGCGCGGACGGAGGTCGTCCGGTCGCGGTCGCGGACTCCCGCGCAGCTGGCGGACCTGGCACCCGACGCCGTGGTGCTCGGTCCCGGTCCGGGGCACCCGGAAGCCAGCGGTCACGTCGAGCTGGTCCGGCACTTCGCGGGCCGGGTGCCGCTGCTCGGGGTGTGCCTGGGACACCAGGCCATCGCACTGGCCTTCGGCGGCCAGGTGAGCGTGGCCACCCATCTCATGCACGGGCGCACCAGCACGATCGTGCACGACGGGTCGGGTGTGTTCGAGGGCCTGCCGGAGCGGACGGTCGTCACGCGGTACCACTCGCTGATCGTGGACCGGCCGTTACCGCCCAGCCTGCGGGAGACGGCGTCCTCGGCCGACGACGGCTACGTGATGGGTCTGGCCCACCGCGAACTGCCGGTTGAGGGCGTGCAGTTCCATCCCGAGAGCATCACGACGGAGACGGGACTGACGTTCTTCGAGAACTTCCTCGCCCGGTCGGCGGGAGTCGCCGCCGGGTGATCCGCAGGGGCGTCCGGGCCAGGTCCACGCCCCTGCGCCCGACGCCCCGTCACGCCGTACGGAGCCGCCGTCCGTCGGCCAGGTCGGCGCAGGCCTCGCCGAGTTCGCGGACCGCCTCGGCGAGTGCGCTGCGGGCCGGTGCCGCGTAGCCGACGACCAGGCTGGGGCGGGCCAGCCAGGGACGGTGGTGGTAGGTGCGGCCGCCGCGTACCAGGACCGAGCGGCGCAGGGCCTGCGCGACGAGCGACGACTCGTCGACGCGGTGCGGAAGCTGGACGCAGGCGTGCAGCCCGGACACCGTGCCGGTGATCCGCGCCCCGGGCAGATGCCGGTGAACCGCCTGCTGGAAGATCTCCGCCCGGGCCCGTAACCGGGCGCGCCGGCGGCGCAGATGACGGTCGAAGAGTCCGGTGGCGAGGAACTCGGTGAACGCGAGCTGGGTGAACACCTCGCACCCCAGGTCACGGCGGGCCCGCGCCTCCTCCAGCGGCCCGCGCAGCGTCGGCGGGACAGCCAGCCAGCCGAGCCGCATGCCGGGCGCGAGGGACTTGCTGGCGGTGCCGGCGTACAGGACGCGGGAGGGCTCCAGTCGCTGCAGGGCCATGGGTCGTCGGCCGTGCGCCAGCCACAGGTCGCCGTCGTAGTCGTCCTCGATGATCCAGCCGTCCACCTCCCGCGCCCAGCGCACGAGCGCGGCCCGGCGTTCGGCGGAGAGAACCACGCCTGTGGGGAACTGGTGAGTGGGGGTGACGAGCACGGCCCGGGCGCCGCTGCGGGCCAGCGCCGCCACGTCGATGCCGTCCTCGTCGACGGGCACCGGCCGGCACTCCAGGCCCGACTCGCCGATGAACTGGCGCTGTTGGCGGTGACAGGGGTCCTCGACGGCCAGCGCGCCGATCCCCAGCCGGGGCAGCACCTCGCACACGAGCCCGAGGGCCTGCGCGAACCCCGCGACGACCATGACGTGGTCATGTGTGGTGTGCACCCCGCGCGCCCGCCCGAGGTAGCCGGCCAGCTCAGCCCGCAGCGCCGTGAGCCCGGACAGCGGCGGGTAGCCCAGCTCCCGCGGTTCCATGCACCGTACGGCCCGCTGGTACACGGCGAGCCATTCCCGCTGCGGGAAGGCTCCCGCGTCCGTGTTGTGGGCGCGCAGGTCCCAGCGGGCCACCGGGGCAGGGCGGGAGTCGGCCAGCAGCGTCGGAGGCTGGGGCGACCCCGCGAGGTGGGCCGCGACCCGGGTGCCCGAGCCCTGGGCGGCCTCCAGGTAACCCTCCGCGACGAGTTGGCCGTACGCCTCGACCACGACGCTGCGGGAGACGCCCAGGTCCTCGGCGAGCTGCCTGCTCGACGGCAGCTTGGTGCCGCGGTGCAGGGCGCCTTCGGATATCTCCCTCTTGATGTTCTCCTGAATCTGCACGGTCAGCGGGAGAACGTGCTCCCGGTTCACGTCGATGAGCGTGTTCCACGGCATTCTTGGGCTCTCTTCCAGAATGTGCGCGCGTGACACCCCGGGAACTGGTCCGGGGATCGCGCTGCCAACTGGTCTTCAGACAGGTGTTTTCCGGCACGAGACTGGGACCCGGTCACGTTCGAGTCCGAGGAACACACAGAGGAGACGTCCCGTGACGGAGCAGACGGATCCGGTCGACTGGCCCGGCCTTCTCACGTCCCTGCTCGACGGCCGTGCACTCGCCGCCGAGAGCACGGCCTGGGCCATGGACCAGGTGATGCGCGGCCTGGCCTCCCCCGCACGCCTCGCCGGCCTGCTGGTGGCGCTGCGGGCGAAGGGAGAGACCCCGGAGGAAGTGCTGGGCCTGGTGCGGTCCATGCACGACCACGCGGTGCCCGTCGACATACCCGGTCCGACGCTCGACATCGTGGGCACCGGCGGCGACGGCTCCGACAGCGTCAACATCTCGACCATGGCGTCGATCGTGGCGGCGGGTGCGGGCGCGCGGGTCGTCAAGCACGGCAACCGCTCCGCCTCCTCCGCCTGCGGTTCCGCAGACGTACTCGAGGAGTTGGGGGTGCCGCTGCACCTCTCGCCGGACATGGTGGCCCAGGTCGCCACCGAGGTCGGCATCACCTTCTGCTTCGCGCCCGCGTTCCATCCGGCGGTCCGTCACGCGGCGCCCGTCCGGCGGGAACTGGGCGTACGGACGATATTCAACTGCCTGGGGCCGCTGACCAATCCGGCGGCCCCCACGGCCCTGGCGGTCGGGGTCGCGGATCCCACGCTGGCAGAGGTCGTCGCGCGCACCCTGGCTCTGCGCGGGGTGTCGGCGCTGGTGTTCCGGGGCGACGACGGCATGGACGAACTGACGGTCACCACTACCTCCCGGGTGTGGTCGGTGCATGGCGGCGAGGTACGTGCCGAGTCCTTCGATCCGCGGGACCTCGGCATCCCCCTCGCCCCGGCTCAGGCGCTGCGCGGCGGCGGTCCGCGGCACAACGCCGATGTCGTACGGGTGGTGCTGGGGGGTGAGCGGGGCGCGGTACGTGACGCGGTGCTGTTGTCGGCCGCGGCGGGACTCGCCGCGCTGGACGCCTCGGCGGCAGCGCACCGGCCGGTCGCCGGGACTGTCACCGAACGCATCGGGGCCGGCCTGGTTCGGGCGGCGCGGGCGGTGGACTCGGGGAGCGCCGCAGGCGTTCTGGACCGCTGGGTCACCGTCGCCGGAAAGCTGGCGTCGGCTACCGGCTGAGGGAGTCGGCCGGCCGCCCACCGCCCACCGGCACCGCACGGCCCGCGTCGACAAGCGCGGCCACGGCGGCGGCCGGCCGGCCGTCCGTGACCAGGCTCTCGCCGACCAGCACGGCATCGGCACCGAGATCGGCCAGCCGCGCGACGTCGTCCGGGCCTCGCACCCCCGACTCCGCGACCGTGACGACATCGGCCGGAACCTTGGGGACCAGCCGGGCGAACAGCGAGCGGTCGACGTCGAGGGTACGCAGGTCCCTGGCGTTGATGCCGACGACACGGGCCCCGGCGGACAGCGCCCGGTCCAGCTCCCACGCCGTGTGCACCTCCACCAGCGGGGTCATCCCCAGGGACACGGTCCGCTCGACGAGGTCGGTGAGTTCGGGCTGGCGCAGCGCCGCCACGATGAGCAGGACCAGGTCGGCGCCGTGTGCTCGGGCCTCCCACAGCTGGTACGGCGTGACGAGGAAGTCCTTGCACAGCACCGGCATACGGACCGCTGCCCGCACCTCCCGCAGGTCCGCTTGCGAGCCCCCGAAACGCCGACGCTCGGTCAGCACGCTGACGGCCGCCGCGCCGCCGGCCTCGTACTGGGCGGCGAGCGCGGCCGGATCGGGTATCTCGGCGAGGGATCCCTTGGAGGGGCTCCTGCGTTTCACCTCCGCGATGACCCGGACGCTGCCTGGGTGGCGCAGCGCAGCGCCCGCGTCCAGCGGGGGTGCGGCGCGGTGCGACAGGTCGACGAGGTGCTCGAGCCCCCTCTCCCGCTGTCTGCGGGCGGCGTCCTCGCGGGCGCCGGCCACGATGTCCTGGAGCACGTTCATGTCGGATCTCCTCTCGGTGCACGGGGCCGCCGTCGGGGCGGGTCCGGCGGCGGGGGTGCCGGGCGCGTCCCGGACGGACGGCCTCGGTCGTGCGTGGGGGTTCACAAGGCCTTGAGGCGGCGTGGCCCGGGGGTGGCGTCGGACAGGCCGGCGGGGGACGGCGCGGTGACGTCGGCGATGTCCGCGTCGGGGGCGAACCGCTCGATGAGCCACAGCAGCGGGCCGCTGAGCGCGGTGGTGACGAGTGCCATGACAAAGAGGGCGAGGAAGAGCGGCGGCGTGAGGATGCCGGCCTGGTATCCCGTCTGCAGCACCGCGATCTCGGTCAGTCCGCGCGTGTTGAGCAGGGCGGCGAGCCACATGCTGGTCACGGGCGGCCGGCCCGCGGCCCGGGCGCCGAGGTAGCTGCCCACCAGCTTGCCGCCGATCGCGAGCACCAGGGCCAGGGTGACGGTCTGCCAGGAGAAGTCATCGAGCGGCGCCGCCCCCAGGGACATGCCGGTCACGGCGAAGAGCAGCGGCAGCACGACACGGCCCCAGCCGCCCACGGTGTGCGCGGCCCTCGTCCAGGCGCCCCGGCCGCCGTCGGCCGGCAGGGCGATGGCGATCAGGACGGCGCCGATCACGTCGGTCAGGCCGAGCCGTGCGGTGATGAGGGCCGCCGCGACCGCCGCCGCAGCGGTCAGCGCGACCGGCAGCGCGGAGGGCACGCGGGCCGCCCAGTCCCGGGCGGCGACCGTGCCGCCCGCGCGGCGCACGGCCCAGGCGAGCAGCAGTCCGACGGACAGGGCGACGTACGGGCCGGCCTCGCCACCGCTGCCGGAGGCCAGCCCCACGGCGGCGGCGAGCAGCAGCCAGGTGACCGCGTCGATGGAGACGGCGACCGCCATGGCGAGCTGCCCGACCGGAGTTCGCAGCAGTCCGCGGTCCGCCAGGATGCCGGCCAGGACCGGGACGGCGGTCACCGCCAGGGAGACGGCGAGCATGAGCACCAGGGCGCTGGCGGGGGCGTCGCCGCGCAGCTGCGGACCGCCGTAACCGAGCACCCAGGCGGCCAGCAGCGTGCCGCAGGCGAGCGGGAGCAGCGCGGACCCCGCGGCGATGGACGCGACCGTACGGCCGCGCAGGTGTCCGGCACCGGAGCGGATCTCGTGGACGGCGCCCACGAGGAACAGGGCCAGTCCGAGATGGCCCGCCTTCTCCAGGAGGGCCCATCCGGCGAAGTCGTGCGGGCGCCAGTCGAGGTGCGCGGCCAGGACCCAGCCGAGCAGCAGGCATGCCATGATCTCGCCGACGATCTCGGGTTGCCGCAGCCATCGCGCCAGTCGGCGGCCGAGCAGGGCCGTGGGGACGAGCAGCGCGAGCGTCGCCGCGGCGGGAACGTACGAGAGGCCGTCCACGGGCCTTCCTCTCTCGGGATGCCGCCCGGCCGACGGACTCGTGCGTTCTCGGTACGGAGCGTGCCGGACGCGGCGTCCGTACGGCCGGGCGGTGGCGACCTGGGCCCCGGGGGTCGGGCCCAGGTCGCACGGCAGGGGAGTAGCCTCGCGTCAGCGAAACGACGCGGCGGTGCCGCGATGCGACGCGGAGCGTCGGCACGGGCACTCCCCGGCCGGGGAGTTGCCCGAGAGCCCGGTCCGGTGCGGGGCGGCCGATCGACCCGGTGCGCCCCGCGAATCCGGACCGAACATCATCCTTCTCGGCGGCGGCGGCGCGGACCAGGCCTTTAAGCCTCAGCGGAAACACGCACACGGGACTGCGTCGGGGCAGCGGCCGCCCACGGGGGCGGGGCGCGGTGCGCGGTGCGTCGTACGGCAGCGGGGCACGCCGGAGAGAGGGGACCGGCGTGTCGTGCGTGGGGCGGCGGGTCAGCCGGCGCGGTCGGTGAGCACCAGCGCGGAGCCGGGGTGGACGTCGGGCTCCTGGCCGTCCAGGCGCTTGTGGACCAGGGCGTCACCCAGCGGAGTGAGTGCGTGCTGCACGCTGTTGGCGTTCCGGACGGTGGTGATGAGGCCCGCGGTGCGCAGCACCGACGTGTGCTGGCTGACGGTCGCCGAGGAGACGCCGGCGCGTTCTCCTATCTCGGTGGTGGTGCCGCTACGGGTCAGCGCCAGCAGGACCGCCGCCCGGGTGCGCCCCATCAGGGCGCTGAGCGCGCTGCCGGCACCCTCGGAGGTCTGCCACAGCGAGTCCGCCCACTTCGGGTCGATCGGGACGGGGTAAGAAAGGATCAACTGGCGGCTCTCGGCTCCGAGTCCGGTCAGGATCGGTGGTCGTCCGGCGAGGAAGACGGACGGTGCCAGGACGAGCGTGATACCCGAACCCACGTCGTGGCCGCGGCCCGGGACCTCCAGCAGGGGCGGCTTCCAGCAGACGGCCGGGTGGAGGGTGGCCAGCATCCTGCCGACGCCGTGGCCCAGCATGATCTGGCCACGTGCGGTCCGGTCGGCGCTCAGCCGACGGCTGATTCCTTCCCAGTACGGCAGTACCGCGGCGCGGCAGAACCGTTCGAAATCTCGGGCGATATGGGAGCGACTCCGTAATAAGTCGACGTCGGCTCCGGACTCCGGGTCCTCATCCTGCATGACGAGCTGCCCGATATCGGTCAGCGGTCGCACACTTCGCGCCAACCTGATGAGTTCCTTGACATCTTCCGAACCACCCAGTCGACGGCGCCACAACTTGAATGACGGGCCGCCCGAGCCTAAACTCAACATTTCTAGCGCGAAGAGCGCTTCTCGCTTGAGGCTGACCTCCGGGAGCAATCTGACTCTCGCCAGACCATCCACCGTGAGATGAACGCGACGCACGACCTCCACCTCCCCCGTGAACACTTCCGTAAATCTGCAGTCGCTACGCACCCTTGGTGACGCTTTAATTACTCGCAATTGTCCGGGACGCTATCACGATCCCACGCGAGAAACACGGGACATAGCTCACGTCTTTACTGTCCTTAATCATGCACCCGTTTCCGGACGAGTACAGTGCCGACCGCGACACTGTCGGGGTACAGCTGGCTGTACCCCGACAGTTCAGCGCCGCCTTCATGTCGGTCTGCAAATGATCGTCACCGGGCCCGAGCGGTGCGCTTGACCAGCGGCAACCAGTCGGCTCGGGCCCTCTCGTAAGCCGCTATCCGTTCGGTATGCCGAAGGGTCGCCGCGATCGGGTCCTCCCCGGCCAGCAGCCGCTGCCGCGCCCGCGGTTCGATTGCGAAGGGCCAGTCCTGGCCGGCCGCCGCGATCCGGCACTGCCGCAGGTCCACGCTGACCTCCGTCCCCGGGTCCTTTTCGGTCAGCTCCATGAGGGACCGCACCGCCGGTTCGGGGAGATCGACCAGAAGCAACCCGTTATTGGTGGCGTTACGTCGGAAGATATCGCCGAAACCGGACGCGACGACAACCGCTATACCACCGTCCCGCAGCGCCCAAACGGCATGTTCCCGGGAGCTTCCTATACCGAAATCACGGCCGGCCAGCAAGATGCTGGCCCCCCGGTGCTCCGGCCGGTCGAGCACGAAGCCGTCTTCCTTGCGCCATCGGGCGAAGAGCGCGTCCTCGTATCCCGTCTTCGTCACGCGCTTGCAGAACTCGCCCGGCACGATCTGGTCGGTGTCCACGTTGTCCCGGGGCAACGCCACAGCACGGCCCACATGAAGGGTGAACGGCTCCACAATTCCTCCTGAACGGATATCGATACGACGTCAGCCGATGTCGGACGGGGCGGCAAGGCGGCCTGCCACGGCGGTCGCCGCCGCCACCTCGGGCGAGACCAGGTGGGTACGGGCTCCCGCTCCCTGCCGGCCCTCGTAGTTGCGGTTGGACGTCGAGGCGCAGCGTTCGGCGCCCCGGAGCCGGTCGGCGTTCATGCCGAGGCACATCGAGCAGCCGGGCAGCCGCCACTCGGCCCCGGCCCGCCGGAACACCTCGTGCAGGCCCTCGTCCTCGGCCTGGCGGCGCACCTGTGCCGAGCCCGGCACCACCAGCAGCCTGGTCCCGGAGGCGACGGAGCGGCCGCGCAGCACTCCGGCGGCGGCGCGCAGGTCCTCGATGCGCCCGTTGGTGCACGAGCCGAGGAAGACCACGTCGATGGGGACGTCCCGCAGCCGGGTGCCGGGGCTGAGCTTCATGTACTCCAGCGCCCGCCGGGCCGCCACCCGCCTCGCCGGGTCGGCCATCGCCTCGGGGTCGGGGACCGCTCCCCCGAGCGGGACCACCTGGCTGGGGTTCGTGCCCCACGTCACCAGGGGCGTCAGCTCCGACACATCCAGCGTCACCGTCCGGTCGAAGACGGCACCGTCGTCGGTGCGCAGGGTGCGCCAGTGCGCCACGGCCCGCTCCCACCGGTCTCCGGACGGCGCGTGCGGCCGACCGGCGAGATAGGCGAAGGTGGTGTCGTCCGGCGCGATCATTCCGGCCCGGGCGCCTGCCTCGATCGTCATGTTGCACAGCGTCATGCGCGCCTCCATGGACAGGGCGCGCACCACCTCTCCGCGGTACTCCACGAGATGGCCCTCGCCGCCGTTGGTGCCGATCTTCCCGATCAGCGCGAGCACCAGGTCCTTGGCCCCGACGCCGGCCGGCAGCCGGCCGGTGAACTCCACGGCCATCGTCCGCGGCCGGTCGATAGCGAGGCACTGAGTGGCCAGGACGTGCTCGACGTCGCTGGTGCCCACGCCGAAGGCGAGAGCACCGAACGCCCCGTGCGTCGAGGTGTGGCTGTCGCCGCAGACGACGGTCATCCCGGGCTGGACCAGGCCCAGTTGCGGGCCGACGACATGCACGATGCCCTGACGGTCGTGCCCCATCGAGTACAGCTCGATGCCGTGCTGGGCGCAGTTGGCGCGCAGCACCTCCAACTGCCGTCGGCTGACGGGGTCGTCGAGCCGGTCGGAGTCGGTGGGCACGTTGTGGTCCTCCAGGGCCAGGGTGAGGTCGGCCCGGCGCACCGTCCGCCCGGCGAGCCGCAGGCCGTCGAACGCCTGCGGCGAGGTCGCCTCGTGTGTCAGATGTAAATCCACGTAGAGAAGGTCCGGTTCGTCGTCCGCCTGGTACACGGCATGGCTATCCCATAGCTTTTCGGCCAGCGTTCTCGGCCCCTGCACCGCGTTCATTCTGCCTCCGCACCGGACTTGAGAATTCCTCTCAGCCTCACATCGGTGCGAATGCCCGGGGAGGATATTTAGCGCAGCTCGAAAATTGCTGCTCAACGGGCCTTCCGTGGACGGTCGGTACAGCTTGCCGCAGCCTTCACGTTCATTCTGTGTCACCTGGACCGGGGCTCTGTCCTCACTGTTTTTCCCCGCTCCCGTCGGCACGATGGCGGCATGACGGAGAAAGTCCGTGGGACGGGGGACCGAAAATGATGCGTACGGCACGCTGGAGGCGCACCGCGATCTCGGTCGTGCTGAGCGCCGTCGCGGTCCTCGGCGTCGGAAGCTGGACCGCGGGCGTGCCGCAGACCGCAGTCACCGGCCCGGTGCCGGGGGCAGCGGCGTGGCACGCGGACCGCCTGCCGGGCGTGCCCATGCCCGACCCGGCCACGGCCGCGCCGTCCGACGTCGCCCGGTTCTTCGCCGGCCTCGACGCACCGGAGCGGGAGGTACTGCTGCGCCGCCACCCGCTCACCGTGGGCAACCTGGACGGGGCTCCGGTCGAACTGCGCTACCGGGCCAACGAGCGTGCACTGCGCGCGGAGTACGCCGCACAGCTGCGGCGCTCCACCGACATGTCGCTGCTCGCGCGGGAGCGCACGCTCGCCGCCGAGCGGGCCGACCGCGTCCACAGGTTGCTGGCCGGGGGACGCCGCATTCTCGCCTTCGATCCGCGCGGCCGGGGCCAGATCGCCGAGGTCTTCGGGGACCTGACGCGGGCCCGGCATGTCGCCGTCGTCGTCCCCGGTTCTGACTCCGACCTGTTGTTGTACGACGGTGAGGACGCCGACGCCCCCGGTCCGTACGTCGGCTGGTCCGGGCGGGCGCGGTCGCTGTACGAGCGGCTGACGGCCGACGCACCCGGCACGCCCGTGGCGGTCGTCGCGTGGGTGGGCTACACGACGCCCGTCGGTCTGGGGGTGGACGCGGCGACCGACCGTCTCGCCGAGGCCGGTGCGCCACGGCTGAACCGCTTACTGGCCGGCCTGGCCGCCATCGGCGCTCCCTCCCCGACCGTGCTCTGCCACAGCTACGGCTCCGTGGTGTGCGGCCTGGCCGCCCCCCGGGCCGACCGAGACGCCTTCTCGGACCTGGTGCTGGTCGGCTCGCCCGGGGTACGCGCCGACTCGGCGGCGGACCTGGGCACGGCCGCCCCGGTCTGGGCGGCCCGGGCGCCCTCCGACTGGGTGCGTGGCGTTGCGGGCCTGCGCTTCCTGGACCTCGGGCACGGCACCGATCCGGTGGATCCCTCCTTCGGCGCCCGCCTCTTCTGCGCCCGGAACGTGGATGACCACGGCGGTTACTTCAGGCCGGACAGCGATGCGCTGCGCGCGTTCTCCGCCATCGTCCTCGGCCGCCCGGTCCACCCCTGCTGACCTTCACCCCAAGGACGTCATCCCATGACCCGTGCTCGGTTCACCGTGCTCACCACGCAGCGCGACATGCTGCGCCGCACGGTGCGCTCTGTGGAAGAGCGCACCCCCACCCACCGCGACCGCGCCCTGGACGGATTACGCGCACTGGCGCTGCTCGCGGTGCCCCTCGGCCACTGGCTGCTCGGCGGCTTCACCCTGGACGCGGCCGGCTCGCTGCGCAACGCCAGCCCGCTCGCCACGTTCGGCGGCCTGGCCCCCGTGAGCTGGATCCTGCAGATGCTCGGCATCTTCTTCCTGGTCGGCGGCCATGCCTCCGTGCTGTCGCTGCGCCGGGCCCGGGAGCGCGGGCTGAGCGACCGGGCGTGGCTGGGCCGCCGGGTGGCGCGGCTGGGCCGTCCGGTGGTGGCGGTCACCGCGTTCTGGGCCGCGCTGCTGATGGCGTTGCACGCGGCCGGGTTCTCCGCCGACACGCTGCGCAGCGCGGCGACCCTGGTGGTCCAGCCGCTCTGGTTCGTCGGGGTGTACCTCGTGCTGACGGCCCTGACCCCGCTGTGTCTGCGCGCGGCCCGGCGATTCGGGCTGCGGCCGACGGCCGTGCTGTTCGCGGCGGTCGTGGTGGTGGACTTCCTGCGCTACGGACCGTGGTCCGCCACGGTGCCCGGCTGGGTCGGGCTGCTCACCGTGCTGCCGGGCTGGCTCTTCCCCTATCAACTGGGCATCGGCTGGGCCGAGGGCGGACTGGGCCGGCGCCAGGCGATCGTGCTCCTTGTGGGCGGGGTCGGGGTGTTCGCCGCACTGCTGACGGTGTTCGGTTATCCGGCCAGCATGGTCGGCGTGCCCGGCGCTGAGCGCACCAACTCCCATCCACCCTCGCTGCTGGTGCTCGCGCTGGCCGCCGCCCAGTGCGGTGCGGCGGTCCTGGTCCGCGAACGGCTGGCGCGGGCGCTGGCCCGGCCGGGGCTGTGGGCGGTGACGGCGGTGGTGAACCTGTGCGCCATGACGGTGCTGTGCTGGCACCAGTCAGCGATGCTCGCGGTCGCCCTGCCGGCCTCGCGGATCGGCGCGGTCCCCGGGCTGATCAGCCCGCCGGACACGGTGGGGTGGATCTCGGCCCGGCTCCTGTGGCTGCCGGTGTTCGCGGCGGTGCTGCTCCTGATCACGCTCGCCGCCCGACGCTTCGAACGGCCCTGGACGGGCATGGCACACGCCGCGCGTACCGTCATGGCCGCCCTGTCCGTCGGGTTCGCCGTGTACGCGCTGTACGGGTGAGGGACACCGTGGGCGATGGTGCGGGAAAGACTCCGCCGCGGAGTTCCGGCCGACTGCGACTCGGCCGGAACCCCGCGGCGGTACCGGGCGGGAGAGGTGAACCGTCCCGGTCAGCCTCCGGCCGGAACAGCGGTCGCCCGGGGCGTGCGGCGCGGCTCCGCCTCGAGACATCCGAGCCTGGCCCGCTGGACGGCGGCGCCCAGGGCATGGCGGGCCGCCTCGTCGACGCTCGGGTCGACGCCCACGCCCCAGACGGTCAGGTCGCCGAGAGCGAGCTCGCAGTATGCGGCGAACTGCTCGCCCCGTCGGCCCGCGGGGGACACCACGAAGTCCCGTACGCTGCCCTGCATGTGGGCTTCGGCCAGCGCGCACCGGGCCCACTCGGACCAGTCGCCGGACGCGGCGCCCGGCAGGAGAGCGGCGACGGACTCGGGTCCGCCCGCGCCCGCCAGGCCGGGCAGGACGTACGTCTCTTGGAAGAGCATCCAGAGCTGATGTGCCGACACCTCGCCGCCGACCTGCTCGCACACCCGCTGCATCTCGGCGGCGAAGTCGATCTGCAGGCGCCGCGGCAGGTCGAGACCGCGCTCACAGCGCAGCAGATGGGCGATGCCACCCTTGCCGGACTGGGTGTTGATGCGGATGAGGGCCTGGTAGTCGCGCCCGATGTCCCGCGGGTCGACCGGCAGATACGGCACGTCCCAGATCGCGGTGGGGTCGTCGCCTGCCTCCTGTCTGGCCCGCAGGCCCTTGCTGATGGCGTCCTGGTGGGTTCCGGCGAAGGACGTGTACACGAAGTCGCCGGCCCAGGGGTGACGGGGGCCGACCGGCATGTGGGTGCAGTCCTCCGCGATGCGGCGCACCCGGTCGATCTCCCGGAGGTCGAGCATCGGGTCGACGCCCTGGGTGAGGAGGTTCATGGCGAGCGTGATCAGACAGACGTTGCCGGTGCGCTCGCCGTTGCCGAAGAGCGTGCCCTCCACGCGGTCGGCGCCGGCGAGGACCGCCAGCTCCGCCGCCGCGACCCCGCTGCCCCGGTCGTTGTGCGGATGGACCGAGAGCAGGACGCGCTCGCGGTGGGCGAGGTTGCGGTGCATGTACTCGATACGGTCGGCGAACTCCTGGGGCGGGAAGACCTCGACCGTGGCGGGCAGGTTGATACGCAGCGTGGACCGCGCTCGGGGCACCCAGAAGTCCAGGACGTCGTTGCACACGTCCAGGGCGTAGTCGGGTTCGGTCTGGGTGTAGGACTCGGGGGCGTACTGCAGGTACAGCTCGGTACCGGGCAGGGAGTCCTGCAGGCGCAGTGCCTGCTGCGCGCCGTCGAGGGCGAGGGCGCGCACCTCCTCGCGGCCGGTCCGCAGCACCAGTCGGCGCTGCACCTCCGAGGTGGGGTTGAACACCTGCAGCACCGCCCTGCGGGCGCCTCGCAGACAGTGCGCGGTGCGCTCGATGAAGTCCTGCCGGATCGGCGCCATGACCTGGATGACGACGTCGTCGGGGATGGCGTCGTCCTCGATGAGGTGACGCACGAAGTCGTGGTCGTCGCGCGACGCCGTCGGATAGCCGACCTCGATCTCCTTGAACCCCATGGCCACGAGGAGGTCGAACATCCTGCGCTTGCGGTCGACGTCCATGGGGTCGATGAGTGCCTGGTTGCCGTCGCGCAGGTCCACGCTGCACCACAGCGGCGCCCGCTGGGCCACCCGGTCCGGCCAAGTCCGGTCCGGCAGGCCGATGGGCCGGTAGGGCGGGTACTTGGCGACCGGCATGGGACTCGAGCGCTGTACTCCCCGGTCTCTCGCTGGTTCGCTGGTGTCCATGTGCACTGTGCCACCTTTCCGTTGATCTTTCGTGGGGAACGAAAAGCGCCGTGCGGGACAAGAGGGAGCCGCACGGCGCTTCCGGATCAGGGGACGGTTCGGCCGTCAGTCGCGGAGTTCGAGGGTGCAGCACTTCACGCTGCCGCCCCCCTTCAGGAGTTCGGACAGGTCGACGCCAACGGGTTCGAAGCCCCGCTCGCGAAGCTGGTGCGTCAGCCCGGTGGCGGCCTCGGGCAGAACGACATGGCGTCCGTCGCTCACCGCGTTCAGTCCGAAGACCGCGGCGTCGGCCGGGGAGACGAGCAGGGCGTCGGGGAACATCCGCCGCAGCACCTCCCTGCTGCCCGGCGAGAACGCGGCCGGGTTGTACATGACCTCGTCGCCGTCGAGCACCGCCAGTGCGGTGTCGAGGTGGTAGTAGGCGGGGTCGACGAGCCGCAGGCCGACGACCGGGCGGCCGAAGAACTCCTGTGCCTCCGTGTGGGCGTCGCGGGAGCTGCGGAACCCGTGGCCGGCCAGGACCCAGCTGTCGGTGACGAGGAAGTCGCCCTCGCCTTCGTTGACGTACCGGGGGTCGTGGCAGTCCAGGTAGCCGTTCGCCCGGAACCAGGCGAGGTAGGCGGGACCCTCGGGGACGCGTTCGGTGTTGCGGAACCGGGCACCGAGCACCTTGCCGTCGACGACGGTGGCGCCGTTGGCCGCGTAGACCATGTCGGGCAGCCCCGGCAGCGGGTCGATGAGCTCCACCGTGTGCCCGAGATCGCGGTAGAGGGAGCGCAGCCGCTCCCACTGCGCGACCGCGAGGGCGGTGTCGACCGGTTTGGCAGGGTCCATCCAGGGGTTGATCGCGTAGGTGACGTCGAAGGCACTGGGCCGGCACATCAGGTAGCGCCGGGGCCGCGCCGTTCTGGTGGCGGGCCGGCTGCTGCCGGAGTGCACGCTGGCTGCGGACATGTCGCTCCAGACGGTGAGGTGGGTGGACAGGGGTTCCCCGGGCGGCGGGGTGGGAGAGGCGCTCAGTCGACGGGCCAGGAACCGTAGGTGCGCATCCCGTACAGCAGGGGGCGCGGTTCGGCCTGTTCGGTGATGCGGAACACCTCGCCGAAGACCATGCGCTGCCCGCCGATCCGTACGGAGTGCACGACGCGGCAGTCGGCGACGGCGTGCGCGGCCCGGGTCAGGTGAGGGCCGCCGGCGCCTTCGGGCAGGGCCCAGTCGACGGCGGCGAAGCGGTCGGGGTCGCCGGAGGCGAACAGTTCCGCGCTGCTGCGGCCCTCGGTGTGCAACAGGTTGACGGTGAACCGGCCGCGGTGCAGAGCGGCGGCCAGGGTCGGGCTCTCGGCCCGCATGCCGACGACAAGGGTGGGGGGGTCCACGGTGACACTGCACAACGCGGAGCACGTCATGCCCCAGGGGGCGTCGTGCTCGTCCAGGGCGGTGATCACGGCCACGCCGGTCGGGAATCCGGACATGAGGGAGCGGAAGGCCGTCGGTGTACCGGGCTGGACACTGGAGGACAGAGAGGTCAAGGGCGTGCCCCGTTCGGCTGGTGAGTGGAGTGGGCGTCCGTCCCCGCCGTGCGGACGAAGGCGCGGCGGGGCGGCGGAGCGCGACGTGCGCGGTTGCGCGTCCGCCGCCGGGGGGCCGTCCGCGTTCTGATCGCAGGCAGGTCAGTGCATCTGGGCGAGGTACTCGTACTGGCTGGGCAGACGCTGTACGAGCTCGCGCGCCTGGTCCTTGATGAGCTGGAACTCCTTGAGGGCGCGTGTGTCGTCCATCAGCGCCAGCGCCCGCGGGGGCTTCAGGTCGAGGCCGCCCAGGCCGAGCAGCATGGACAGGTAGGAGTAGGACTCGAACCCGTGGTAGTGCGGGAAGACCGTCTCCTGGGTGGGGAGCTTGCTCTGCCACTCCTCCATGCGGGCGGCCAGGCCGTCGGGGACCGCGCGGGTCTTCGCGTCGCGCCAGTAGGCGTTGTCGCTGCGCCCGGCGCACCGGTAGTGCAGGACGAGGAACTCGCGTACGCCGTCCATGACGTTGGCCACGGCACGGTTGTAGGTGTCGCGCAGCCCGGGGTCCCAGGTGGCGTCGGGGAAGTGCTTGACGAGTTCCTCGATGCCGTGCTGGATGAAGAAGATCCCGGTGGACTCCAGGGGCTCGACGAAACCGCTGGACAGGCCGATGGCGACGCAGTTGTTCACCCACGAGTTGCGGCTGCGGCCGACCCGCATACGGATGTGGTTGGCCTCCAGGTCGTCGGCCTCGGGTCCGACGAACTCGCGCAGCGTGCGCTCGGCCTCGTCCGGCGTGATGTAGTCGCCGGCGTACACATAGCCGGTGCCGACGCGGCCGTAGAGCGGGATCGTCCAGATCCAGCCGGCCTCCTGGGCGGTGGCGGTCGTGCACGGGCGCAGGCCCCTGACCTTCATGTCCACCGGTACGCGCAGGGCGACAGCGCTGTCGTTGGGCAGCGTGTCCTGATAGGAGATGAACGGCTCCTCCAGCGCCTGGTTGAGCAGCAGGCCGCGGAACCCGGTGCAGTCGATGAAGAGGTCGCCGGCTATGTCGCCGTGCTCACGCGTCCTGAGATGGCTGATCCATCCGCGGTTGTCGCGGACGACCTCCAGCACGTCGTCCTCGATGTGCCGGGCACCGCGCTCGGTGGCGTACTCGGTGAGCAAGTCGGCGAGCAGCGAGGCGTCGAACTGGTAGGCGTAGGGGAACTGCGTGTTCTGCTCGGAGAGGGTGGTCCGCTCCAGCTGCCCCTCCCGCTGCTCGACGAAGTCCTGCTCGAACAGCCTGCCGTCCATGTAGCGCGGAGAGCGTTCGGCGTCGCAGATCGCGGACATCAGGAAGACGTCGCGGTCGAAGCGGTCACTGGGCTTCTTCTCCAGCCACCAGTCGGTGAGCGGGAATCCGTCGACGACCCGCAGCCGCTCGAAGGGGTGGTAGAAATAGTGGCCCTTCTCACGCCAGTTCTCGAACCGAATGCCGAGCTTGTAGGTGGCGTTGCACTTGGGCATCCACTCCGTTTCGGGGAGCCCGAGGTAGTCGAAGAAGTGGCGTACGGTGCTGAACGTCGCCTCGCCGACGCCGATGGTTTTGATACGCCGGGATTCGACCACGGTGACGTTGATGCCGTCGCCGAGAGCGGCCCGCAGATACGCGGCCGTCATCCAGCCGGATGTGCCGCCGCCGACGATCACTACATTTGAGAGCACGGGTTTCCTCCGCTGCGAGCCGTTCATGTGGTGGTTCTTCTGACAGATGTGGTCCGGCACACGCACCGCGCGGTGCCGGGTGCCGCCGCTACTCGGTGATCGCCACGACGGTCGGGTTCGCCAGCGCCCGGTAGTCCTCGACGCGCAGGGCGACGGACAGGTCGAGGCGTGCGGCGTTGAAGTAGAGGACGGGTTCGCGGAACAGGGCCGGGTCGGCCAGCACGTCGATGTCCTCGTGCAGGGCGAGCGGGATGATGCTGCCGCTGACGGTGCCGGCCAGCCGCTCGGCCAGGGCTCGGTCCGTGAGCCGGGCCTTGCGCCCTCCGTAGAGCAGGGCCACGCGGGTCAGGTCCACTCGCCGGTCGCCGGGGACGACCACGAGGACGTGCTGCTCGGTGCGGTCGCCGCCCAGCACGGTGACGACCATGGACTTCGCGGCGGCCGCCAGGTGGTGCCCGCGCAGCTCGCTCGCCCGGTCCGTCCGGCCCTCGGCCTTGTGCGCGAGCACTTCGTAGCGGACGCCGGAAGCGTCGAGCAGCCCGAGGAGCCGTCCGGACAACGGTGTGGCGACGGGGGCCGTGGGACCGCTCACGCCGCACCCGCCGGCGCGGCCGAGGTGCCCGGCACCGGATGCAGCCATCCCCGGCGGTCCGGGACGGATCCGCGCTGGATGGCGAACAGTTCGCGCGACAGCTGTGCCGTCACCGCTCCCATGGTGCCGTCGCCGACGGTCCAGGTCGTGTCCGCCGTGCACACCTCGTTGACCGGGCTGATGCGGGCGGCCGTACCGCAGGCGAAGACCTCGGTGATCTCGCCGCTCTCGCATCCCTTGCGCCACTCCTCGACGCTCAGTTGCGCCTCGGCCACGGGCAGGCCGAGTTCCGGGGCGAGCCGCAGGACGCTGTCGCGGGTGATGCCCGGCAGGATGGTCCCGCCCAGCGGCGGTGTGACCAGGCGGGCGTCGCCGCCCTCACCGAACACGAAGAACAGGTTCATGCCGCCCATTTCCTCGACCCAGCGGTGCTCGGCCGCGTCGAGCCAGACGACCTGGTCACAGCCGTGCTCGCGGGCGGTCTCCTGGGCGAGCAGGCCGGCCGCGTAGTTACCGGCGCACTTGGCCGCCCCGGTGCCGCCGGGTGCGGCCCGGCTGAACTCCTCGGTGACCCACACCCGGACCGGCCGCTGCGCCCGGCCGAAGTAACCCTCGGTGACGCAGGCCAGAAGCAGATAGCGGTACTCCTGGGCCGGCCGCAGCGCCAGCGTCGCCTCGCTCGCGAAGACGACGGGGCGCAGGTACAGGCTCATGTCGGGGTCGTCCGGCAGCCACGCCTGGTCCTGCTCCACGAGGGCTTCGACACTGGCGAGGAACAGTTCCTCGGGCAGTTCCGGCACCATCAGACGGCGGGCGGACTGCCGCAGCCTGCGAGCGTGGGCCTCGGGGCGGAAGACGGCCAGCGAGCCGTCCTGCGTGCGGAAGGCCTTGAGCCCCTCGAACACCACCTGTCCGTAGTGCAGCCCCACGGTGGCGGGGTCGAGCGACAGCGGGGCGTACGGCTCCAGTCGCGCGTCGTGCCAGCCATGCTCGATGTCATGGCGGGCGGACACCATGTGCTCGGTGAGCACCGTGCCGAAGGCGGGGGCGGCGGTGCGCCGCGCCCGTTCGTCGGCCGGCACCGGCAGGGCCGCCGGATTCCTGACGAGTTTCACAACGGACTCCTCGGTGGCGGGTCATGACGCCGCGGACGCGGCACCGTTCAGACCAGCGGGGTGTGGAAGTAGGTGTCCCGGCGCACGAAGCGCTGGTCCGCGTCGAGCACGAACACGTCGGCGAACTCCAGCGACACATGGCGACCGTCCTTGAGGTCGCCCTCGAACGCACCCGTGACGGCGACCCTGAGGCCGTCGGCCACGACGGTGTCGAGGGTGTGCCGCCCGCGCTCGATGACGCGCTCGCCGCGGTAGAAGGACTCCAGGCCCGCATGGCCGCGGATCGGCGGGTAGCCGGGGCGCCGGTAGACGGCGTCGGTGGCGAAGAGGCCTACCAGACCGGGCACGTCGGACGCGTCCACCCGCCGGTAGTACTCACGCACCCGGGCCACGGCATCGCGCTCGCCCGCCGGTTCGCGGGGCTCCGTGGTCACTGGACGACACCTCCCTTGCCGGCCATGGCCACCAGGGTCTGGCGCTGCCCGGTGTAGGGCCTACGGCCGTGCGAGACGAGCAGGTTGTTGACCATCAGCAGGTCGCCCCGCTCCCAGGGGAAGGCGTGGACGCACTTCTCCAGGGCTCCGCGGATCAGCTCCATCTCCTCGTCGGCGATGGGTGTCCCGTCGCCGTAGTAGGCAGCGCGCGGCATGTCCTCCTCGTCGAACATCTCGAGGAGCGCCTCGCGGGTGGCGGGCGGCAGGTTACTGGTGTGGAAGAGGTGGGCCTGGTTGAACCAGCTCTCCCGGCCGCTGACCGGGTCGGTGATCAGGGCGGGCCTGTGGTGCCGGGTGCGCAGCCCGTCGTCGGTCCAGGTGTACTCGATGCCGCGCGCCGCGCAGTACTCCTCGACCTGCCGCCGGTCCTCCGTCTGGAAGGACTCCTGCCAGGTCAGGCCCATTCCCTCGCGGTAGGCGCGGGTGTAGCGGACGCCCTTGTCCCGGAAGCGGGCCACCAGGTCCGCGGGCAGCTGCTCCACCACCGACCGGCTGTCCGCCAGCGGGGTCTCGCCGCCGGTCTCGGCGGGCAGGGTCGAGGCGAAGAACAGCCACTGGGGGTAACTGGCCGAGTAGGCGCTCTCGTTGTGCTGGACGATGGTCTGGTTCGCGGGGTACTCGGTGGACGTGTACACGTTGCCGCTGACCTGGCTGCGCGGGGTGGACCGCTCGGTGTAGGTGAGCAGTTCCCCGCCGACGCGCGCGGCCACCGCGTTCAGTGTCTCCGCGTCGTACACGGCGCGCCGGACGAGGACGGCGCCGTGGGCGGCGAGCATCTCCATCAGCCGGGTGCGGTGGTCGGTGACCCAGCGCACGACGTCCAGGTCGTCGGTGTCGGGTTCGTAGACCGCGAGCGCGGTCAGGGAGGTGCCGTCCAGCCGTCCTCGGCAGTCACCGAGCACGGCAGGCGGCTCGGGCACGGGCCCGCTCATGCCGTTCTGCCTTTCGTCAGGGGGTGGGGCTCAGGGAGTCGGCGGAGGGGCGGAGTCAGGAGCCCATGGCCTCGATCAGGCTCTTGGGCCGCATGTCCGTCCAGTGCTCTTCGACGTACTCCAGGCACTCCTGCCGCGGGGCAGGGCCGAAGGCGGCGTCCCAGCCGGCCGGCACGTCGGCGAAGTCCGGCCACAGGGAGTGCTGGCCTTCGGCGTTGACCAGCACGCGGTAGGAGGCGTCGTCGTTCTCGAAGGGGTTCGTCATGAGGGTCTCTTCTTCTCCGGGGTGTTCGTCGGTCAGGGAAGGCGGGGCACTGTCACCGGCCGGCGGTGAGCGTGCGCAGCTCCTCCGCGAGGCGGGTGGCGAACCGGGCGATGGTCTGCGGGTCGTGGAGGTCGCGGGAGTAGCGCACGGCGATACGGAGTCGGCCGTCCGCCACGGCCGCCGTGACGTCGAGCAGGTGGGGACGCGGCAGGGAGCCGTCGTGCTGGCGGTCCGCCGCGGCGACCGACCGGACGAGCGAGCCGCCCGGTGTCCGGTCGCCGGACTCGAACCGGCCGAGGTAGTTGAACAGGAGCTGGGGCGGTGTCACGGGGGACAGCTCCCCGACTCCCCGCAGGTGGCGCAGCACGCCGTAGCCGAGGCCACGGCCGGGGACCGCGCGCACCTGACGGGCCACCGCACGCAGTCTGCTGCGGGCGTCGCCCTCGGTCGGGACGGTCAGATGCAGCGGGTGGAGCGTGGTGAACCAGCCGACGGTGCGGGACAGATCCGTCTCGCCGACGGCCTCGTCGCGGCCGTGGCCCTCCAGGTCCAGGGTGAGGCCGCCGGGGCCTGCCCAGGACTGGACAGCCGCGCCCAGCGCGGTGAGCAGTATTTCCTCGGTCCGGACCCGATACCGGCCCGGAGCGGTACGGAGAACGGATTCCGTCTCCGCCGCGTCGAGTTCCACCGTGTATTCCGCCTCGGACGCTACCAGATTCTCGCCGGTCCTATCCAGAGGTATTTCCGGGAATTCACGGGAGACCGTCTCCCGCCAATACGGAATTTCCGCGTCCCATACGCCGGTTGCGGCACGGGAGGACAATTCATCGATCCAATCCGGGAACGATGTTCCGACCGGATCGAGTTGTATTTCCGCACCCCCCGCGCGCTGTTCGCAGGCGGCGACGAAATCGTCCACGAGAATGCGCAGCGAAACGGCGTCGACGACGAGGTGATGCATCACCAGGATCAGCGTCGGCGGGTTGTGCTCCCCACCGTCGAGGAGGACGCAGCGGGCGACCGGGCCCCGCTCCAGGTCGAGCGACTCCTGGGCCCGCGCCACCCGAGCGGTGACGACGTCCTCCCACTGCTCGGGGTCGACCGCACCCAGGTCGTCGCGTTCCACGCGGACCGCCTCACTCGTCGGCGCCACGCTCTGCCGCCGCTCCTCGCCCTGCCCGGCGAACCGCAGCCGCAGGGTGGTGTGGTGGGCCAGGACGGCCTCCGCCGCGTCGGTGACGGCATCGAGGTCGGTGCCGGGGGCGAGGGCGAGCCGGACGGACATGTTGTAGTAGGAGGCGGCTCCGTAGGAGTCGAAGAACCACCGCTGGACGGGCGACAGCGGCACCGGGCGGCCCTCCTCGGCACCGGCCTTCTCCCGCGGGCGCGGCGTCTCGCCGGACTGTGCGGCGCCGTCGACCAGCTCGGCCAGCGCCCGCACCGAGCCGCCGCGGAAGACGTCCTTGGACGTCAGAGTCACTCCGGCCCGCCGGCAGCGGGCAAGGAGCTGGATGCTCAGGATCGAGTCGCCGCCCAGCTCGAAGAAGCTGTCGTCGACGGACACCTGCTCCAGCCCCAGGAGTTCGGCGAATACGTCGGCGATGATCCGCTCGGTCTCTGTGCGCGGCTGCGCCCAGGACGTCTGCGGGGCACGGGCCGCCTCGGGGTCCGGGAGCGCGGCGCGGTCGACCTTGCCGTTGACGGTGAGCGGCAGCACCTCGAGAAGGACGAAGACGGACGGCACCATGTACTCGGGCAGCACCCGGGCGGCGTAGGCCCGCAGAGCGTCCGCGTCACAGCCGGGGCCGTCGGCGCGCGGGGCGGCGTAGGCGACCAGCCGCCGGCCCGAGGGGCCGTCGGCGGCCACCACGCACACCTGGCCGAGGCCGGGGCAGCCGGCCAGGGCAGCCTCCACCTCGCCCGGTTCGATGCGGTGCGCGCGGATCTTGACCTGGTCGTCGGTACGCCCCAGGTACTCGAGCACGCCGTCCGCACGCCGGCGTACCAGGTCGCCGGTGCGGTACATGCGGGCGCCCGGTGTGCCGAACGGGTCGGCGACGAAACGGTCGGCGGTCAGCGCGGGCTGCCGCAGATAGCCGCGGGCCAGCTGCTCGCCGGCCAGGTAGAGCTCGCCGTGCACACCGGCCGGGACGGGGCGCAGATGCCGGTCGAGGACATGGACCCGCATGTTCCACGACGGTCCGCCGATGGGCACGGCACCCGGGGTGTCGGGGTCCTCGGGAGACACGGTATGGACCACACAACCGACGGTCGCCTCGGTGGGGCCGTACTCGTTCACGACGCGGGCTCGGGGGTGGTGGGACCGCCAGGCGGCCAGTGTCTCGCCCAGCAGCTGTTCACCGCCGACGACCAGGTCCCCGTCGGCCAGCACCTCCTTGGGGAGGGACTCCAGCAGGGGGAGGTGGCTCGGGGTGGCCTTGACGAAGGTGGGGGCGGGGAGGTCGGCCCACAAGGCCGGCGTGGCCTCGTCCAGGGCGGTGACGTAGACGGTGCCGCCGACGGCGAGCGGGGCGAACAGCGTGGTGACCGTCAGGTCGAAGGAGACGGACGAGTGCAGGACGGCGCCGCCCGCGATCCCTGGGTAGTTGCCGACGCACCAGTCCACGTAGTGGGCGAGGTTGCCCTGGGAGACGACGACGCCCTTGGGGCGGCCCGTGGAGCCGGAGGTGTAGATGACGTACGCGGCGTTCTCCCCGCGCGGCGCCGCCCGCCGGTCCTGATCGCCGAGGTCGGTGCCGAGCAGCGCGGCAAGCCGGTCGACGGTGCCGGGCGCGTCCAGGGACACGGTGGGCACCGACGCCGTCATGACCGGTTCGGGCTGGTCCCCGTGTGTGAGCAGGCACACCGGGCGGGCGTCGGCCAGCAGCGCGGCGACGCGTTCCGCCGGGTAGGCGGTGTCGATCGGCAGGTACGCCGCTCCGGCCTTGTGCACCGCGTACAGGGCGGTCAGCAGCTCGCTCGACCGGGGCAGGGAGACGGCCACCACGTCCTCGGGGCCCACGCCGAGCGACACCAGGTGGCGGGCGAGCCGGTTGGCGCGCTCGTTGAGTTCGGCGTAGGTGAGCCGGCCGCCGTCCCAGACCACAGCGGGCGCGTCGGGGGTGCGGGCCGCCTGCCGCTCGAAGCGCTCGGCGGCCGTCGCCGCGCGCGCGGGGTGCCGCTCACCGGTCAGGTCGTGTTCGGCCCGCTCCTGCTCCGCCGGGGTGAGCATGGGCAGCCGGAACATCGGCAGGTCGTCCACGCCGCCGTCGAGTGCGTCGGCCAGCCCGGCCAGATGGCCGGCCAGCCGCCGCACGGTGCTCTCGTCGAACAGTTCGGTGCTGTACTCCACCGAGCCGCACAGCGTGTCGCCCTCCTCCCAGAAGTTGAAGGTGAGGTCGAAGAGGGAGAAGTCCCGTGACATGGGCTGCTCGGACAGCCTCAGTCCGGGCAGGACCATCGGCTCGTCGGGGGTGTTCTGGAAGGCGATCAGCGCCTGGACGAGCGGGGGACGGCTCAGGTCCCGTTCGGTGACCACGGCGTCCACCACGCGCTCGAACGGCACGTCCGCGTGGGCGAACGCCTCCAGCACGGTCTCGCGCACCGCCTGGAGCGACTGCCCGAAGGTGGCGGACTCGTCGACCTCGCCGCGCAGCACCAGCGTATTGACGAAGAAGCCGATCAGCCCCTCCGTCTCGGCCCGGTCGCGGCCCGAGCTGAGCGTGCCCAGCGCGATGTCCCGCTGCCCGGACCAACGCGCGAGCACCAGCCGGGTCAGCGCCGTCACCGCCATGAACAGGGAGGCGCCGTGGGCGCGGGCGGCGCCGGTCAGGGCCGCGGTGGCTGCGGGCGTCAGACGGAAGGGGTGCAGCGCGCCGGCGTAACCGCGCACGGCGGGGCGGGGACGGTCGGTGGGCAACTCCAAGGGGGCGATGCCGTCCAGGCGGTTCCGCCAGAAGGCGAGTTGGCGTTCGAGCTCGGACTCGGCGAGCCGTTCGCGCTGCCACACCGCGTAGTCGGCGTACTGCACCGGCAGCGGCTCCAGGCCCGCGTGGTCCAGTACGTCGCGGGCGTCGCGCGCGCCGGTTTCGTGGGCAGCGCCGTACAGCGCGCCGAGTTCCCGGGCCACGACGCCCATGGACCATCCGTCGGTCACGATGTGATGCAGGGTCAGGGCCAGCACGTGCTCGTCGGGTGCCAGCCGGACCAGCAGGGTGCGCAGGAGGGGTCCGCGCCGCAGGTCGAAGGGGACGGCGATCTCCGTACGGAGGACGTCGTCGAGTTGTGCCTCCCGCTCCACACCCTCGGAGGCCGCCACGAAGGTGACACGCAGCCGCACCTCGTACGGCTGGCCGACGACCTGCACTGCTTCGCCGTCGATGACGTCGAAGGTCGTGCGCAGCACCTCGTGGCGCAGCACCAGGGCGGACAGCGCGGCCGACAGCGCGCCGGTGTCCAGCTCGCCCGTGAGGCGCAGCACGCCGCCGGCGTTGTAGGCGGCGTTGCCGGGCTCGAACTCGTCGAGGAACCACAGCCGGGCCTGGGCGAAGGACAGCGGCAGCCGCCGGTCGCGGCCGGCCGGGACGATACGGCCGGTGTGCGCGGCGGCCCGGCCCTCGGACACCAGGTGGGCGAGGCCGGCGATGGTGGGCCGGTCGAAGAGGGCCCGCGCGGACAGCTCGATGCCGAAGGTCTTCCGGACCCGGGAGATCACCTGGATGCTCAGGATCGAGTTGCCGCCCAGTTCGAAGAAGTTGTCGGTGACGCCGACGCCGTCGAGACCGAGCACCTGGGTCCAGATGCCGGCCAGCACCTCCTCCACGGCGGTGCGGGGCAGCACCCGCGTCGCGGCGGCGGCGAAGGCGGCGGGATCCGGGGCGGGCAGGGCCTTGCGGTCGACCTTGCGGCTGCTGGTCATCGGCAGTGTGTCCAGAGCGACCACAGCGGTCGGCACCATGTAGTCGGGCAGGCTGCGGGACAGCAGTTGACGCAGTTCGGCGGTGCCGGGCGCGGTGGCGCCGGGACGCGGGACGACGTAACCGACGAGCTGCATGCCGCCGGTACGGCCCTCCCGGGCGACCGCGACGGCCTGAGCGACGTCCGGATGCGCCGCGAGGGCCGACTCCACCTCGCCCAGTTCGATGCGGAAGCCGCGGATCTTGACCTGGTCGTCGGTGCGCCCCAGGTATTCGACGACTCCGTCGGCGGTACGGCGCACCAGGTCACCCGTGCGGTACATGCGGGAGCCGGGAGGCCCGAAGGGGTCGGCCACGAACCGCTCGGCGGTCAGTGCGACCCGGTTGAGATAGCCGCGCGCCAACTGCGGTCCGGCCAGGTGGAGTTCGCCGGGCACTCCGGCGGGCACCGGCCGCAGCAGCCGGTCCAGGACGTACACCCCGGTGTTGTGCACGGGCCGGCCGATCACGGGCCGCTCACTGGCGTCGAGCCGGCACCACAGAGTGTCGACGGTGGCCTCGGTGGGGCCGTAGAAGTTGTATCCCGTGGTGCTGTCCCCGGCCTCGCGCAGGGTACGCCACAGGGTCTCGCCGACGGCCTCGCCGCCGAGCATCAGCACCGCCGGCCGGTGCTCACCGGTGAGCAGTCCGGCGGCGACGACCTGCTCGGCGTAGGTGGGCGTCAGGTCGAGCAGGTCGACGCGTTCCTTGCCGACGTAGGCGACGATCCCCTCGGGATCGCGGCGGATCTCGTCGTCCAGGACGTGGAGTTCATGTCCGGCGACCATCCACAGCAGGCCCTCCCAGGAGGTGTCGAAGGAGAAGACCGCGGTGAGGGCGACCCGGAAGCGGCGTCCGCCGGCCGCCCGGACCTCCGGCTGAATGAACTCCGTCAGGTGGTTGCGGTAGAGGTTGAACAGGCCGGCGTGGTCGGTCAGCACGCCCTTGGGCAGGCCGGTGGAGCCTGACGTGTAGATGAGGTGCGCCGGGTTGGCCGGGCGCAGCGGGCGCACCCGATCGGCGTCCGTGGGGATGTGGGCCGGGCAGGCGGCGAGGAGGTCGCCGGTGTCCGGGGCGGCGAGGTCGAGGACCGGTACCCGGGCGAACGCGTCCGCCCGGCCGGCCGTGGCGTCCGTGTGGACCAGCGCCAGGGCGGGCACCGCGTCATCGATCATGAAGGCGATGCGGTCGGCGGGCAGGTCGAGGTCGAGCGGCAGGTAGGCGGCGCCCGCCTTGAGGACCGCGAGGATGCCGACGACCATGTGCTCGGTGCGCGGCAGGGCGAGCGCGACGAGGTCCTCCGGGCCGATGGAGCGGGCGGCGAGGTGGTGCGCCAGCCGGTTCGCGCGCTCCTCCAGCTCGGCGAAGGTGAGGGAGGTGGTGCCGCAGACGAGCGCCACCTCGTCGGGGGTGCGGGCGGCCTGTGCGGCGAACACCTCGGGCAGGGTTGTCGCGGTCATCGGGCGGGAGACGCCGCCCAGGCCGCGTACGGCCAGGTCGTACTCCTCCTCGGTGAGCATGGACACGCCCGCCATGGGGCGGTCGGGCTGCTGGGTGAGACGCTCGGCGAGGACGCGTATGTGGCGGCAGAGCCGCTCGACCGTGGCCGCGTCGAACAGATCCGTGTTGTACTGGACGGCTCCCAGCAGGGCACCGTCCCGCTCCCAGAAGTCGATGTCGATGTCGCACAGCGCCTGATCGCGTTCGAAGATGTACTCCTCCGACAGCAGGCCGTGCAGGGCCATCGGTTCGGAGGGCGTGTTCTGCAGGGACACCATGGCCTGGGCGAGGGGCGGCCGGCTCAGGTCCCGTTCGGTGACCACGGCGTCCACCACACGCTCGAACGGCACGTCCGCGTGCGCGAACGCCTCCAGCACCGTCTCCCTCACCGACTCCAGGAACCGCCCGAAGGAGCGGGTCTCGTCGACCTCCGTGCGCAGCACGAGAGTGTTGACGAAGAAGCCGATCAGCCCCTCGGTCTCGGCCCGGTCCCGTCCCGACACCGTCGTGCCGACGGCGATGTCGCTCTGCCCCGACCAGCGCGAAAAGGCCAGCTGGCTGAGCGCGGTCACGGCCATGAACAGCGTGGCGCCGTGGGCGCGGGCCACCTCCGCGAGGCGGCGGGCGGTATCGGCGGACAGGGTGAAGCGGTGCTGGGCGCCCGCGGAGGTGCGTACCGCGGGCCGAGGGCGGTCCGTCGGCAGCTCCAGGGGGACGATGCCGTCGAGTTTCGACGTCCAGTACGACAGCCGCCGCTCCAGCGCCGGCCCGGTGAGTGTGGCGCGCTGCCACGCGGCGAAGTCGGCGTACTGCACGGGCAGGGGCGGCAGTCCGCTCTCGGTGAGCAGCTGATCGGGGGCGTACGTGCCGGTCATGGTGGCCCGGTCGTACAGCGCGGCCAGCTCACGGCCGAGGACGCCCATCGACCAGCCGTCGGTGATGATGTGGTGCATCGTGATCGCCAGGACGTGCTCATGGGCGGACAGCCGGACCAGCAGGGGCCGCAGCAGGGGGCCTCGGCGCAGGTCGAAGGGACGTGCCGCCTCCGCACGCAGCAGGTTGGCCAGGACGGCGTCCCGTTCCGCGTCGGCGGGCCCGGGGATCGTGGTCACGGGCACCGGAACGGTGAACGGCTGCCCGACGACCTGGAAGCCCTCCCCGTCGACGGCGTCGAAGGTGGTGCGTAACGACTCGTGCCGGGCGACCAGGGCGGACAGCGCCGCCGCGAGGGCGGCGACATCGAGGCCGCCGACCAGGCGCAGCGAGAGGCAGGAGTTGTACTCGGCGCTGCCGGGGTCGAACTCGTCGAGGAACCAGAGGCGTTGCTGCGCGTACGAGAGGGGCGGTCTCCCGTCCCGGCCCACCGGTTCGATCCGTCCGCCGGGTGTCTGCGCGGTGCCGCCTGCGAGGCGTGCGCGCAGGCTGTCTCGCACATGCGCGGGCAGGGACTCGATCCAGCTCTCGCGCGATGCCGCCGCGTCCATGGGTGTCTCCTCCACGGGGGTTGCCAAGTGGGCCTGCCGGGGGTCGTGGCCCGGCAGGCGATGACGAGGTGTGACGCTGGGTCAGCCGGTCGGTCCGGAACCCTCGCCGGGACCGGCCGGGGACGGGGCGCTGCCCTCGGCCTCGGCGATCACCTGTGCCTCGATGGCCGCCGCCAGGTCGGCGACGGTGGGGTTGTCGAACAGTGCTCGGGCGGGCAGATCGATGACGAACAGCTCACGGATGCGTGAGATCACCTGGATGCTGCGGATCGAGTCGCCGCCGAGGTCGAAGAAGTTGTCCTCGACGCCGAACCGCTCCACACCCAGTACCTCGCCCCAGACGCCGGCGAGCAGTTCCTCGGCCGGGGTGCGGGGCGCGACCGTCTCCGGCCGCTCGCCCCGGGCCTCCTCCGGAGAGGGCAGCGCCCGCCGGTCGACCTTGCCGTTGGGGTTGAGGGGGAAGGCGGGCAGGACGACCACGGCCGACGGCACCATGTAGGCCGGCAGTCGGCGGCCGACGGTCTCCTTCAGTTCCTGCGGCGACGGCGCCCGGTCCTCGGTGTCCGATACGACGTAGGCGACCAGCCGCTTGCTGCCGGGCTGGTCCTCGCGGGCCAGCACCAGGGCCTGGGCCACCTCCGGGTGGGCGGTCAGGGCCGCCTCGATCTCGCCGAGTTCGATGCGCAGTCCCCGGATCTTCACCTGGAAGTCGGTGCGGGAGACGAAGTCCAGGCTGCCGTCGGGCAGCCAGCGCACGAGGTCACCGGTGCGGTACATGCGCTCGCCGGGGCCGCCGAACGGGTCGGCCACGAACCGCTCAGCGGTGATGCCGGGCCGGTTCACATAGCCGCGTCCGAGGCCGTCACCGCAGACGTACAGCTCGCCGGGCACGCCGGGCGGCACCGGGCGCAGCGCGTGGTCGAGCACCCGCAGCCGGGTGCCGGCGATGGGGGTGCCGATCGGCATCGGTCCGGTACCGCCGTAGTTGCCGTTCACCACGAACAGGGTGGTGAAGACGGTGCCTTCCGTGGGGCCGTATCCGTTGATCACTCGGACGCCGGGGAGTTCGGACACCACCTTGAGGCAGTGGGCCGGAGAGAGGGTGTCGCCGCCGGACATCACCAGCCGGAGCCCGGCCAGAACCTGTACGTCCGTGTCGACGATCTCGTGGAACAACCCGGCTGTGATCCAGACCGCGGACACCCCGGCTTCCTGGAGGAACTTGCCGAGTTCGACGGCGGACATCGTGCGGGAGGGGCTGACCGCCAGCGCGGCGCCGTTGAGCCAGGCGCTCCAGACCTCCAGGGTCCCGGCGTCGAAGGAGATGGTGGCGAGCTGCCCGACGACGTCCTGCTCGGTCAGGGCGAGCTTGGGGTCCCGGGCCACCCGCAGCACGCCTCGGTGCGCGAGGACGGCTCCCTTGGGGCGGCCCGTGGAGCCGGAGGTGTAGATGACGTGGGCCAGGTTGTCGGGGTGCACCCTCACCTCGGGCGCGGACAAGGGCCGGGACGCGATGTCGGCGGCCTCAGCGGCGTCGTCGAGGAGCAGCAGCCGCGCGTCGGTGGGCGGCAGAGCCGACACGCACTCGTGGTCGGTGACCACGAGTTCCGCTCCCGAGTCCGTGACCATGAACGCCAGGCGGTCGGCCGGGTACGAAGGGTCGAGCGGCACATAACCGCCGCCCGCCTTGAGCACGGCCAGCAGGGTCACGAACAGCTCGGCCCGGCGCCCGAGGCAGACGCCCACGCGGGTGTCGGGGCGGACGCCGGCGTCGACGAGCCGGTGGGCCAGACGGTTGGCCCTCGCGTCGAGTTCGGCGTAGCTGATGTCCCGGCCGTCGACGGTGAGCGCGGTGCGCTCGGGCACCCGGGCGACCTGGTCGGCGAAGACCGCGGTGAGGGTCGTGCCGGCATCGCCGGGGGCGCCGCGGCCCCAGTCGTCGAGGAGGCGCCGGCGGCGGTCGGTGTCGACCAGGGGCAGCTTGCCGAGGGTGTGCTCGGGGCCGGCCTGGGTGACGGCGGTGGCGTGCAGCAGCAGGTCGTCGCGCAGCGCCCGCACCGTGTCCTCGTCGAAGACCTCCGGATCATAGAGCAGGGTCAGGTTGAGCGTGTCCCCCGTGTACGCGGCCAGGTTGAGCGGGTAGTTGGTGGCCTCGACCGCAGTGACGTCGCTGACGGCCAGGCCCCGGCCGGCTGCCGCGTCGGTGTCGACGGGGTAGTTGGCGAAGATGACGAGGCTGTCGAACAGGCGTTGGTCGGCGTCGAGTTCGCTCAGGGCCTGGATGCGGGTCAGCGGCAGGTAGTCGTAGCGGCGGGCCTGGAGCTGCTCCTCCTGGAGGGCGCGCAGCCAGTCCACGACGCGCTCACGGGGGTCGAGGCGGACGCGCACCGGGAGGGAGTTGATGAACAGGCCGATCATCTCCTCCGCGCCCGGCAGATCGGTGGGCCGGCCGGAGGTCGTGGCTCCGAAGACGACGTCCTCGCGGCCGCTGCGCCCGGCCAGCATCAGCGCCCACACGCCCTGCACGACCGCGTTCACCGTCAGCCGATGCCGCCGCGCGAACGCCTCGATGCCCGCCGACAGTTCGGGGCTCAGCTCCACTTCGACGCGCTCGGAGGAGCGGGTGTGACGGGAGTGCTCGACGGGGTGGTCCGCGGGCAGCGCCACCGGCTCGTCGAAGCCGGCCAGCGCGGCTCGCCAGTACTCCTCGGCGACCGGAACGTCCTGGCGCAGGTGCCAGCGTGCCTGGTCGGCCAGCAGTCCGCCGGTGGGGAGGGGAAGCCGTTCGCCGTCCTGGGCGGTGTGGTGGTCCAGGACGAGGGACAGCACCCGGGCCAGACTCCATCCGTCCAGCAGCACATGATGGAACGTGAACAGCACCCGCACCCGC